>DATKRG010000225.1:0-101789 GCA_035532275.1 Streptosporangiaceae bacterium | reverse complement strand
CGCGGTGGGCGGGCGCAGCCCGTCCGGGCCGACGTCACCGACGCGGACTCGGTGCGCGAACTTGCCGAGGTGGCGATCACGGCGTTCGGGCGGCTGGACGCCGCGTTCAACAACGCCACCAGCGGCCCGCTGCCAGCACCGCTCGCCGACGTCGACCCGGCCGCGTTCGACCGGGGCATCGCCACCACCATCGGCGGCACGTTCCTCGGCATGAAGTTCCAGATCCCCGCCATGCTGCGATCGGGCGGCGGCGCCATCGTCAACATGGCCTCGGTCGCCGGCGTGAACGGCACCGCCAATCTCGCCGCCTACGTGGCCGGCAAGGCCGGGGTCATCGGCCTGAGCAAGGTCGCCGCGCTCGACTACGCCGACCAGGGCATCCGGGTCAACGTGGTGGCACCGGGGCCGATCCTGACCCACCATCTGGAGGCGGCCGGCCCACAAGCGCAGCGGCTGGCCGGGCTCGCCACCCCCATGCGCCGGATCGGGACCGTGGCCGAGGTGGCGCAGACCGTGCTCTGGCTCTGCTCGCCGCAGTCGTCGTTCATCACCGGGGCCGTCATCCCGGTGGACGGCGGCATGCTGGCCGGGAACAAGCCGCCGCAGATGTACCGGCCAGGCCAGCCAATAACCGCGACCGGCCAGCAGCCCATCGGAGGCCAAACGGTCCCGGCCTAGCCGGTCCAGGGCCAGGCGAGTCCCGGCGCTTGGCTGACGTCCCACACCGTCTGCCCGGGTGCGCGCCCGGGGACCTTCGCCTCTGCCGTCGCGGCGACGATCGCGATCTGATGATGGGGCAGATCACGGGGGTGCGAGATGGCGAGGATCGAAGGCGAGATCGTGGTTGGCAGGCCCGTGGACGTGGTCTTCGACTATGTCGCCGACCAGCGCAACGAACCGCAGTACAACCCGCGGATGATACGCGCCGACAAGGTGACCCCGGGCCCGGTTGGGCAGGGGACCCGGTTCCGCTCCGCGGTCAGGTCGATGGGCCGTGATACGGACCTGCTGATCGAGTTCACCGGCTACGACCGGCCGGCACGGCTGGCCTCCACCACGACCATGCGCCAGGCCGTTATCACGGGGGGGCTGACCTTCGAGCCCGTCCCGGCGGGGACGCGGATGCGGTGGTCGTGGCAGGTCCGGCCCACAGGCGCCGTCAAGCTCCTCGCGCCGGTCATCGCCTGGGCCGGCAGGCGCCAGGAGCGGGCCATCTGGGCAGGCATGAAGCAGCACCTGGAAGCGGCGCAGGCCGCGCCGGGCGCCCGGGACACGGCCGCCGGTAGCGCCCCGCGGTAACGCAAGGGGGACAAGCGCCCAGATGGGCTACCTGTACTAGTTCGCGGCCTGGTGAAACGATCGTCAGGTGACGACGCCCGGACCCGACCCGCCGCCGCCTTCCGGCGCGCCCGGCGAGCAGGCCGGCCCGGCCACCGGGCCGGCCGTCGTCATCGAGGACCACCAGGAGCGCCGGGTCCGCAAGCCGGCCGATCTGCTCCGCCTGGTCGCGGGCTGCGCCGGGCTGGTCGTCCTGGCGGGCACCGGCCTGGTGGCGCGTGCCACCGCGAACGGCGCGGAAACCGACATCGCGGCGGGCGGGAGCCATCTGCCCGGGACGCTGCTCACCCTGCTGGCGATCGCGTCCGGGCTGGCGCTGCTGATCCTGCCAGTGGCGCTGGCGGCCCGCCAGTTCGCCCGCAGGCAGCCGCGGCGGCTCGGCGAGGCGCTCGCGACCAGCGCGGTCACCGTCGGCGTGGTGGTGGCGGCGAACGCGCTGCTGCGGCTGCCCGACGCCACCGACCTGTACCAGGTCCTCACCGTGACCCGCAGCGGCCTGACCCACACCGCGCCGCTCGACGGCTACCTGGCTGCGTTCGCCGCCTACGTCGCCGTCATCGATCTGTCCGGCCGCCCGCGCTGGCGGGCCGCCGTGTGGCTGACCGTCGGCGCGTACGCGATCACCAGCCTGGTGGCGATCCACGCCACCGCCCTGTCGCTGGCGATCACCCTGGTGCTGGGCGAGACGGTGGGCCTCGCGGTGCGGTACGGGGCTGGCCTGCCCTCGCAGCGGCCGGGGGCACAGGAGATCGCCGAAACGCTGAGCTCCGCGGGCCTGCCGGTGGCAACGATTAGCCGCCAGACGGAGGCCGGCGCCGCGAGCCGTTCCTACGCCGCGACCACCTGCGACGGTGATCATCTCGACGTCGCCGTGTTCGACCGCGACCAGGAAGCCGCGGGCGCGCTGTACCGCGCCTACCGGCTGGTGCGGCTGCGCAGCCAGGTGGCCCGGGGTGCGCCGCTGTCGCTGGAGCACGCTGTCGAGCGGTCGGCGCTGCTGTCCTACGCGATGGTCAACGCCTCGGTGGCGACGCCGCGGCTGCGGGCCGCCGTCCGGGCGGGCCCCGACGCTACCGTGCTGGCCTACGACCACTGCCAGGGAGTCACCCTGGCCGAGTTCGCCTCCCCGCCGAACGATGCCCTGCTCAGCCGGGTGTGGGACACCGTGCTGCGGATGCACGCCCACGGCATCACCCACCGGGCGCTCACCGCGGACCGCATCCTGGTCACCGCCGACGGCGGGGTGGTGCTGCTGGACCCCGGCAACGGCGACGTGGCCGCCAGTGAGCTGCAGCGCCGCCTGGACCTGGCCCAGCTGCTGGCCGAGCTGGCCCTGCTGGTCGGCCCGGACAAGGCCGCCGACGGCGCGCTCGCCGAGGTGGGTGCGGCGAAGCTGGCCGGGGTGCTGCCGCTGCTGCAGCCGGTGGCGCTGTACCGCAGCACCCGGACGGCACTGCGCCGCCGGCACGACGTCCTGCCCGCCCTGCGCGCGCGGCTGCTCGCCGCCGCCCCGAACGGCGACGCACCCGCCCCGGTCCAGCTGGAGCGGGTGCGCCCGCGCACGCTGGTGAGCCTGGTCGCCGGGGTCATCGTGGCGTATGTCCTGGCCGGGCAGGTGGCCGAGGTCAACTTCGCCAGCCTCATCCGGCACGCGCAGTGGCAGTGGACCGGAGTGGCCCTGGTCCTGTCGGCGCTCACCTACCCGGCGGCCGCGACCTCGCTGACCGGCTTCGTGCTGGAACGGCTGCGGTTCACCCGGACCGTGCTCGCCCAGCTCGCCGCCTCGTTCGTCACGCTCGTCACCCCAGCGGCCGTGGGCGGCGCCGCGCTCAACATCCGCTACCTGCAGCGCAGCGGGGTCTCCCCCACCAAGGCGACTGCGAGCGTGGGCGCGGCCCAGGTGACAGCCTTCGTTCTGCATATGTCTTTGCTTGTCATCTTCGCGGCCATCACCGGGGCGGCTCACCTCCACTCGCTGCGGCCGCCGGTCTGGGTGTACTACGTCCTGGCCGGGCTGGTGGTGCTGCTGCTCGCGGCGATGGCGGTGCCGCGGGGACGGCGGCTGCTGCGGGCCCGGCTGGTGCCCACGCTCGGGCAGGTCCTGCCCCGGCTGCTCGACCTCGCGCACAGGCCGCGCAAGCTGGCCGAGGGCCTGGGCGGCGCGCTCGGCCTGACCCTTATCTATGTGCTGTGCCTGTCCGCCAGCGTGCACGCGCTCGGCGGGTCCGTATCCATCGCGAGCGTCGCTGTGGTGTACCTGACCGGCAGCGCGCTCGGGTCGGCCGCCCCGACCCCGGGCGGGCTGGGCGCGGTCGAGGTCGCCCTGTCCGCCGGGCTCACCGCGGCCGGGCTGGGCAACGCGACAGCGATCAGCTCGGTCCTGCTGTTCCGGCTGCTGACGTTCTGGCTCCCGGTACCGGTGGGCTGGGCCGCATTCAACTACCTCCAGCGCAAGCAGGCGCTGTAGCGGCCGGTCAGCCGTCGACCGGCAGCGGGTCGGTGGCGAGGCTTTCCTCGCCTTCCAGTAGCGCTGGTGCCCGCTGCAGGACCGCCGGGCGGGCCTTGGCCAGCACCGCGGCGTAGATCACGCCGACGGCGATCAGCGCCAGCGTGAGCCAGGGCAGGATGCTGTACGGGCTGGGCTGGCCGGGCCGCAGGTCACCCCAGATCGGGATGGCCAGCACGATGGCCCCGACCACCGGGGTGACCACCCACAGCCACACGTTCTTGTGGATGCCCCGGCGGCGGAACTTCACGAACTCCACCACCAGCGCGATGTTCGCGGCCAGGTACATGATGATCAGGCCGAGGATGCCGAACGTGCCCAGGAAGCCCGACGCCGTCACCGGATCGGTGAACGCGGTGGAGACCACCCCGATCAGGATGCTCGGCGCCACGAACGCGACCGCCGCGGCGGCCGGGGTGCGGAACCGCGGGTTCACCCCGGCCAGGGTGGCGCTCCACAGCCCGCCGCGGGCGCCGGCGAAGATCACCCGTGAGGTCTGGGTGTTCGCCGCCACGTAGGAGCTGGTCACGCTGGACAGGAAGACCCAGGTGATGAGCGGCGCCACGAACGGGACGAACGCCTTGGCGGCGGTGTGGAACGGGTTGGCGTCGGCGGCCAGCGTGCCGGCGTGGCCCACCCCGAACGCCGTCACCAGGGCGTACGAGCCGACCACGTAGATGATGCCGCTGACCAGGACCGCGCCGAGGACGGCGAGCGGGACGTTGCGCCGCGGGTTGCGGGTCTCCTCGGCCAGCGGGGCCGCCGCCTCGAACCCGCCGAACGCCAGCACCGCCAGGCTGAACGCCAGCAGCACGTCCTTGGAGCCGCCCGGCCAGCTGAACGGGGCAGAGGACAGGCCGCTGGCGCCGCCGCGGGCCAGGATGGTGAGGCTGAGCACGAGCAGCAGGACCACCTCGAACACGTACAGGGCGACGGTCACCCGGACCCCGAAGCGCAGCCCCACGATGACCGGCGCGACCACGAGCACGCCATAGGCGATCGTGACGATCTGGGTGATGCCCCAGATGTGCGGGTCGCCCAGCACGTTCTGCACGATGTAGCTGCCGACGAAGATGTAGATCCCGCCGAACGCGATGATGTAGCCGAGCACCGTGATCACCCCGATGGCGACCGCGACCTTGGTCCCGATCGAGCGGGTGATGTAGGTGATGAACGACCCGGCGCTGGGGTAGACGCCGGCGAACTGGGCCAGGCTGCTGGCGGTCGCGCCCATCCCGACCATGCTGATCAGGAAGATCAGCGGGGCGGACGCGCCGGCCAGGGCGACCATGACCCCGGTGGTGAAGAACAGGTTGAACGCCGGGGCCACCTGCGCCAGCCCGGGCATGATCACGCCGAACAGCCCGAGCTGGCCGCGCTGCAGGGTCTGGGGGGATCGGTCGGCAGCGGACATCGCTAACCCCTTCCGTGCTGGGAGACAAATTCCAGGAAGATCTGGTTGAACTCGGCTGGGTGCTCCCACAGGCAGGCGTGACCGCCCTTGGTGGTCGCCCACGTGGACCCGGGCACCAGCTCGTGCAGCTGCCGGGACAGCGAGACCGGGATGAGGATGTCCTCCCCACCGGCGAGCACGAGGGTGGGGACGGCGATCTGGCTGAGCCGGGATGTGGTGTCGTGCTGCTGGATCACGGCGAGCTGGGCGAGGTAGGCGTGGATGGGCTGGTCCATGTACCGCATCGCGGTCTCGAACTCGGCCAGCTCCTCGCCGCGCTGGTCGAAGAACGGCACCGTGAACGCCCACAGGGTGACGTCCCGCATGACGTAGGGGACGCCGAGGACCGGCGCGATGCCGGCCCACATGTCGAACATCCGCGAGCAGAACGGCCCCGCCGCCGCGTACGTGCACGCGAACGTGGCCGAGCGGAGGTCGGCGCCGTAGGCCAGCGCGTACTCCTGGGCGATCATCCCGCCCATGGAGACCCCCATCAGGTGGAAGCCGGTGACGCCGAGCGAATCGACCAGCGCCTTGGCGTCGTCGGCGAGCATGCGGCTGGAGTAAGGCCCGGCGGGCTTGGAGCTGGCGCCGATGCCCCGGTTGTCGAACCGCAGCACCCGGTACCCGGCGGCCAGGAAGTCCTCCACCTGGAACGCCCATGTCTCCAGGTCGTCGGCCAGGCCGTTGACCAGGACGATCGTCTCCGGGCCGTCGCCTTCCAGCTTGTAGTTCACGTCGATGTCATTGACCCTGGCTACCGGCATTGGCGTCCCTTCCAGATCGGACCCAGATTCGGGCGTGCAGCTCCCTGAGCATGTCCTCGGTCAGCGAGAAGTGCCGGGCGGCGAGGCTGGCCGCCACGGCGGGGTCCCCGGCGATGACCGCCTCGGCCAGCTCCGGATGCTGGTGCAGCGCCCGCCGCCGGACCTGCGGGCTGTACGGCTCGGCGTCGAAGCCGAGGCTCACCTCACGCCGGATGCGTGCGCTCAGCTCGACCAGCCGCGGGTTGTGGGTCGCGTGGGCGACCGCCTGGTGCAGGGCGGCGTCGGCGAGCCGGGAGGCGTCGCGGTCCTCGGCTCGCGCGTACGCGGCGACGGCTGCGCGGATCGCCGCGATATCGCCGGTGTCACGGCGGGTGGCCGCGGTGCTCGCGATCAGCTGCTCGACCAGCTGCCGGAAGTCGAAGACCTCGCTGAGTTCCTCCCAGGCTGGCAGCAGCGTGCGGCGGATCATGCCGTCGGAGTCGGCGCCCTGGCCGGTCCGGACGAACGTCCCCCCGCCGCGCCCGCGCCGGGCGGTCACGTACCCGGCGGCCTGCAGCCGCTGCAGCGCCTCCCGCACGGTGGTCCGGCTGACCTCCAGCATCGCGGCGAGATCGCGTTCGGGCGGCAGCCGCTGGCCGGGCACGAACTCGCCCAGCGCGATGGCCGTCACCAGCCGCTCCGCGATGCGTTCCCCCGCGGTCCGCAGCGCGATCGGGGTCAGCAGCGCACCGAACGGCTCCTGCCCGCCAGCCTCCGCCGCCGCCCCGCGGCCATCCCTGCCGGTCATTTCATGGCCCCCCTCGCGGGCGCTTCGCTGGCTTCGGGCGGCGGGTCCTCGGCGCCGGGACACCGCTGACGCGGCGTTCGGCCCGGCGCCTGCGGCGTTGCCAGCACTTGAGGGGGACAGAGGCGTCTCATCCAGATACCTCTCGCAGGCCGCCGGTGGCGTAGAAGCGGGCGGCGAACCTGGCCAGGGTCCGCGCCCCGCGGACGATGCTGGCCAGTTCCACCACCTCGTCGGCGGCGTGGATGTTGCGGGCAACCGGGCCGTAGGCCAGGGCGGGCAGGCCGAACTGGTTGAGGTAGAAGCGGGCGTCGGTGGTGCTGCCGAGCACGATCCGGGCCGGTTCGCTGCCATGCGCACTGGCGTGCGCGTCGGCCAGCGCGTGCGCCAGCGGGTGGCCGGGATCGAGCAGGTAACCCTCGGCCCGGAAGCCGGCCTGCCGCACCGATGGCGGATGGGCGGCCAGCCACGGGTCACCGGCCGCCGCCCGCAGCACCGCGTCCCGCACCCGGCCGAAGGCCTCGTCGGCAGTCCAGGCGCGCGGGAAGGCGGCGCGGACCCGCATGACCAGGCGGGCCGGCACGCTGGACGCCCAGTCCCCGGCGCTGATCATCCCGACGTTCACGTTGTAGGGCCGGGCGACCTCGCGGAAGGCCGGGTCGTCCGCCTCGGCGTTGATCTCGTCCTCCAGGGCGGCCAGGGCACGCAGGATCTCCGGCAGGCACCGGACGGGGTTCACCGCCCGGTCGGCCGCCTCGGCATGCGCCGGGATGCCCTCGATCTCGATCTCGGCCCACAGGATGCCGACACCGCCCAGCAGCAGGTCCAGGCCGGTCGGCTCGAGCAGCACGGCCGCATCCGCGAGCACCCCGGCGTTGCCCGCGGCCAGGGTCCCGTTGCCGGTGCACTCCTCCTCGATCACGCTGAGGAAGCCCAGTTCGCCGGTGATGGCCCCGGGCATCGCCCGGCGCAGCGCGGCGACCGCGAGCAGGCCCATCGCGAAGCCGCCCTTCATGTCGCCGGCGCCGCGGCCCCGCATCCAGCCACCCGAGGTGACCGCCTGGTACGGGTCGCCCGACCACACCGCCGCCTCGGCCGGGACCACGTCGACGTGCCCGTTCAGCAGCAGGGACGGCGACCCGCCGGGGTTGAGGCGCCCGAGCACGTTGGGCCGGCCCTGGTAGGGAGCCTGCGCCACCCCGGCCGGGGCCTGCTCCGCCGTCTCGGGCGGGACCGGCACCTCGCAGACGCCGAAGCCGAGCCTGGCCAGCTCGGCGGCGACGAGTTCCTGGGCGGCGGCCTCCTCGCCCACCGTGCTCCGCGCGCCGATGAGCCGCTCCAGGAACGCGAAAGCGGTCTCCGCCTCCGCCCGGATGGCGTCATCGACCGCCTCGAAGTCAGCAGACACCCCGCCCCACTCATGGTCTAAAGGACTGATCTTCAGACCATATTGCGGAGCAAGACGTGCCTCGTCAAGACCTTGCGGGCCGTGGACCGCGAGCAACATTTGCCCTAAGGTGCCCTAAACATGCATTGGTGGGGGGTGGGGGGTGGGCGTGAGTGCCGTGACCGGCGACCGGGTCTACGACGTCGAGTTCCGCGCCGTGACCAAACGCTTCGGCGCCCTCACCGCGGTCAACGCGGTCACCCTGAAGGTCCGCAAGGGCGAGTTCCTCTCCCTGCTGGGACCCTCCGGCTGCGGCAAGACCACATCGCTGCGGCTGATCGCCGGCTTCGAGCAGCCTGACGAGGGCGAGATCGTCATCGGCGGGCTGGACGCGGTCGGCTCCCCACCGTACAAGCGCGACGTCAACACCGTCTTCCAGCAGTACGCCCTCTTCCCGCACATGTCGGTGCTGGACAACGTGGCCTACGGGCTCAAGCAGCGCAAGGCCGGCAAGCCCGAGCGGCACACCCGGGCCCGTGAGGCGCTCGAGCTGGTGCGCATGACCGGCCGGGAGAATCAGCGGCCGACGCTGCTGTCCGGCGGCCAGCAGCAGCGGGTCGCGCTCGCCCGGGCACTGGTGATGAACCCGCGCGTGCTGCTGCTGGACGAGCCGCTCGGCGCGCTCGACCTGAAGCTGCGCAAGGAGATGCAGATCGAGCTCAAGCGGATCCAGGAGCAGGTCGGCATCACCTTCATCTACGTCACCCACGACCAGGAGGAAGCCCTGTCCATGTCGGACCGGGTGGCGGTCATGTCGAACGGCGTGATCGAGCAGCTCGACGAGCCGCGTGCGATCTACGACCGGCCGCTGACGCCGTTCGTGGCGGACTTCATCGGGGACATGAACTTCCTGACCGGCACCGTGGCCGAGGCGGCCGACGGCGGCTTCGCCCTCGACGCCGGGGCCGGGATCGTCGTGCGCGGACGCGGCGAGGCGGTCCGGGGCGGGCGGGTGCGCGTGGGCATCCGGCCCGAGCGCATGGTGGCCGCGCCCGGGGTCTCCACCGGGACCGCCAACTCGGCCACCGCCGAGGTCATCACCAAGATGTACCTCGGCGACAAGATCCAGATCGTGGCCAGGCTGGCCATCGACGTCAACATCCTGGTGCGCGAGCAGCGCGCCAGCGCCGATCCCACCCTCGACACCATCCACCCGGGCGACCAGATCGCGGTCAGCTGGGACGAATCCGCCCCACTGCTGCTGGGTGACGCCGCCCCCGCCGACGCGGGCGACGAGAAGGAGAAGTCATGAATGAGCACCGGGACGAGCTGAGCATCCTCGCGCCACGCGAGATGAAGCCCAAGCTGGACTACCTGCACCGCGAGGTGCAGCGTGCCGCGGGCCGGCGGATGAACCGGCGGGAAGCGCTGGGGCTTGGCGGGATGGCGATCCTGGCAGCGGCGGCAGCGGCGTGCAGCACGTCCACCAGCAGCGGCTCCGCGAGCCCGTCGGGCGGCTCGGGGAACCCGCTGGCGGGCAAGCCGCTGGAGAACCACCTGGAGATCTACAACTGGTCGCAGTACGACGACCCCTCGACCTACACGAAGTTCCTGAAGCTGCCGGCCGAGGTGAAGGCCGGGATGACCTACCACGAGACCTACTACTCCAGCAACGACGAGCTGCTGGCCAAGCTGCACGCGGGCGGCACGAGCTACGACATCATCGTGCCCAGCCAGAACGCCGTCGCCGAGCTGATCCAGGAAAAAAGCCTGATGGCGCTGGACAAGGCGCTCCTGCCCAACCTCAAGAACCTGGACCCGTCGTTCCTGAAGCCGTCGTACGACCCGACCGGTGACTACCACGTCATCAAAGACTTCGGCATCACGATGTTCTTCTACAACAACAAGATCATCACCGAGAAGCCGGCCACGATGCTCGACTTCTACCACCTGCTGCCCAAGTACGTGAGCAAGGGCCGCACCAACCTGCTGGACGGGGCGGAAGAGGTCGTGCCGCTGGCGCTGATGGCGCTCGGCATGAACCCCAACACCGCCAGCCAGGCCGACTTCAACCAGGTGAAGTCCTTCCTGCTCTCCATCCGGCCGGGCGTCACCACGATCGACTCGTCCGCCTACATCAACGACGCCATCGCTGGCAAGATCATCCTCAGCCAGGGCTGGAACGGCGACGTGCGCCGGATTGTGCAGGGCCGGGCCAAGCAGGGCGACATCACGGCCATCATCCCGCACGCGGCGTCGGAGATCTGGGCGGACAACTGGTGCATCCCGGCGAGCGCCCCCCATCCTGTCGCCGCGCACGCCTGGATCAACTGGCTGCTCACCCCGAGCACGGCCGTGACCGAGATGAACTACCACAACTACAAGATCCCGATGCCGGCCGCGCTGGCCCAGTTGCCCGCGGCTCTCCGCAACGACCCCCTGTTCAACGTGCCCAAGACCTACACCGACAACTACCACTACATCCTCAACGTCAGCCCGCAGGTCGTCGAGGCCCGCACCCAGATCTACTCGGAGTTCAAGGCGGCCTGATGGCGGTCGCACAGAAGCCATCCGAGGTGGCGGCCGCACCCGCGGCCGCCACCCGGCGCAGGCGGTCCTTCAAGCCGCGCTACCCACCGTGGCTGACCTCTCCGTCGCTGCTGTACTACGCCATCTTCTTCCTCGGGCCGATGGCCATCCTGGTGGCGTTCTCGCTGGCGACCCAGCAGGGCTTCGGCAGCCTCAGCTACGGGTTCAACTTCTCCCAGTACAGCCAGGTGCTGAGCCCGCTGTACGTCACGGTCTTCGAGCGCACGCTGGTGATGGCCTCGGCCGGCACCGTGATGGCCATCGTGGTCGGTTATCCGATCGCCTACTGGATGGCCCGCTACCTGACCACCTACAAGATGCTGGCGCTGCTGCTCATCGTGGTGCCGTTCTGGACGTCGTTCCTCATCCGCACCTACGCGCTGAAGATCATCCTCGACCCCAACGGGTACCTCGCTCATTGGTTCGGCCTCAACATCTTGTACCACGGCGGCGCTGTGGCCGTCGGCCTGGTGTACAACTACCTGCCGCTGTTCATCCTGCCGGTGTTCGCCTCACTGGAGCGGATGGACTGGACGCTGATCGAGGCCGCCACCGACCTGGGGGCACACCCGTTCACCGCGTTCCGGCAGATCACGCTGCGGCTCACCCTGCCCGGCTTTGTCACCGGCGCGCTGCTGGTGTTCATCCCGATGACCGGCGAGTACATCATCCCCAACATCCTGGGCGGCGGGAACTTCGAGTTCGTGGGAAACGTCATCGGCGAGCAGTTCAGCGAGGCCCAGAACCAGCCTTTCGGGTCTGCGCTGTCGATCGCGCTGATGGCGGCGCTGTCGGTGTTCGTCGTCATCTACATCCTGTTCGCCACCAAAGAGGAGCAGTTCGGTGCCTAGGCGCCTCAAGGCCAGGCAGGGATTCACCGCGTGGGCGGTCGTGGTGTTCGCGTTCCTGTACCTGCCGATCCTGGTGATGGCGGTCTTCGCCTTCAACAAGCCGTCGGCCGCGGCCCTCGCCTCCTTCCACGGCTCCAACGTCTGCACCATCCCGCCCACCCAGGTCGGCAACATCACGGTCTGGAACGGGTTCACCTCCTGCTGGTTCAGTGCCGGTCTGCACTCCCACGAACCGAACTACATCCAGGCGATCGGCGTCAGCCTGCAGATCGCCGCAGAGGCGGCGATCATCTCCACCGTGCTGGGCCTGTGCGCCGCCCTGGCCCTCGGGCGGATGAAGCCGCGGTTCCGCGCACCGTTCGACGCCCTTGTGTACCTGACCCTGGTCGTGCCCGAGATCGTCATCGCGGTCGCGTCCCTCATCTTCTTCGTGCAGGCGCACAACCACTTCCACGCCTTCCCAACCCTGGGCCCATTCACCATCCTGTTCGGCCAGGTGGTGTTCAACGCCTCGCTGGCGATGCTCATCATCCGGGCCAGGTTCGTGGGGATGGGCAACGTGCTCGAGGAGGCCGCCTACGATCTCGGCTCCGGGCGGCTGGCCACCTTCCGCCAGGTGACCCTGCCCCGGCTCATGCCCGCCATCGTGGCCGCCACCCTGCTGTCCTTCACCTTCTCCTTCGACGACTACGTGGAGCCCGCGTTCACCAACGGCACGACGAACACCTGGCCGATCGTGCTCTACTCGGCCGTCCGTTTCGGCATCACCCCGGCCGTCAACGCCCTGGCCACGATCATGCTCGGCGTCACGGTCCTCGCGGTGGTCGTCACCGCTGTCGTCCTGCGCCGCAGCCGGGCGCGGGGAGGCCCCGGCCAGGAGCAGACGCGCGGCCTGGATGCCGCGCTGGGCATGCGTTAGGCCAGGTAGCCGTTTACCTGGCCGGGCTGCGCCGGGCCGCCGGCGGGCCTCCGGCCGGAACGCCCGCGCTCTGGCAGACTGATCGCTTATGTCCACATGGATCATCAGGGAGACCGCCGCCGGTCCTGGGCTGCGGGTCGCCGTCAAGGACCTCATCGATGTGGCCGGCCAGCCCACCACGGCGGCCAGCCGCGCTGTCGCCGAGCGTGCCACGCCCGCCGAAGCGGACGCCGCCTGCCTGGCCGGCCTGCGGGCGGCGATCGGCCGCGGCGAGGCGTCCCTGGCCGGCAAGGTCAACCTGCACGAACTGGCCTACGGCATCAGCGGGGTCAACGCGGCGTTCGGGACCCCGGTCAACCCGCTCGACCCCGGCCTGGTCCCGGGTGGGTCGTCCAGCGGGTCGGCGGTCGCGGTGGCGGCCGGGGAGGCGGACGTCGCCTACGGCACCGACACCGGCGGGTCGATCCGCATCCCCGCCGCCTGCTGCGGGGTCACCGGGCTGAAGACCACCTGGGGGCGGATCCCGCTCACCGGGGTCTGGCCACTCGCGCCCAGCATGGACACGGTGGGGCCGCTGGCCAGGGACGTGGCGGGCGTGATAGCCGGGATGGCACTGCTCGAACCCGGGTTCGCCGTGGCCGCGCCAGCTCCCGTCCGGGCCGGGCGGGTGGCGATGCCCGCCGACCCCGCCGTCGACCAGGCCATCGACAACGCCCTGGCGTCCGTCGGCTGGGACGTCGAGCGGGTCACCCTGCCCGGGCTGGCCGAGGCGATGATGGCGGCCATGACCGTGCTGGACGCCGAGGCGTGGGCGAGCGACGGGGCACTTGCGCAGGCCGATCCCGGGCGGATCGGCGGCGATGTGCTGATGCGGCTGCGCGAAGCCAGCCGCATCAGCACCGCGGCGCTCGGTGCCGCCCGCCGGGAGGGCGAGCGCTGGCGGGCGGCCCTGGCGGGCCTCTGGCAGCGGGTAGACCTGCTGGCCCTGCCCACCTTGCTCGGCTTCCCGCCCGCACTTGGCGACGCCCAGGGCATGGCCCGTATCCGGGGCCTGACCTCGCCCGTCAACCTGGCAGGCCTGCCAGCACTGGCGCTCCCGGTGCCGGCCAGGGGGCCGCTGCCCGCCAGCGTGCAGCTGATCGGGCCGGCCGGCGGCGAGGAACAGCTGCTGGCCGCGGGTGCCGTGCTCGAGCGCGCGGTACGGGGCTTATCCGGGCTCGCTATCCCGCTGCGACCTGGGCGCCGTGACCGTCGACGGCCACGGCGGCCGCCCACCACCCGTCCGGGCAGGCGCTGAGCACCTCCTGGGCCAGATCCGGGCCGTCCGGCGCGAGCACGAGGACGCTCGGCCCGGCGCCGCTGACCACCGCCGCGGCCCCCCGTTCCCGCAGGGCCGCGACGAGCTTGGCCGTCTCCGGCATGGCCGCTGCCCGGTATCCCTGGTGCAGCCGGTCCTCGGTGGCCTCCAGGAGCAGCTCGGGAGCCCCGGTCAGCGCGCGGATGAGCAGCGCCGTCCGCGCCACGTTGAACGCGGCATCAGCCAGCGGCACCGCGGCCGGCAGCACCGCCCGGGCCGCAGCGGTGTACGCGCGCTGCCCGGGCACGAAGATGACCGGGCCGATGCCGTGGGCGTCGGTGATGCGCAGCGCCCGGGCGCCGCCCGGGCCGGCCTCGGCCGCCGGGGTCCACGCGATGGTGAAGCCGCCCAGAACGCACGGCGCCACGTTGTCCGGGTGACCCTCGATCCCGGCGGCGAGCCTGATCACCGCCGCCTGGTCGAGCCGCGCGGGCCCGTCGGCGACCAGCTGCCGGGCGAGCAGCACCCCGGCCACGATCGCCGCCGACGACGAGCCCATCCCGCGCGCCTGCGGTATCTCGTTCTGGCAGCTCAGCTCCAGGCCGTCCGGCTGGTGCCCGAGCTGCGCGAAGGTGGCCAGCATGGCCGACGCGACCAGATGCCGTTCGTCGGGCGGGAGCTCGCCCGCGCCCTCGCCGGACACGCGGACGCGCACTCCGTGCCCGCCCAGCCGGGCGGTGACCGTGTCGTGCCGTGCCAGCGCCACCCCGAGGGAGTCGAAGCCCGGGCCGAGGTTGGCGCTGGTGGCCGGCACCGTGACCGTCACCGGTGAGTCCACGAACGGCATGGCCGCATGTTATGGCACCAGCTCAGACGGCAAGTGCCCACGGTGGCCCGGTCACGCCGGCACCGCGGCGGCCTTGCGGGACATGCGGAGGGCCGGGCCCGGCTGGGCCCGGCCCCCTGCTGACAGCGCGGAGGTCAGGTGGTGGTGTGCTTGAGTACCACCGTGATCCTGGCGCCGGCCGGGCTGTTGTTGGCGACCGAGCCCACGATCTTGCTGTAGCTGACCGTGAGCTTGCCCGGGACGTCGCCGCTGGCCTGGTCGGAGTAGACCTGGATGGCGTGCACCGCGGACGGCCCGATGATGTCGTCGGCCGCGGCGGAGCTGACCTTCGGGGTCTGGCCCAGGTACTGGATCACCTGCAAGGCGACGTTGCCGCCCCGGATCCGGGACCGGTCGATCTGGGCCCGGCCCTGGTCCAGGCAGATGCCCTCGTAGCGGTTGTCCAGGATCGTGTCATGAGTGATCCAGGCACCGGTTTTGGCGGCGGACGAGGCGTAGAAATAGATGCCGATGTCATTGCCCTTGGCGGTGGAATGGGTGAATTGCGACCCGGCCGCGGCGTTGAAGAACAGCACGCCGGTGGACTGGGTCTGATTCAGCGAATCGGGCCCGCAGACGGGGTGATCGCATTCGTTCCCGCTCACCGTGCTGCCGTCAATGGAAGCGGCGGCCCCGTCGGCGACCTCGATGCCGTTCTGGGCGATGACCGGGGTCGGGCCCGCGCCGGTGACCGTCGTGCTCTCGATGGTCGCGCTGGTGCCCTTGCCCTTGAGGGTGATGCCGTTCTTCTGGTAGCCGGAGATCGCGGCGTCCCACATCTTCAGGTGGCTGCTGATCACCAGGACACCGATGCCGCCCTGGCAGCCGTTGATCGGGACCGCGCCGGCCGCGGTGACCGCCGAGTGGCCGAAGTCCAGGGTTGCCCCGCCCGCCACGAACACGGCGTTCAGGTCATCGTTGCAGGTGCCGCCCGGCCAGGCGGAGTTGATGGCCAGGTGGCTCAGTGTGACGTTGATCTTCCCGCAGACGTCCACGCCGTACTCCGACGTCCCCGTGCTGGCACAGGCGGTCGAGTACGCCGGGCTGGCGGGCAAGGTGACGGTGGCGGTGCCGCCGGTCCCGTTCAGGGTGAGCGACTTGGTGATCACCACCTGCTCCGGATAGGTGCCGGCGCACACCTCGACGGTCGCGCCGGACGGGGCGGCGGTGACCGCCGCCTGAATCGAGTTGTAGCCGGGCTTCGCGCAGCTGGTGCCGTTCCCCCCGGCCACCGGCGCGGCGGAGACCCACAGGGTGGGTGGGGTACCGGCCTGCGCCGCTGGCGCGGCCGCCGCGAGTGCCAGGACCCACAGGCCCATGCTGCTGACCGCTGCGATCCCAGCGGCCCAGGAATGCTTGCGCAACACATTGCTCCTTCGGTTGGTGAAACCGCCCCCCCGGGAGGCACAGCAGGCCAGGCGCGCATACCGGACCGCGATCAGGCAGAAGTGGCTGTGACAGGCCGGATCGGCCTGCACCGGGTTTCGCCCGGCAAAACCGGCGGGGGGACTTCCGTGACAACCGACCGCGATGCCTGGCACTTCATGGCACCCCGGGCATTGTGAACCACTTGTTAGATGCGCTGCATGGCGCCCCGGTGTACGCTCCGGCGCTTTCTTGATGCTGCGATAGCAAACTCGTGAACAGCTCTTTACCAGCCGGGCCTTCTGCGGGCCGAGCGGGTGCCCGGCGGCGGCCCTCAGATGCTGCCGGTGGCCAGCAGCCGCGCCGGGTTCTTCCGCTGGCGGCCCTCCACCAGGCGGACGTGATGGAGGTAGTGCCAGTTCTTGCCGGTGAGCAGGAACTCCCCGGCGGCGGGCAGTGCCGCGATCCCGTTGAGCACGGCCTGCGGGTCGTCCCAGTGATGCTCCCCGGCCAGCCGCGCGTCGACGATGCGGGCGACCTCACCACTGACCGGGTCGATCGCCACCAGGTAGGGCCTGGTCAAGATGTTGGCCCAGACCAGCCCACCGGACCACTCAAGATCGTTCAGATAGTCGACCCGCTCGCCCTCGCACCGGACCCGGACCAGCGCCAGCGGGGCGAGCGTCCGGGGGTCGCGCCGGACCAGCTCGCTGCTGCCGTCGCTGGTCAGAATATGATCCCCGGCCAGGCAGATGCCCCAGCCATCCCGGTTGAAGGGCACGGCGCCCAGCAGTTCCAGCGTGCCCGGGTGCCAGCGCAGCGCGGTCCGCTCCCGCCAGGTGAGCTGCCAGATGCCATCCCCGGCGCGGCAGATCCCCTCGGCGAACAGGTCCGGCGGCAGCGGCGCGCAGGCCTCCGGGTGCTGCGCGCCGAGCCGGTACCGGCGCAGCGCCGACTGCCCGTACTGGCCGGTGCTCTCCCACACGGTGCCGTCCTGGGTGATCAGGCCCTGGGTGAACCCCCGGCCGGGGTGCGGCAGCCGGCGCAGCACCTTCACCCGGTGGAACCTCATCCCGGGCGCCGCTCCCGCGTCCCGGTCACGGCGGGCGAGCGGGCCCACCGGGCCACGGCCGGGCGCAACGGCCGGTCGGTGTACCCGCCGTCGGCGAGCCCGGCACGCCGCTCGAAGACGTTGCGGGCGCCGAAGTCGCCGGTGAGCACCCACGACCAGCCCGCCGCGGCGGCATAGAGCGGCAGCATGACCAGGCCGGCGCAGCACGCGAACTGGGTCGCGTGCCGGGCCTCATGGGCCGCCAGCGCCCCCGCTTGGCTGAAGGCGCCGGCGTCCATCCGGGTGAGGATGACATTCCCCAGGCAGAACGCAGGCGCCGGGGGGACTGGCAGCCGGTACCGTTCCCCGAGCAGCAGGCCATTCCCGCCACGGGCCAGCCGGGCCCGCCCCACGGCGGCCACCAGCAGCCCGGCCAGGGTGGACCCATTGACCAGGTTGGCCACCAGCCGCACCCGGTAAGCGGGGCGCATCGCTGGTCAGCCGAGCGAGTCCGGGTCCGGTGTGGCCGCCGCGCCCTGCGGCACCCACATCGGCCGGGGGGTGACCGGCATGGTCAGTGTCACCCGGCTGTGCTCACGGTGAGCCGCCGCCGCACTGCGGTGATACTCCTCCAGCTGCTGCACGAACGACGAGTCGCCGTAGGGCCGGCCGTCCACCAGCGGGCCCTGCCGGCTCTCCAGCACGGCGAGCACGTCGTCGCCGCTGAGGGTCTTGTGCGTCTCCAGCGCGTGCGCGAGGCAGAGCACCCGGCCCCGGTTCTCGCGGATGACCGTCTCGACCCGTTCCAGCAGCCCGGTCAGGTTGTCCTCGATCCGGTCCGCCAGCGCGCGGCGCATCTCCGCCTCGGGGTCCTGGCCCTTCTTCTTCCGGCCGCCCTGCCCGCCGCCGGGCGAGCCGACCTCCAGCCGCTTGGCGGTCGAGTACGACGACACGGTGGACCCCATGCCCCAGAAGCCCTCCATGAACGAGGCCACCGTGGTCGCCGCCTCCAGGTCGCCGGACACGCCGGACGAGCTGTCGTCGTCGAAGAACATCCGCTCCCCGGCCAGCGAGGCGAGTGACACCAGGATGTCGGTCTCGTACTCGCTGCGCCAGCGGGTGAACTGGTCCTCGGGCGGGATGCTGGCGACCATCCCGAGGTAGTCGCTGCCCTTCTCGATCGTCGCGATGTCGATCTCCATGTGCTGGCGGGTGCGGTAGGCGACCATCGCGTGGCAGGCCTCGTGGACCGCGACCGCGTGCCGTTCCCGCTCGATGTACTCCACGTCCTCGGGCGGCCCGAGCTCCTTGAGCTGCTTGGCCCGGATCACGTCCCGCCAGGTGATGACATCCCGGCCATCCCGGATCGCGGTGATCAGCGCCTCGTTGACCAAGTCCTTGATGGTGGCGCCGGTCGCGTAGGGGGTGATGGTGGCCAGCTTGTCCACCTGCTCGTCAGTCAGCTCGTGCCGGACCTTGGCCAGGTAGCCCGCGTAGGTCTTCACCCGGCCCGCCTTGGACGGGTAGCCGACCTTGTAGATGCGGTCGATCCGGCCTGGCCGCAGCAGTGCCTCGTCCAGCGCCTCCGGCATGTTGCTGGCCATCATGACCAGGATCCGGTACTTGGGCGGCGGCTTGGGGCGCATGCCGAACAGCCGCCGGACGTAGCGGTTGACGAAGCCGCGCGGTTTCTTCAGCCCGGACAGCTCGGTCAGCAGCGCCTGCAGTGTGCCCATGCCGCCGCCACCGCCGCCGCCGCCGCCCATGCCGCCGCCGATGATCTGCCTGGCGCGCCGGCCGGCTGGCTCGTCCTCGATGCCCGAGGCCATGGCGCGCCGCAGCAGCATCCACTGCACGTCCTGGGACAGGTAGGAGAACCCGTGGCAGCCCGCCCGGTGCGGGGCCGGCGTCATGCCGCGCGGGAACCCGGGGCCGCCCTGGGCCAGCGCGCCGCGGTTGCCGAGCGAGTCGGCCTCGTCGAAGAAGACGATCACCCCGCCGTAGCGCAGCGCCAGCTTGCGGAGCTTGCGGAAAAGCCCCTTCACCTTCAGCACACCCACGCCGAAGAACATGTTGATGAACGCACCCGGGTCCACGAACACGTACGGCCTGCCGGTCTCCCCGGCCACCGCCTCGGCCATCAGCGTCTTGCCGGTGCCGGGTGGCCCCCACAGCAGGATGCCGCCGGGCACATAGCCGCCCCGGTCCTCGACCTCCTCGGGGTGCTCCAGGTAGAGGATGTTCTCCTTGACCCGCTCCAGCACGTGGTCCTGGCCCCAGACGTCGGCGAACCGGGTCTTGATGTCGTCGGGGAAGTAGACGTCCACGCCGCCCCGGGACAGGAACCAGAACAGGGCCGCGAACTGCAGGATAAGGAAGAAGAGAAGGAACGCGTACTGGAGGACGGTCGGCAGCGCGTGCCAGATGTAGCCCGGCAGGTGCAGCAGCGCCAGCGCCGGGTTGGTGTGCGTCACCTTGCCGATGACCACGGCGATCACGGCGATCCAGAACAGCCAGGTGAGCAGCCGCCACACCCGGAACCTGGTCCAGTCGGAGAGCTTGCGGTGGGTGGCCCGCTCGAACCCGCCGAACACCCCGTGAGCCCAGAACCGGTGGTAGCCCGCCCAGTGCTCGCTGACCAGGAAGTGGATCTGGCGCAGCGCTTCCAGGCCCATCAGGACGAAGACCCAGGCGGCGGCCCTGACCTCGATCCGCACCGCGTCGGTGAACCCGATCAGCGGGTTGTTCGCCATCGCCGACCAGGTCAGGATGAACCAGATCAGGGTGAGCAGGAGCAGGAACCTCACCCGGTCCCAGAACGAGAGCTTCTTGCGGGTCAGCAGGTCCTCATCCCGCGCGCGCTCGCCAGGCGGGCGCAGCCCCTCCGGCGGGCCCGCGTGGGTGCCTGCAGGGGTCATCGTCATCAACTGCTCCTGACCGTGAACGAACTGATCACTGTCTCGATCTCGTTCTGATGCTGCTGGTAGCAGGTCGCCAGGCAGTGCAGCACCAGCAGGTACACCTTGGTGCTGTCCGCGTTGGTGAAAGCGACCTGGTCGAACGTATCGGTGCTGCCGTCGGGGAAGGTGTAGTTGAACGTGACCCGGACCCCGTGCACACCCTGGCCGGGGGTGAGCACGGTGTCGCGCAGCAGGCGGAACTGGGTCAGCGGGAAGCCGCCCCTGACCGCGCTCTGCCGGGTCGCTGAGGTCACCGGCAGGAACAGGTCACGCAGCTGGTTGTAGGACATGGTGTTGCTCGCGGTCGCGCTCAGCGGCTCGACCAGCGCGAACGCGAAGGGCTGCGGGCTCGTCGAGTCGAACACGTGCGCGGCCGACGGCGCGGGACTGCCGTCGTAGCCGACCGACCAGACCCCGCTCGGCTCGCTGGTGCTGCCCTTGTGCAGCTGGTTGGCCAGGGCCGCGTCGCCGATCTTGTGCCATGCCCCGGGAACCTCGAAGTAGGCCTGGTCGGCGGAGTTCGTGACATAGGTGTACGGGGGTGCGCCGCATGCGGAAACCATGACCACAAGCGAGATCAGCCACAGCCCGGCGAGGCCCCTGCTCATCCACCTTCTCCTGCTCGCCAAACGGCGTGACCTCCGCTTCGCCCGACATTCTGCCCGTATCGCGAGTATCGCTCGTGAATACGCCGCCGGGATAGGGGCGGAACGGAACGTGCACACGCACGTAACACGCAGGCAATCGTAAGTGGGTTCCCTGAATGTCCGCTGCCCGCCGCCTGTACCCGCCGTATACGCCCGGTCAGCTCTGTCCGGGGCCGGGATCCTCGGCGGATGCCACCTGCTGGTATGCCTCCGCCTCGCCGGTCAGGCCCCGCTGCCTGCCAACGGCGCCGATCGCCCAGAAGAGCACGCCGACCGCCACCATAGCCCCGAAGGCGCCGAGCGTGACCGACTCGAAGAAGACCCGGGACACTCCCCAGTTGCTCGTGATCGAGTAGGACTGGCCGAACCAGGAGTTGACCGCACCCGGCCACAGCAGGGTGAGCGCGGTGACGATGACGAACAGCTCGCAGATCCCGGCCGCGACCCAGGCCCCGGCCATCCCGCCGGGCACCCGGTAGGGCCGGTCCGCGGCCGGGTACTTGCGCCGCAGCACCACCAGCGCCGGGAACACGAAGATGTAGCTCACCGCCGCGGTGGAGACCACCAGGGCGATCATCACCGAGAAGAAGTTCGCCAGGCTGCCCTTGGTGATCGTGAACACGAAGAAGACGAACGCCGAGCCGATCACGCCGGAGGCGATGTTGACGGTGATCGGCGTCCCGAAGCTCGCGAAGCGGCCCATCCAGGCCGGGGCCGCCCCATCCAGCGCGGCGATGGCCTGGGTGCGGTCGGCGCCCTCCAGCCAGACCGAGCCGCTGCCGACCAGGGTGAGAATGATCAAGATCCCGAACGTCACGTCCAGCGGGCGCGAGTGCAGGTCGGAGGCGACCGCCTTGTAGGCGTCGGCGAACCCGCCGACGCTGGACAGGCTGGCCCGGGAGACCACCAGGATGATGCCGGCGATCGCCAGCCCGTACAGGACGGCGCCGATAGCCCCGGACCGCAGGATCATCTTGGGCACGTCCCGCTGGGGGTTGAGCATCTCCTCGGAGGCCCCGCTGGACAGCTCGAAGCCGACCCACAGGAAGACCAGCACCCCGATCACGGTCAGGAACCCGTTCACCGACGGCTTCAGGTCGGCCACGGTCGACACCCCGGCCGGGCGGCCGTGCCGGGCCAGGAACACGATGAACAGGATCGTGAAGATCGCGACCACCGCGATCTTCACGATGGTGCCGATGTTCGGCGCCCACTTCCCGTAGCGGAACGCGACGATCGCGGTGGCTACGGTCACCCAGGTGAAGATCAGGCCGACCACGATCTCGCCGGCGGTGCCCAGCGGCCTGCGCAGGACAAAATCGTTAAGTGTCGCGATTGTCGTTGCCGCCAGCGTGCCGCCGACCCAGATCGGGTTCGACAGCCAGTAAAGGACGGCCGTGACCGACCCCGCCAAGCGGCCGAACGCCATCTTGACCCATTCGTACGGACCACCCTCCACCGGGAACGCCGCACCCAGCTCGGCGACCAGCATCCCGTACGGGACCAGGAACAGCCTTCTCCCGCGCGACAAGCGCGCCCTGCGCGACATCAGCCATCCGCGCCACCCCTACCGTTGCCAGGGCATCCCGACCAGGTCGGAGCACCGAGAATGGACGTATCTATAGATCACCGTGAAACCCGTTGTCAACGCCCGCCAGCCCGGCTACCAGGGAGCTGCCATGGATTCGGAACTGTTCACCGAGGAGCGCTCGGCGCAGGTGGTGGCCGCCAGCTTCGCCGCCGCACCGCCGCGCCTGCGCGAGGTGCTCACCTCGCTCGTCACCCACCTGCACGCCTTCGTCAAGGAGGTGGGGCTGACCGGCGAGGAGTGGGAGCGGGGCATCGCCTTCCTCACGCAGACCGGCCACAAATGCGACGACGTGCGGCAGGAGTTCATCCTGCTCTCCGACGTGCTGGGCGTGTCCATGCTGGTGGAGACCATCAACCACCGGGCCGCGGGCGGTTCCACCGAGTCGACCGTCACCGGGCCGTTCCATGTGGTGGAGTCCCCGCCGCGCGCGCTCGGCGACACCATCGCCCTCGACGGCAACGGCGAGCCGTGCCTGGTCACCGGCCAGGTCACCGGGCCGGACGGGGAGCCGCTCGCCGGCGCTGAGATCGATGTCTGGCAGGCCAGCGCGGACGGCTTCTACGACGTCCAGCAACCCGGGATCCAGCCGGAACGAAACCTGCGCGGACTGTTCACCGCCGACGCAGGCGGGCGGTTCTGGTTCACCACCATCGTGCCCAGGTACTACCCGATCCCCGACGACGGCCCGGTCGGCGGGCTGCTGAAGGCGACCGGGCGGCATCCCTACCGGCCCGCGCACATCCATTTCCTCGTGACCGCGCCCGGCCTCCGGCTGGTGACCACCCACCTGTTCGTCGCGGACAGCCCGTACATCGACTCCGACGCCGTGTTCGGCGTGAAGGACAGCCTGGTGCGGGACTTCCCCCTGGTGGACGACCCGGAGCGGGCGGCCGCGCATGGGCTTGCCAGCCCGTTCCGAACCGTCCACTTCGACGTCGCCCTGCTGCCGGAGGGCGGGGACTCCTAGCGGCGGCCGGTGACGCAGATCGCCCGCAGCCCGCAGACGGGGCACTCCAGCACGCTGACCCGTTCCGTCCGGCCCTGCGCCACTGTCCCGGCCCACCCAGGGTAGTTGCTGCCGCAGCCGGGGCGCCAGGGCGGTTAGCGGACCCCGTGCGGGCGGAACTGGACGCTGATCCGGGGCCCGGTGGCCCGCGCGGTCTTGGGCACGGCGTGTTCCCAGGTGCGCTGGCAGCTGCCGCCCATCACCAGCAGATCGCCATGGCCGAGGTCGTGGCGCAGGGTGGGGCCGCCGCCGTGGCGTGGCCGCAGCAGCAGGGCCCGGGGCGTCCCGAGCGACACGATGGCCACGACGGTGTCCTGCGTGCTGCCCCGCCCGATGGTGTCGCCGTGCCAGGCGACGCTGTCCCGCCCGTCCCGGTACAGGCACAGCCCGGCCGTGCACAGCGGCTCGCCCAGTTCCGGCCCGTAGTGCGCGTCCAGCGCGTCCCTGGCCTCGGTGAGCACTGGGTCGGGCAGCGGCTGGCCCGCGCCGTAGAAACACAGCAGCCGGGGCACGTCCACCACCCGGTCATACATCTGCCGCCGTTCGGCCCGCCACGGGACCTCGGTCATCAGCTGGCCGAACAGTTCGTCCGCGCCGGCCAGCCAGCCGGGCCGGAGGTCCATCCAGGCCCCGTGCGCGAGGACCGTCCGCCGCACCGATGTCCCCAGCGGGCCAGGCCCCGCCCGGTCCACCAGATCCAGCAGCGACCCCTGGAACACCGCACCTGCCATGCTGGCAGTATAGACCTTTTTCGAACAGGTGTTCAAGGAGGCGCCAGCGGGCTGGTGCCTGCTCACACATCACTGGCACCCCGGATCGATATGGCCACCCCTCCTGCCACTGCCAGCACGGGCCTTCCCACAGATATAGGCGGCTTAAAATGGCCCGCAGATCTGCTGGTCTCCCCCCGGCAGCAGGGCGATGATTTGGGCATGACAATCACCTGGATTTCACCTAGCCTGTCGGCATAGAACGACATGCTTGAGGCCTACCGGGGAGGAATCCAGTGGATTGCGAAGCTCAGGCGCCCGGGGGAGCACCGGCGCCTTGCCTGATCGCCGATCTGCGGGACATTCCGCTGCATCGGCTCGCAGGGCAGGCCGCCGACGTCACAGGTCCGGTAGCGGCCGTCGTCCGCCGGGTTCTGGAAGACCCCGAAAGCCCCACCAGCGTCCAGGTGATGACATTCAATTCTGCTATCTGAGACGACGGCATGTCGGCGTCTATCTCACAGTACGTTCTGAAGGTACACAGCCGGTGTGATCTCGCGTGTGATCACTGTTATGTCTACGAGCATGCGGATCAAAGCTGGCGGGTGAAGCCCCGGATCCTGGCGGAGGCGGCGGCCGGGCAAGCGGCCGCCCGGATAGCCGAGCACGCAGCCCGCCACCGGCTCGGCCAAGTGCATATCGTGCTGCACGGCGGGGAGCCACTGCTGCTGCGTCATGCCAGGCTGCGCACACTGCTGACCGTGCTGCGCTCCACGATCGACCCGGTCACCCGGCTCGACCTGCGTATCCACACCAACGGCGTGCTGCTGGACGGGCAGTTATGCGCCCTGTTCGACGAGTACCGCGTCAAGGTCGGGGTGTCCCTGGACGGCGACCGCGCCGCGAACGACCGGCATCGCAGATTCCCCGACGGCAGGAGCAGCCACACGGAGGTGAGGCAGGCACTGGCGCTGCTGCGGCAGCCGGAACACCGGCACCTGTACGCGGGCATCCTGTGCACAGTCGATCTGGCCAACGATCCCATCGCGGTGTACGAGGCACTGCTGGCCGAGAGCCCGCCGCAGGTCGATCTGCTGCTGCCGCACGCAACCTGGGACCGACCCCCGGATCGTCCACCGGATCTGCCTGCCCCCTATGCGGCGTGGCTGGGCGCCATCCACACGCGCTGGGTGGCCGACGGGCGCCCGGTGCCCATCCGGTTCTTCGACTCGCTGGTCTCCGCCTGGGAAGGCCGACCCAGCTCGAGCGAGGCGGTCGGCCTAGACGCGGTGGACCTGCTGGTCATCGAGACCGGCGGTGACTGGGAGCAGACCGACTCACTCAAGACGTCGTTCGACGGAGCGGCGGCGACGAGCCTGGACGTGTTCTCACACTCGGTGGACGAGGCGGCAGCCCACCCGGGGGTGGCCGCCCGCCGCACTGGCCTGGCGGGGCTGTGCGCCACCTGTCGTGCCTGCGAGGTGGTGCGCGCATGCGGGGGCGGACTCTACGCTCATCGCTACATGTCGCAGAACGGCTTCGACAATCCCTCGGTCTACTGTGCAGACCTCAAAGCTCTCATTCCCCACGTGACGGCGCGACCACCGGCCGCGACTCCCGCCGGGCACGTCCTCCCGGACGGGACCCTCGAATCACTGGCCGCGGGCCCCGGCAGCCGCGCCGCCATGATGTCACTGCTCGAGACCCGCTCGTCGGTTACCAGGGCGCTGGTCGCGGCGGTGGCCGCGAGCCTCGACCACAGCGGCGGCGGCCTCGGGCGGGCGGCAGCCGAGGGCTGGGCACTGCTGTCCCGGCTGGACGAAGCGCAGCCGGACGCGGTGCGGGAAATCTTCTCGTATCCGTGCATCCAGGCGTGGGCGGCCCGGTGCCTGCGCCCGCCGCCTGGCGCCGACCTGTCCCTGGACCGGGCGCACCTGGCCGGGATCGCCGCGGCCGCGGCGCTGTGGGCCGGGATCGAGACCGACGTGCGGGTTCCAGTCCGGGATGGCGTCATCCATGTTCCGGCCTACGGCGCGGCCACCGTGACGGCCGGCGCGGACCGCACAGCGGTCCTCCACCTGTCCCCGAGCGGACTGAGGTGCGATCGCGGCATCCGCGGGTGGCAGACCGTCCGGCGCGTGTCCACGGCCGGCCTGTCGGTGACGGTCGAGGACATCGACCCGTTCCGCGACTGCCAGGTGCTGCCGGCCACCGGGCGGCTGTCCAGCGAGTCCTGGCAGGCATGGCGGCTGGGGCTGGCAGGTGCGGCCCGTCACCTGGCCAGTGAGGTACCGGCGTACGCGGACGCCCTCGCGGTAGGCCTGCGCTCCGTAGTGCCGCTGCGCCCGGATCCGTCCGGCCGGCTGCGGAGCGGGACGGCGAGGCAAGCCTTCGGTGCCGTGGCCATCACTCTTCCGGCCGACGCGGCCAGCCTGAGCGTGCTGCTCCTCCACGAGATGCAGCACGTCAAGCTGGCGGCCCTGCTCGACCTCGTCGACCTCTTCGACCGGGCCAGTGAGCGGCTGTTCCAGGTGTCCTGGCGTGCGGAGCCGCGCCCGATCGATGCGGTGATGCACGGCATCTATGCTCACCTGGCCATTGCCGAACTCTGGCGTGCCCGGGCCGGTCGAGCGCCCGGCGGTGAGGCCGCCAGGCATTTCCGCACCTACCGCGCCTGGGTGACAGAAGCTATCGACGACGTGGCCGCCGCTGGGGTACTGACTGCGCACGGCGAGCGCTTCGTGGCAGGCATGCGCTCGACCGTCGGATCGTGGGCCGATGCAGGCTGAGGCAGCCTGCGGCCATGCCGGCGCCCACGCTGGCGGTGATCGGCTCACGGCCGACCTGCGCGCGCTCGGCATCCGGCCCGGCCAGGACCTTCTCGTTCACTGCTCGCTCCGGCGAGTCGGCCCGGTCGACGGCGGGGCCGCCACCCTGCTGGCCGCCCTGCGGGCCGCCGCGGGCCCGCGGGCCTCGCTGGTGGTTCCGGCCCAGACCGCGCAGAACTCGCTGACGTCATCCGCTTTCCTGGCTGCCACGGCCAGGCTCAGCCCTCGGGAGCGGGCCCGGTACATAGCGGCGATGCCGGGATTCGACCCCGCCACCACGCCGTCATCGGGCATGGGCGCGCTCGCCGAGCAGGTGCGCACCCATCCGGAGGCCGTGCGCAGCAGCCATCCGCAGACGTCCTTCGCCGGGCTAGGGCCGCGCGCGGCGGGCTGCATGGCCGCGCACGACCTCGGCTGCCATCTCGGGGAACGGTCACCACTGGGCTGGCTCTACGCGGCAGACGCGGCCGCTCTCCTGATCGGCGTCGGCTACGCCGCCTGCACCGCCTTCCACCTGGCCGAGTACCGGCTCCCCGGCCCGCCGCCGCTGCGCCGCTACACCTGCTTCACCTCGCACGATGGCGGCAAGCGGACGCGGCGGGAGTTCACCGACCTTGCTCTCGATGACAGCGACTTCGGCGCGCTGGGAACGGCAATCGACCCGGAGCCTTTCGTGCGGCGTGGCCGGATCGGCGCCGCGGAGTCCCGGTTGCTGCCGCTTCGGGCCGCTGTCGATTTCGCCCGCTGCTGGTTCCTGGAGCACCGAAGCCGGGCGATCTCGTGATAATGCCAGACCAACCCTATCGAACGGCGCTACCGCCTCGTTACGATGAAGGTGGCACCAGCGTAACGGGGAGGTGCGACGCGAGGTGCGCCCGGCCAGAGAACCCAGAGCGCCGCTGTTCTTCTTCAGCTATGCCCACAACGATGGCCGGGCCAGGAACGGGCCTAATTCGGCAGTCGGCAGGTTCTTCCAGGACCTGTCCGAGAACGTAGCGGAAATGGCCGGCAGCCCGGCTGGCGCGGATCCGGGCTTTATGGACCGCTCCATGCCGGGTGGTACCCGCTGGACACCCGAGCTCCTGCACGCAGTGGGCACCTGCCAGGTCTTCATAGCACTGCTGTCGGCTCCATACCTGGAAAGCGATTGGTGCGCGATGGAGTGGGACGCATTCTCACGACGTGCCGTGCTTGCGTCCGAGGCGGGCCCCACGCACGAGACCTGCATTATCCCGGTTCTCTGGGCGCCGGTTCGCGACTGGCAGTTCCCGCCCGTTGTCCGGAAGGTACAGCGTTTCTCACCGGAAGGGCTCCGGGACGCGGACATCGTGCAATACCGGCGGAACGGCATTTTCGGCCTGCTGCAGCTGGGCCGGAAGACTCCCTACCGAACGGTCGTCTTCCAGCTCGCCTACCGCGTCGCGGAGGTCTACTACACCCATCAGGTCGAACCCCGGGTGTTTGGGCAGCGGCAATTGCGCAATGTATTCGAGGGGTGAGAAAAGGTGACCGACGCTGGCAGAGCCCGCCGAAGGCCGCATAAGCGCGGCAGCTACTTCGTCCTGAGCTATGCGCATTCAGCTCCGCTGGAGGGCGAGCCGCCAGGCGATCCCGATCAGTACGAGCGCCGGTTCTTCAACCATCTCGCACGCGCGGTGGGAAGCCACGCGCCGCCCCACTCCGGCCTGGCCGCCGGGTTCTTCGACCAGAAGATTCCCGTCGCCTCGGACTGGAAGAAGTCCTTCAGCCGGGCACTGGGCGCCGCCGAAGTATTCGTGCCGCTGTACTCGCCGAGGTATTTCGCACGGTCCTGGCCGGGCCGCGAATGGGCCTGCTTCCACGAGCGCCTCGTGCGGGCCGGCCTGGAAGACCCGGCCCAGCGGTTTGCGCCGGTGCTGTGGACCCCGCTGTGGGAGCAGGAAGACCCGCCCGGGTTCCACGCGGCGCTCGCGATCGGCAAGTCAGAGCCGGAATACGCCCGGAGCGGCCTGCGGGCATTGCTGACGATCCCCGCCTACCGGCCGTCCTACAAGACGGTGGTGGACCAGCTCGCACAGCGCATCGTGACGCTCGCCGCGCAATCGCGGCTGGAGCCGTCGGCCGTCCCGGACATCGACACCGTGAAGAGCCGGTTCCACCCCGACGCCCGCCTTGCCGTCTTCCAGGTCAGCGTCGCCGCGCCGACGATCCGGTCGGTGCCTGTCGGGCGTGATCCCAGGCCATATGGCGACACTGGTATCCAGTGGCGGCCCTTCCCCCCACAGGAAGTCCCCCTGGCCGAATACGCCAGGCGCATCGCGGAACGGCTCGACTTCCGCGTCGAGCTCATCGGGGTCGGGGACAGCGGCGAGCCGGCTCCCAGCAAACCCGGGATCGTCCTGATCGATCCCTGGTTCATTGCCAGTGAGGCCGGGCTCCGGGCACTGCGCTCCGCCGTTCATGATCTTCCGCGGTGGGTGCTGCCCCTGCTGGTACTCAGCCCGCCGACCGACCGCGCGACTGGTGAGCTGGCACAGCGGGTGCGGGATATCCTGAGCGCCACCGAGATACTGCCGGCCGAGTCATCCCACCGTGCTCCACGTAGCGTGAGCTCGCTCAAAGACTTCGTCGCGATCGTGCCGATGCTGGTCGCCGAGGCCGAGCGGCGGTACCTTCGCCGCACCAGAGTTCCGGTGCCCTTGGAGCCACCGCCGGAACGGCCTCGCCTGAGTGACGCACCGCCGGATACATACAGTCCACTACGCCCCGTGCGGGAGGAGCCAGATGCCTGACGAGCCAGAGGGCGCGCCGACCCACGATGGCCAGGTCGTCACCTTTTATTCCTTCAAGGGCGGGACCGGGCGGACTATGGCGCTGGCCAACGTGGCATGGATCCTGGCCGCCAACGGCAAACGGGTGCTGGTCGCTGACTGGGACCTGGAGTCCCCTGGCCTGCACAGGTTCTTCCAGCCTTTTCTGGGTACCGACGTGAGCGAAAGCCCCGGCATCATCGACTTCGTCCGCGAGTATGAGTGGGCAGCCGACGCTTATCTCGAATCCCTCAGGGCGGAAAAACCAGCAGACAGCGAAGAGGCCAAGAAAATCGCGTACAGGGGGCTGGCGCAGCTCATCGATGAGCACACGGAGATAGGAAATTACTCCATTCCGGTCAGATGGGACTTTCCGGGAACGGGCAGCCTCAGCCTCGTATCGCCTGGGAAGCAGAACAGCGACTACAAGACGACTCTCAGCGCGCTGGACTGGGACACCTTCTACGAGCAGATGTACGGCGTGCTGTTTTTCGACGCCTTGCGCCTGGATATGAAGCGGCACTATGACTATGTCCTGATCGACAGCCGGACCGGGCTGAGCGACATCGCGGATATCTGTACCCTTCACCTGCCTGATGTGCTGGTTGACTGCTTCACCTTGAGCACTCAGGGTATCGAGGGCGCCGCCAGGATCGCCGAGATGATCCAGGCGCGGCCCGACCGCGGCCGGGCTATCCGGATCCTGCCAGTGCCGATGCGCATCGACCAGGCTGAGCACGAGAAGGCTGGCGCGGGCCTGGCATTGGCGGCCGGCCTGTTCCGAGGACTCCCGGCCGGGATGACGGACATGGAGCGGCGCGACTACTGGGCTGCGGTCGAGGTGCCGTACCGGGCGTTCTACGCCTACGAGGAGATCCTGGCCGTCTTCGGCGATATCCCGGGATCCCCGACCTCGCTGCTGTCCTCGTTCGAGCGGATCACCGGCCAGATCACCCAGGGCGAGGTGACCAGGCTGCCGGACATGGAGGCGTCGGTGCGCCAGCGGAACCGGTGGCTCTTCGCCCGCCAGCCGCTACCCTCGGCCGAGGACGTCTACCTTGCCTTCAGCTCGGAGGACCAGCTGTGGGCCGAATGGATCACGGCCGTGCTGGCGGGCGCGGGGATCAGGGTTCGCTGGGCCGACGAGACATCCAAACCGGAGACGAGCGCCGAGACTCAGCCGCGTGTCGTCGTGGTGGTCTCACAAGCACGCGGCCTGCGGTCGCTGAGAGCCGCGTCCCCTGGCCGCCCAGTCCTGGCGGTGTCCGTGTCCGAGGCACGCGTGCCCCATGAGCTCGATGATGTGCCGGTGCTCTTCCTGGCCGGGAGGACCGAGGACGAAGCCGCCGCGAGCTTGCTCGACAAGCTCGACGGGCAGCGGATGACGTCGGCGAGGCCCACCGATGCACGCTTTCCGGGGGACCAGCACCGCCAGATCCTGAAGCTGCCGACCCGCAATGCCAACTTCACTGGCCGCGAGCACGACCTTCGCCGCCTCCGCGAGGAACTGCGGGCAGGCGGCGGCGCCGTGGGGCGCCCGGTGATTCTGCAGGGTCTGGCTGGGGTCGGCAAGACCCAGGTCGCTGTTGAGTATGCGCACCGCTTCATGGCGGACTACGACGTCATCTGGTGGATGAACTGCGGTCAGGCGCAGTACATCGACGCTTCGCTGACCGACCTGGGCAAGAGGTTGCGCGAGGTATTCGGGGCGGGCCTGCCCGAGGAAGGCAGCGTCGCCGAGGTTGCCGACCAGGTACTGCAGCTGCTGAGCGACACCCGGACCGAGCAGCGGTGGCTGCTGGTCTACGACAACGCGGACGAGATCGAGGCAGTACAGCCGCTGCTGCCTACCGGTCATGGGCATGTCCTGATCACTTCACCGATCAGGGCCTGGAGCGACCAGGGGCAGTCCCTGCCTGTCGAAGTCTTCACCCGTGACGAGAGCATCCTGCACCTGCAGCAGCGGCTGCCCAAGATCACGGACGAGGAGGCTGGTCAGGTGGCGGACGCCCTCGGTGATCTGCCGCTGGCAGTGGCCGCCGCCGGCGCCTGGCTGGCCGAGACGGGGATGGCCGTTCCCGAGTATCTGGAGCAGCTCAGCAGCCGGCCCGCCAGCAGCGTCTCTTTCGCCCAGCTGGCCGACTATCCACTGCCGGTCGCCAAGGCCTGGGACCTGTCCCTGGACCGGCTGCAGGAAACCGCCCCGGCCGCCGCCCGGCTGTTCGACCTGTGCTCGGTGATGGCACCGGACATCAGCCTGGAACTGATCTACAGCAAGGCGATGGCCGCCGTGCTGGCGCCGCTGGACTCCGACTTCTCCGAACCAATGATCATCGGAACGGTCATCCGGCGGCTGGACCGGCTCGCGCTGATCAAGCTGGACACTACCGCCCACCAGATCGTCGTCCACCGCCTCCTGCAGGCCGTGGTCAGGGAGCGGATGTCGGCGGATGAGATGGCGGCGGCCCGGCGCGACGTGCATCAGGTGCTTGTCGCCGCACGCCCGGACAGCGAGGTGGACGACCCGGCCGCCTGGAGCCGCTACCGGCTCATCTGGCCGCACCTGACGCCCTCGGGAGCCATGTTGTCGCAGGAGGAGCCGGTCCGTCAGCTGCTCATCGACCGCGTTCGCTACCTCCGCCAGCGCGGCGACCTCGAACGCGGCCGCCGCCGCGCCCAGGAGATCGAGGGCACGTGGGAGCAGACGCTGTCCACCGCCTCCGACCCGGCGCTGACCGGCTCGCTGCGCAAGCAGCTGTTCCGGCTCCGCTTCAACCTGGCGAACATCATCCGCGACCTGGCCGAGTTCACCCAGTCCCAGGCACTGGACGAGGCGGTGCTGAGCGGTCAGCGGGACATGCTGGGTGACAAGCACCCACACACCCTGATGACCGCCAGCAGCCTCGCCGCGGACCTGCGGGCGCTGGGCCAGTACCACCAGGCCCTCGGGCGGGACCAGGTCACCTACGAGACCTGGGCCAGCGAGTTCGGCGAGGACTGGCCCGGGACACTGTCCGCGGCACACAACCTCGCGGTGTCGCTACGGCTCACCGGTGACTTCGGCGAATCCCTTGCCCGGGACACCGAGACCCTTGAGAGACGCACGGCCACGCTCGGGTCCGAGCATCCCAGAACGCTCGACTCCGCCATGGCCGTGGCTCGCGACCTGCTGGAGACCGGCCGCTATGCCGAGGTGGTCACCCAGATGACGGACGTGTGGGCCCGCTGCCAGGCGGCGCTCGGTGACGACGACCGGGCCACCCTGAACGCGCAGGTGCTGCTTGGTGTGGCCTTGCGCTGCGACGGCAGGCCCGATATGGCGCAGGAACACTTCGACCGGGCCAGAAGGGGCCTGACCGGCGGGTTCGGCCGGGACAGCAGCGACGCGCTCGCCGCCCGGCTCAGCAGCGCGATTAATCTGCTGGCTCTGAGCAAGGTTCAGGACGCCAGAATCTGGGCGGAGGAGGTTCTCGCCATCTACCAGGCACGGCTCGGGCCATCTCACCCGCACACGCTCATCTGCCGGGTCAATATCGCCACTGCCTCATGCCTGCAGGAGGAGCACGAACCGGCACTGGCCGCTGCCCAGTCCGCGGTAGCTGGGCTGGAAGACGGGCTCGGCGCGGATCACCCCTACACGCTGGCCGCCAAGATGGTCAAGGCTGCCGTCCTCGCCAGCCAGGGAGACCTGGCCGAGGCGGCTACCATCGAGGAACAGACGGCCGCTGAGCTGATGCGAGTGCTGGGAAACAGGCATCCGGACACGCTGCGCTGCCTCGCTAACATGCTGCTCACCCGGCATGAGTCAACCGGCGGCGAGACAGCCGAACGCCAAGCGATCATCGAGCAGCTGACCGGCATGCTGGGAGCACAGCACCCGGACATCGCCACTCTCACCCACGGCGGGCGCCTGTTCCGGATGATCGATCCGCAGCCGTTCTGACCTCAGATCAGGCTTCCCGGGCTCAGTGCCCGGGAAGCGCTGACGGTCGGGACGGCCTGCCTTTCCAGGCGGGTGTCAGCGGTGATCGGCCGTTGCGAGCCGCTATTACCGGCGATCCAGGCCAGCACCCTGGGGAGAATCTCCACCGCGTTGAAGTGAGCGGCGCCCGACTGCACTTCCACTCGTGAACGTTTGACTCGCTTCGCGAGCCAGCGCGTGTGGCTGGCCGGAGAGAAGACATCCTCTCCCCCATGCCAGAGCATCACCTCTGCCGCTATGCCAGACAGGTCGAATCCCCATGGGCTGCGCAGCGCCAGCACATCGTCGACCCACCCCCCGGCGGACTCCTTCAGCGCCTCCGCGTGATTCTCGGCAATGATCCGCCGGAGCGCGACATCGCCGACGACCATCCGGTCATGGCTGACCAGTTCCGGCCACAGGGACCGCAGCAGGCTTTCCGGATCACGGCGCACTTCCACCGCACGCTTGGCAAGTTCGGCCGCCAGCGCCGCTTCCCCATCGTGATAGGCCTGAACGTTGGAGTCCGCCATGCCGTCCGACCAGTCGAGGCCCTCCGCGTTGTACGGCGCCAGGCTGCCCAAAGTGGCGGCCCGGGTGACCCGGTCCGTGAGGACGGCCGCGCACGCCAGGGCGTGCGGTCCGCCGCCGGACCGGCCGACGACACCGAACTGGTCGATGCCCATGGCGTCGGCGATGCGGGCGACGTCATGGGCGGCGTCGGCCACGGTGCGGCCTACCTGCCGGTCAGAGGCGCCGTACCCCGGGCGGTCATACGTGACGAGCCGGATGCCGAGCCGGTACAGGACTATACCGCGGGGGCGCGGACCGCGCCGTCCGCCGGGCGTACCGTGTAACAAGAAGACCGGGCTCCCGTCCAGTGCGCCCAAGCTCTCCGCGGACAAACTACGCCCACCAGCAGCTTTGACCACCTGCGTCACCCTAGCCTCCAATACCTGCCTGGTTCATGCCAGGTCTCATTGAGTGGCCATACATACGCATGCCGTCAGCGGGGCTGCCATCTCAAGCGTCGGCTACGCAAGGTTACCCCCTAATGCCCAAGGTTAGCGAGGCCATACTTACGTTCCGGCACGGCCTCTTGACCAATCACAGTTCTCCGGCACGGCGGCCGTTCCCGTGACCTCGGCGCGACGCAGGCTTGCCGCGGCATAATCGCACGCCTAAGCGCACCGTGTGTGCCAGAAGTGGAGCAAGAGATGGAAATGACACCTGGGCGCCATCAGTCCTTAATACGGCAATCCGGCGCGCACCCATGAACGTAGCAGGATACTGAGCGGTACAGGGGCGCCGGAGTCGGAGAAATGACACCGGTGCATGTCACGGGAGGCTGGCATGGCGGACGGGAACGGCTTGGCGGCGATCGAGCATGTCGTGGTCCTGATGCTGGAGAACCGGTCGTTCGACCACATGCTCGGGTACCTGTACGAGGCGAGCGGGAACGTCTCCCCGGCTGGGCAGCCGTTCGAGGGGCTGGCCGGGACCGAGTCGAACCCGGCCGCGTCCGGTCCCCCGGTCGCCGTCTTCAAGATCGAGCCAGCCACACCCAACGCCTACTTCATGCCCGGCGCCGACCCCGGCGAGGGCTACATGGCCACCAACGGCCAGCTGTTCGGCAGCACGACAGCCCCGGCCAGTTCCTCGGCCGTCCCGGCCAACCAGGGGTTCATCAAGGACTTCGCCTACACCCTGGACTGGCAGGCCAGGGAGGGCCGGTCGATCATCGCGGGCACCACGGCCAGCGACATCATGGGCTGCTTCACCCCGGAGGCGCTGCCGGTGCTGTCCGGCCTCGCCCGCGGGTTCGCGGTCTGCGACCACTGGTACTCCTCGGTCCCCACCGAGACGCTGCCGAACCGGGCGTTCGCCTGCGCGGCGACCAGCCAGGGCCACATGGACGACAAGACGCACACGTTCACCTCGCCGTCCATCTTCGGCCTGCTGGAATCACACCAGCTCAGCTGGGGGATCTACGGCTACGACGCCCAGCCGCTCACCAAGTCCACCTTCACCGACATCGCCGGAGCCCCCGCCAGCCGGTTCGGGCTGTTCAGCGCCTTCACCGCGGCCGCGGCCGCCGGTACCCTGCCCGCCTTCTCGTTCCTGGAGCCCAGCTGGGGGTCCTCGGGCAACAGCCAGCACCCGAACTATGACGTCGCGCTCGGCGAGCAGCTCATCCACGACGTGTACCAGGCCGTACGCGGCGGGCCGGGCTGGCCGCAGACGCTGCTGGTGATCACCTACGACGAGCACGGCGGCTGCTACGACCATGTGCCGCCGCCGTCGGGCGCGACCCCGCCGGACAGCAACGCCGGCGAGTTCGGTTTCGACTTCACCAGGTTCGGTGTCCGCGTCCCCGCCGTGCTGGTCTCCCCGCTGATCGCGGCCGGGACGGTGTTCCGGGCGCCGGACAGCTCGGTGCCGCTGGATCACACCTCGATCCTCAAGACCGTCGAGCAGCGCTGGGGGCTGCCCGCGCTGACCGCCCGGGATGCCGCGGCGCCGAGCCTGGCCGGGGTGATGACCCTGACCACGCCGCGCACCGATGACCCGCTCGCCGCAGTGACCGTGCCTGCCGCCGCCCGGCCCGGCCCGTCCGCGGGCGAGTCGTCCCACCTGCAGCGCGTCCAGGCCGAGCTGATCTCCCGGCAGTACCCGGCCGGTGTGGGCGCGCCGCCCGGGGTGGCCGGTCCCGCCCCAGCATCCGGGGCGGACCTGGCAAGCTACATCCACAGCTACGCCAGGCCACCGCACGCGTCCTGACCGGCCGCGGGCTACAAGACGTTGCGCGCCCCGCTGGACAGCCGGGTGGCCAGCTCGCTGTCGATCTGCCGGGAGCAGGCCTGCAGGCGGGGCAGGAACTCCTTCTCCAGCGTCCGCATCGGCACCCGGGCCGCGTGGGCGCTGGCGTTGATCGCCGCCACCACCTTGCGGGAGCTGTCCCGGACGGGGACCGCGATCGAGCGGACCCCGGCCTCCAGTTCCTGGTCCACCGCCGCCCAGCCCTGGCTGCGCACCCGTGCCAGCACGGCGCGCAGCTCCTGCGGGTCGACGACAGTGCGGTCGGTGAGCTTGCGCAGCGTGGTCCGGCTCAGGTGGGCGTCCAGTTCCTGCTCGGGCAGGTGGGCCAGCAGGACCCGGCCCATCGAGGTGGGATAGGGCGGCAGCCTGGTCCCGACGGTGAGCGCGATCGTCATGATCCGGTTGGCGGACGCCCGCGCCACGTAGACCAGGTCGTCGCCGTCGAGCACACTCGCCGAGCACGACTCGTGCAGCTGCTCCGCGAGGTCCTCCAGGTGGGGCTGCGCGATCTGGGCGACGCTGAACGAGGACAGGTAGGCGTAGCCGAGAGCGAGAACCCGGGGCCGCAGCGAGAACTGGCGCCCGGAACTGCCCACGTATCCCAGCTCCTGCAGGGTCAGCAGGAAGCGGCGGGCGGCGGCCCTGGTGAGGCCGGTGCGCTCGGCGACCTCCGACAGGGTGAGCGAGGGGTGCTCGGAGGAAAAGCAGCGGATGACGGCCAGGCCCCGGTCGAGGGACTGCACGAAGTCTGTGCGGCGTGTGGCGCTTTCGCCGGTCCGGTGCGCGGCCCGGCTCGCGGCACCGCCCGGCCGTACGCTCGCGTCGTCCGGTGGATCCCCACCCGCTGTGTTCACATAGCGAACGATAGCGCGCTGCGGGCACAGACCGCCAGAGTGCGGCTCCCGGTCAGGCCAGGGCCCGGAGGCGGGCCACCTCGTGCAGCGCGATCCCGGCGGCCACCCCGGCGTTGAGCGACTCGGTCGCGGCCGCCATCGGGATCTGCGCCAGCAGGTCGCAGCGCTGGGCGACCAGCCGCGACAGCCCGCGGCCCTCGGAGCCGACGACGAGCACCAGCGGCCCGTCCGCGACCTCCATCTCGCCGACGCCGACCGTGCCCGACGCGTCCAGGCCGACCACGAACAGGCCTTCTTCCTGGTAGGACGTGAGCGCCCGGACCAGGTTCGGCGCCTGCGCCACCGGCACCCGGGCCAGCGCCCCCGCCGACGCCTTCCACGCACCGGCCGTGACCCGTGCCGACCGCCGGGACGGGATGAGCAGGCCGTGCCCGCCGAACGCGGCGGCTGACCGGGCGATCGCGCCCAGGTTGCGCGGGTCGGTGACCCCGTCGAGGGCGACGACCAGCGGCACCTCGCCCCGCGCCGCCGCCCGCGCGGTCAGGTCGCCGGCATGCACATAGTCATAGGGGGCGATGCGCAGCGCCAGGCCCTGATGGACCGCCCCGCCGGTCAGCCGGTCCAGTTCCGGCCGCCCAGCCTCGATCATCGGGATGCCGGCCTGCGCCGCCAGCGCGATCGCCTCGCGCACCCGGTCGTCGGGGTCCACCCGCGGCCCCGCGTACAGGGCGGTCGCCGGGACGGCGGCGCGCAGCGCCTCCACAACCGCGTTCCGCCCGGCGACGATCTCGGGAGCGTCGCCAGCACCACGCGCCCGCCCGCCCGGGTAGTCACCGGCTGCCGCCGGGCCACGGGAAAACCCGTCCGCGGAACGGCTGCGGGCCCCGCGCCCACCGCCAGCCCCGCCCGCCCTGGCCCGTGGCTGGCCACCAGAGAGCCCGCGCCGGGTGCTGCTCTCGCGTGTGCCGCCGTCGCGTGTGCCGCCGGCCCGGGCCGACGCGCCCTCGCCTGCGTCGCCACCCGGCTCCCCGCGGCCAGCCCCACCCCGGGCCGCGGCGGCCCGGCGCTGCGCCGGGTGCCCGGGCCGCAGGTGCGCCGGTGGGGTCGGGCCCTTGCCCTCCAGCCGCCGCTTCCCATATCCGCCGGTGCCCGGGCGTGGCTTGCCGGACTTCGTGCGCCCGCCCCGCCCAGCCCGCCCGGATCCCGACTGCCCGGTAGATCCACCGCTCACTGCCCCACCTGCCCTGCTTGCGTGCCGCCGGGCACGCGGCTGGTGGCTGCGCGGGTCACCGCTTCAGCTCCCAGCGCGGCCCGTGCGGGGTGTCCTCGATGAGTACGCCAGCGGCCTTGAGGCGATCCCTGATCGCATCTGCCGCCTGGAAGTCCTTCCGCTCGCGCGCCGCCTGCCGCTGCTCGACGGCCACCTTGACCAGGGCGTCCACCACCGCGTGCAGGTCGTCCCCGGCGCCGCTGGCAGCCCACGGCTGGGCGAGCGGGTCCAGGCCGAGCACATCCAGCATGCCCCGCACCGAGGCGAGGCAGCCGCCAGCCGCCTGCGCGTCCCCGGCCGCCAGGGCGTTGTTGCCCTCGCGGACTGCGTCGTGCACCACGGCGAGTGCCTGCGGCACGCCGAGGTCGTCGTCCAGTGCGCCGGCGAACGCCGCCGGGAGCCCGGGCACGCTGGCGGGCGAACTGACGTCCGGCTCACCGGTGCCGCCCGGCCCGCCGGGCGTCCCGGTGATCTCCACGGCCCGGAGCACGAAGCCCTCGATACGCCGGTAGGCAGCGCCGGCCTCGGCGAGCGCCTCCGGCGAGTACTCCATGGCAGAGCGGTAGTGCGCCTGCCCCAGGTAGTACCGCAACTCCACCGGCCGCACCTGGGTGACCATCACGTCTACCAGCAGCGAGTTGCCCAGCGACTTGCTCATCTTCGCCCCGGCCACCCCGAGGAGCCCGTTGTGCAGCCAGTACTGGGCGAACCCGTCGCCCGCCGCCCGGGACTGGGCCAGTTCGTTCTCATGGTGCGGGAACACCAGGTCCAGGCCGCCGCCGTGGATGTCGAAGGCGGGCCCCAGGTACTTGGTGGCCATCGCCGAGCATTCCAGGTGCCAGCCGGGACGGCCCGGACCCCAGGGCGTCTCCCAGGCCGGCTCCCCCGGCTTCGCGCCCTTCCACAGCGCGAAATCCCGCGGATCGCGTTTGGCATCGCTGGTGTCGGTGTCGTCCGCTGGCCGCATGTGCTCCAGCCGCTGGCCGGACAGCGCACCGTAACCCGGGAAGGAACTGACATCGAAGTAGACGTCGCCGCCCGCGGCGTAGGCGTGACCGGTGTCGATCAGGCGCCGCATCAGCGCGGTCATCTCGGGCACGTGGCCAGTCGCCCGCGGCTCCACGTCCGGCGGCAGGCAGCCGAGCACGTCATAGGCGCGGCTGAACGCCCGCTCGTTGCGCTGGGCCACCGCCCACCACGGCACACCCTCGGCGGCGGCAACCCGCAGGATCTTGTCGTCAATGTCGGTCACGTTCCGGCAGAACGTCACCGTGTACCCGCTCGCCTTCAGCCAGCGGACGCAGATGTCGAAGTTGACTCCGGACCTGACGTGCCCGATGTGCGGGGGCGCCTGCACCGTGGCGCCACACAGATACAGCGATGCCTTCCCCGGCACGAGCGGGGAGAAGTCGCGCATCTGGCGGCTGGCGGTGTCGTAGAGACGGAGCGTCACGCCGCCAAGGCTACCGGTGAGCCGCTGCCGCCCGACCCCGCCTGTGTGATCACGTTCAAGGCAGTGTCGCCGGCCACACGTGCGGGCGCTACCCGCTAATACGGGGCGGGGTCATGACAGGTCGCTGTCGTCGCCGCTGATGGCGTGCTCGATGGCTGCGCGCAGCGCGGCGGGGCTGGCGGCGTGGACGGTGATGGCGGGGCATGAGGCGGTCCAGCGCCCGTCCTGGTGCTTGACGTGCCAGCCGGGATAGTCGGCGGCGATGGCCTGGGGGTATTCCGCGCCGTAAGGGGCTGGGCGGGGGTCACTGGGACTCCCCTGGGCTGGCGGGCTTGGCACCTGGTGTCCGGGGCGGTGGGGCTGGCTTGCCTGGGCCGGGACTGGCGAGCCCGGTTTGGCGCATGCGGGTGAGCAGTTCACGGGGGGTGGGGCGGAGATGATGGTTCCGGGTTCGGCGCGGAAGCGGGGGTATGCCCACCAGAGCCGGCTGTGAACGCCCCAGAGTATGAGCCAGTGCGGGTGGTCGCGCCCCATCCGTGCCGCTGTGCGCCGCTCGTGCTCGTCGCAGGGCTGTGCTGTCTGCTGTCGCGGTGGCGCGGTCATGGGTGAGTCATCTCGAACCACACGGTGCGGGAGGTGGTGCCGTCGCCGCTGATGTCCCAGGTGGTGGCCAGCTGGGAGACGATGAGCAGCCCGCGTCCGCTCTGCCCGTCGTTGTGGTGGCCGTGCACCCAGGGGCCGCCTTGGTCTTCGACCTCAACCCGGAGCGTGCTCTTGTCGAGGCTGACGCGGACGGTGAACGCTCCGTGGGGCTGGCCTGAGTTGCTGTGAAGGACCGCGTTGGTGGCGATTTCGGACAGGCAGATCAGCGCGTCGCCGGTTAACGAGGAGTCGTTGAGGATGGAGGCGAGGAAGCGGCGTGCGTCGCCCACGCGGCTGGGGAGTGCCTCGAAAGTGCGGGCCCACGCGCACGCAGGGGAGACGGCGCCGGTGGTGTGCTTGAGAGCGATCTCGCGCATGGGCGGTCTCCAGACCTGGATGGCTTTCATGGCGTTGTACTCGTTACAATGAGTACAACGTTCACGCTAGAAGCGGTCCGGGCCTGGCGTCAAGCCACCCGCCTATACTCGTTCCCGATCTCTGATACGGGTTCTTCGGCTGTGTGCGGAGTGGTGGCTGTGCGACGGGTGACGACGCTCACCGAGACAGTCGCCGATGACTTGCGCGCGAAGATCTACGCCGGGGAGCTTGCGCCCGGCGAGAGGTTGCCGTCCGAGCCAGAGCTGATGAGCGCATACGGGGTGTCGCGGACAACTGTCCGGCGCGCGCTGCTTCAGCTCATTCATGAGGGGCTGGTGCAATCCCAGCAGGGGGTCGGTTACCACGTCCGGTCTGTGACGCCGCTGGTATGGGTGGCGAGCCGGCCTGAGCGCAACACCCGCATGGACGTGTCCCCTGCCGACGCTTGGTCGCTGGGGGTCCGGGAGCAAGGGCGGGAGCCGAGAGAGGATATTGAGGTAGGCATTGTCGCGCCGCCTGGGCGGGTGGCAGCGCGGCTGGGGCTGGGCGAAGGCGAGTCGGCGGTGGTGCGCAAGCGCGAGCGGTGGGTGGACGGGCAGGTCATGCTGCTTGCGGACACCTATTACCCGGAGAAGCTGGTCGGCGGCACCCCGATAGCCCAGCCCGGGGATGTGCTGCCTGGAACGTATGCCGTGCTGCGCGACCTTGGCTATGGGTGGGTCCGGTCCCAGGATGAGATCACGATCCGGATGCCGACGCGGGAGGAATCGGCCCGGCTGGGGCTGGCTGAGGGGACACCGGTCGGGGAGCATGTCCGCACGTCCTGGGCTGCGGACGGTACACCGGTCCGGCTTCAGGTGTCTGTGCTGCCGGGCGACCGCAATGTGATCGTTTACGAGCTAGAGGAGGAAGCATGAGCGGCACAACGTTCGCCGGGGTGCTGCGCACGGTCCCGCAGCAGGCGATGGACGAGCGCAACCGCTTCGGCGGGGAGTCCCCTTCCTCATGGGACGTGATCCCTGATGTGCAGGTCCGCAATGACGGTGTGTACCCAGCGACCCTGGTTCCTGGCTATGTGTACCGGATAGAGCACGACGGGATCGGATGGCAGATGACCCCGGAGGGGGAGCGGCCCCATGCGTACCTGGTTGATGCGGCGCTGGAGCCAACCGGGAGGCTGGAGCTTGCGCACCGGCCCATAGTGCTGATGCGCGGGTGTCGCTACACGCTTTCTCGGGACGAAGCAGGCGCTTGGCGGCTGTGTGAGCACACCGCGAACAGCGTTATCCGGTAGCTGCCTGCGCATAGTCGCTAGAGCACCCTGTGCGCTTCCTTTTGGGCTGACTCGTCGCTGTGCGACGGTTCCGGTCTGCGCCGACCGTAGTTCCTCGCCCGCTGGGCTGCTGCCTGTGCGTTTGGTGGTTGTGCCCCCGGCGCAGCGGGGGCCTTGGGTGGGCTCGGAAGGGGATGCGGGGGGGCCATCAAGCGCTACCGCGGGTACACCAACGCCAGCCTCAAGGTCGCCAAGGACTTCGTCGACCGGCTCTGACCCGCCTGGGCCGGAGGCATGGGCGCGGCTGCCCGGCTCCGGACGCGTCAGCGGCCAGCGGCCCGGGCCCAGGTCCAGGCGTATTCGGGGTCCTCGGCCCGGCGGGCCGCGGGGCCCAGGTGCAGCGGGCGGAACGTGTCGATCATCACCGCGGTCTCGTCGGTGGTGATCTTTCCCTCGGCCAGGCCGGCCACAGCAGCCTCGACCGCGCCCGGCTGCGGCCCGTGGGTGAACCCCGCCGGGTGCAGCGTGATGGAGCCCAGGCCGACCCCGGAACCTTTGCGGGCCGAGTAGTCCCCGGCGACATAGAACATCATCTCGTCGGAGTCCACGTTGTGGTGGTGGTAGGGAATCGGCACCGCCTCGGGATCGAAGTCGAGCGGCCGTGGGCAGAACGAGCAGATCACGAAATTCGGCCCCTCGAAGGTCTGGTGCACCGGCGGCGGCGCGTGGGTGCGCTTCACGACCGGCTCGAAGTCGGCGATGTTGAACGCGAACGGGTACAGGTACCCGTCCCAGCCGACGACGTCGAACGGGTGGTAGGCGTAGGTCAGGCGGGTCAGCCCGCTCCGGGTGCGGACGATGACCGGCACCTCCTCCCCCTCCGCGATCAGCGGCCCGTCGGGGCCGCGCAGGTCGCGCTCGCTGTAAGGGGCATGCTCCAGGAACTGGCCGAAGCCGGACAGATACCGGCGCGGCGGCCGGATGTGCCCGCTCGCCTCGACCGTCAGCGCGCTCACCCCCGCCGGAGCCGGAATCCAGCGGTGAATGGTGCCGCGCGGGATCACCACATAGTCGCCGGGCCCGGCCTGGAGCGTCCCGTAGACGGACTCGAATACGGCTGACCCGTGCTGGATGTAGACGGCCTCGTCGCCGGCTGAGTTCCGGTACAGACCCGACGGCACGGCCGCGGAAACGAACGATATGCGGACGTCGTCATTGGCGAACAGCAGCCCCCGGCCGAGCACCAGATCGCCGCCGGCTGGCAGGCCGGCGGTGCGCACGTGCCGTGGCAGCAGTGGGTGGTTCGGCACCGTCTCCGCCTGCCCGGCTTCCGGCACGCCCTCGCTCTTGATGATCGCGGTCGGCGGGTGAACGTGATACAGAAGGGAGGAATCGGCCGAGAAACCCTCTTCTCCCATAAGCTCTTCTGAGTACAGTCCGCCATCGGGGCGGTGAAAACGGATATGGCGCTTGCGGGGAAGCTCCCCGGCCACCCGGTAGTACGGCATATGGTCTCCCTTGACGCCGAGGCCGCGCGGGCGGGCGCACGGCCGTCCGGACGTGCGCCGTGCTGGGCGATCCCTTCCGCCCGCGGGAGACTCCCGCAACCGCCCCCCGGCGGCCAGACGGCTACCCGGCGCGGACAATGGTGCCCGTAGTCCCGACTATAGGCGGGGGCCGGCGACCGCAGTGGCGGCGCAGGAAGGACGAACACCGCTGATGAGCGACTATCCCGTGGTGCGCGGGACCCGGTCTGGCGATCCCCACCCGCGGCTCCGGCTGGCCGCGCTCACCGCCGTCATCGTCGGGGTGCTGCTGGTGGCCGCCGCCGCGTTCCTGCTCTCCTACGAGGGGATCCACCAGATCGCGCTGCAGGCCGGGGTGTCCGCCCGGCTGGCCCGGCTGTACCCGGTCATGTTCGACGCGATGCTGGTCATCGCCTGCGCCGCGGCCCTGGCGCTGCGCAGTGCCGGCTGGTGGACCCGGGCGTACGTGTGGATTTCCCTGCTGCTCCTGCTGGCCGCGCTGGCGGCCGGTGACGCGGTCCACGCCATGGGCATCAGCCTGCCCGTCCAGCCGACCCAGGCCGTGGTCGCGGTCATCCCGTGGGTGCTGCTGCTGATGGGCTTCGGGATGTGGCTCGCGATGCTGCGGCACTGGCGCCGGATCCGGGCGGCGGGCGCCGCGAACGGAGCAGCGGGACGGGCCGCCGGCGGCCTCGCGGCCGGCCCGGGGACGGTCACCTGGGCGGCCAGCGGCGGGACCGCAGCGGGCCGGGCCGGCGAGCCCCGGACGGCGACCGACTCGCTGCTGGAGCCCCGGGCTGGCCGGCCCGCCGAACGGGCCGGGGCGGTGGAGAGCCGCGCGACAGCCGAGCTCACGGCGGGGTACTGGGACGACGACTCCAGGCACACCGAGGAGGCGGGTCACGACCAGCTGGAGGAGGCGGGGACCGGCCTGACCTACGAGGCGCAGGCCCCCGAGCTGGACGAGGACGACGGCCCGCAGACGGCCTTGGCGGGTGCCGGCGAGGCGCCCGCGCCGCCGATGGTGCCCGCCCCGCCGATGGTGCCCGCCCCCACCCCCGTCCCCCACTTCGACCGGATGCGCAGCACCCCCACCCACCCGCAGGGGCCCGAGCCCGGCGGGGAGTGAGCATGGCGGCGACGACCTGGGTCCGGGTGCCCGAGGGCAGCGGCTTCGGTGTCCAGAACCTGCCCTACGGGATCTTCGCCCCGCCGGGTGAGCCGGCCAGGGTCGGGGTGGCGATCGGAGATCGGGTGCTCGACCTGGCTGGGCTGGCCGCCGCTGGCCTGCTGCCCGGGGAGCCCGCCTGGTTCGCCGCCGCCTCGCTCAACCCGTTCATGGCCGCCGGCCCGCCCGCCTGGCAGCCGGCCCGCGAGCGGCTGACCGAGCTGCTGTCCGGCCCCGGTCACCGTGACCGGGTCACACCCCACCTGCTGCCGCAAGCGTCGGTGGAACTCCGGCTGCCGTTCGACGTCGCCGACTACGTGGACTTCTACTCCTCGCGGGAGCACGCGACCCGGGTCGGGGAGATCTTCCGGCCCGGCGCGCCCCCGCTCGCCCGCAACTGGCTGCACCTGCCGGCCGGCTACCACGGCCGGGCGGGATCGGTGATGGTCTCCGGCACCGCGGTGACCCGGCCCAGCGGCCAGTACCTGCCCCGCGGCGCGGCAGCGCCGGTCTACGGGCCGACCCAGCGGCTGGACTTCGAGGCCGAGGTGGGCTTCGTCACCGGCGCCGGAACCGTGCCGGGGCAGCGAGTGTCAGCTGGCGAGTTCGCCGAGCATGCGTTCGGCTTCGTGCTTGTCAATGACTGGAGCGCACGCGACATCCAGTCGTGGGAGACGCAGCCGCTGGGGCCGTTCCTGGGCAAATCCTTCGCGACGTCGGTGTCACCGTGGGTGGTGCCGCTGGCCGCGCTGGCCGCCGCCCGGGTGCCGCCGCCCGCGCAGGACCCGCCGCCGCTGGCCTACCTGCGCTGCCCCGAGCCGTGGGGCCTGGATCTGTCCCTGACCATCACACTGAACGAGGACATCGTGGCGCGGCCGGCTTTCCGCCACATGTACTGGACGCCACCGCAGCAGCTGGCGCACGCCACCGTCAACGGCGCGCCGCTGCGTACCGGGGACCTGTTCGCCTCCGGCACGGTGTCCGGGCCGGGTGAGGAGCGCGGCTGCCTGCTGGAGCTGACCTGGGACGGCAAGCAGCCGGTCCGGCTGCCCGGCGGCGCCACCCGCTCCTACCTGGCGGATGGCGACGTGGTCAGGATCACCGCCACCGCGCCGGGGGCGGACGGGGCGGTGATCGGGTTCGGCGCGGTCGAGGGGCAGGTGGTGGGCGGTTAGGTTGGTTCCCGCCGTGTCACCAGGGCGGTCGCGATCGCGGCGATGCCCTCGCCGCGGCCGGTCAGGCCCAGCCCGTCGGTAGTGGTGCCGGTCACGCTGACCGGTGCCCCGCCAAGCGCCTCGGACAGGACCTTCTCCGCCTCCGCGCGCCGCGGCGCGATCCGCGGCCGGTTGCCGATCACGCAGATGGCGACGTTCCCCACCATGAGACCAGCGCCGGTAAGCAGGCCGGCGGTCGCGCGCAGGAGGCTGGTCCCGGCGGCGCCCGCCCAGGCCGGGTCGTCGGTGCCGAACGCTGCCCCCAGGTCACCGAGGCCAGCCGCAGAGAGCAGGGCATCGCAGGCGGCATGCGCGGCGACGTCCCCGTCAGAATGGCCCGCCAGGCCGGTCTCGCCCGGCCACATGAGCCCGGCCAGGTGCAGCGGACGCCCGGGCATCAGCGGGTGAACATCGGTCCCGACCCCTACCCGGGGCAGGTCAGCGGCCACGTCCAGGCCAGGTGATGGTCAGCGAGCGGGTCAGGACGCCAGGATCTCGTCGAGGAGCGCCTCGGCCTTGTCCTCGTTGGTCTTCTCAGCCAGGGCAAGCTCGCTCACCAGGATCTGCCGGGCCTTGGCGAGCATCCGCTTCTCACCCGCCGACAGGCCCCGTTCCCGGTCCCTGCGCCACAGGTCACGGACGACCTCGGCCACCTTGTTCACATCGCCGGAGGCGAGCTTCTCAAGGTTGGCCTTGTACCGCCGGGACCAGTTGGTCGGTTCCTCGGTGTGCGGGGCGCGCAGCACCTCGAACACCCGCTCCAGCCCTTCCTGCCCCACAACGTCGCGCACACCTACCAGTTCGGCATTGTCCGCGGGCACGCGTACAGTCAAGTCACCCTTGTCGACCTTGAGAACCAGATAGGTCCTGTCCTCACCCTTGATCGAACGGGTCTCGATCTCTTCGATGCGAGCAGCCCCATGGTGGGGGTAGACGACGGTGTCGCCGACCTTGAAAGTCATGTGGCACATACCCCTTCCGCTGAGGCAATCCTACCATGGGCAAGGCGGCCCATTAGCCGTGGTTGGCGGCAAACATGCAGGTCAAGGGGCCATTTTACCGATCTGAAAGCCGCCTCGCGAGCGTGTTGGCCGACCGTCTGGCGGACCGGGGTCCCGGCCGGGCGCCGCCCGCGGGCCGCGGGCGGACCGCCTTCGGCCCGCCTTTCGGGCCGGGACCGGGCCCTTCGGGGCTGCCGGCGCGCCGCCGTGGGGGCGCCAGCGGGCCGCCGCGGAGCCAGAGACGGGCCGCCGCGGGACAGGCGGAGTTACTCACCAGTGACGCGAGGGCCACCCCTGACCCATACTGGAGAGAACGTGGCCGCTCATGCCGGAGAGATGCGCGTGAACATTGGCGGCGACCCAGGACGGGACGATTACGGCCTGCCTCCGGTCGACATCGAGATCCCGGACGACGCCCGGGAACTCGATCGCGACGTGCAGGCATATCACCGTGAGCTGCGTGCGCTGCGCTGGCGCAGATACACCAGGCGGCTGCAGGGCCCCCTGGCCCACGACGGCATGGTCCTGCCGCTGCTGGCCGGCTGCCTGGCGCTGACCCTGCTCGCCGGGACGCTGCTGACCGTGTTCACCGGCGGGCAGGGGCCGCCGTTCCGCCCGGCCAGCCACCAGCTGCCCGACGCCATCGTCTCGGTCGACGGCCAGCAGACGCAGCTGCGCAGCCTGCGCGGCTCGGTGCTGGCGCTGATCCCGCCTCGCTGTGGCTGCGGCCACTTGCGCCAGCTGGCGGCCGAGGCCAACGCGGCGCAGGTGCAGATCTACATCGTGGGTATCCGGGGCGTCCAGGTCATCGACCTGACCCGGCAGACCGGCCTGGGCGCCGGGCACGCGGTGGAGGACACAGAGAACGCGCTCACCTCCTCCTACCACCCGACCCGCCTCACCGCGGTCCTCGTCGACGGTGACGGGTCAGTCACCCAGATCGTGCCCGACCGGGGGAACGGCTTCCAGCTGACCAGCGCGCTGCGCCTGCTGATCCCCGGCCACACGCAGGGGCTGCCCAATCCCGGCGGGAGCGGGACGGCGACCCTGGCGGCCAGCACCCCGGCCGGTTAGCGCCGCCTCGCCCGCCCCGGCGGCGTGGGGTGCCGCGCGGCCTGGAACCATGGCCCGGTACGCTGTGCGGCGTCCACTACCGCGTGTCGGACTTGCGGCCACAGCGCAAGGCCGGATTCCGGAGCCGGAGGAGAGCACGCCGTGATCCTCAGTTACCGCCGCGCCGCATCGTGGCGAGTCCTGGCCGTCGCCGCGGCGGCCGCGCTGGCGCCCGCGGTCGCGGGGTGTGAAGCCGGCGCGAATGCTCCCACCCAGCACTGGCACCAGCCGACGGCGGGAGCGTCGACGGTGGTGGACGACACCATCCGGATCAACAACATGTTCGTGCTCGGGGCACCGCCGGACTCCGCGCTCACCGCGGGCAGTTCGGCTGGCATGTTCCTGGCCCTGGCCAACAGCGGTGCCCCCGACCGCCTGATCCAGATCACGGCGCCGGGCACGGCAAGCACCGTTCAGCTGCCGGCCGGCGGCGTCCAGCTGGGCACCGAGCAGTCGGTGTTCCTGACCGGCCCGGCCCCGCAGGTGATCCTGCACAGCCTGACCCACCGCCTCGGCGGCGGCCAGTACATCCTGGTGGTCCTGCACTTCCTGCGCGCGGGCCGGGTGCCCCTGCTGGTGCCGGTGATGCCGCGGGCACAGTACTTCGCCACGTTCTCGCCGGCGCCGGTCGCGGTCACTCCGACCCCGTCGGCATCGGTTTCCCCGTCCGGGTCGCCCTCGCACCACAAGCGGCGGCACCCGGCCCCGAACCCGACGGCGAGCCTGGTCTCCCCGTCGCCGTCCCCCACCGGCTGACCGCTCAGCGGGCCGGCCCCGGCGCTGACGGCCAGCGGGCCAGCCCGGCGCTGACGGTCAGCCGACCGGCTCGAACTTGTAGCCGAGCCCGCGGACGGTGATGATGTGCCGCGGGTTGCCGGGGTCGGTCTCGACCTTGGCCCGCAGCCGCTTGATGTGCACATCGAGGGTCTTGGTGTCGCCGACGTAGTCCGCTCCCCAGACCCGGTCGATGAGCTGCATCCTGGTCAGCACCCGGCCAGCGTTGCGCAGCAGCACCTCGAGCAGCTCGAACTCCTTGAGTGGCAGCTGGGCCTGCTCACCGCGGACCGTGACCACGTGCCGGTCCACGTCCATCCGCACCGGCCCGGACTCCATGACCGCGGCGCCGGTCTCCTCCGGCTCGCCGCGGCGGCGCAGCACCGCCCGCATCCGGGCCACCAGCTCCCGGGAGGAGAACGGCTTGGTGACGTAGTCGTCGGCGCCGAGTTCCAGGCCAACCACCTTGTCGATCTCGCTGTCCTTGGCGGTGAGCATGATCACCGGCACGTTGGACCGCTCCCGCAAGGTACGGCAGACCTCGCTGCCGGGCAGGCCGGGCAGCATGAGATCGAGCAGGACCAGGTCGGCGCCGTTGCGGTCGAACGCCTCGATCGCGTCCGGCCCGGTCGGGCAGACCGCGACCTCGAAGCCTTCCTTGCGCAGCATGTAGGAGAGCGCGTCGCTGAACGACTCCTCGTCCTCGACCACCAGCACGCGTGTCACTTGACTGCCTCCCTGGCAGGTTGGGCAAGGCCAGCGGCGGGGCTGCCGTCGGCGGTCGGGGCTGTCCTGATCGCGGGCAGGCGCAGGGTGAAGGTGGACCCCGCACCCTCCTTGCTCCAGACGGTCACCTTGCCGCTGTGGGCGGCTACCACGTGCTTCACGATCGCCAGGCCCAGGCCGGTCCCGCCGGTGGCGCGGGAGCGGGCCGGGTCCACCCGGTAGAAGCGCTCGAAGATCCGTTCCAGGTCCCGTTCCGGGATGCCGATGCCCTGGTCGGCGATGCTGATCTGGGCGGCGTCCGGCCCGTCGCGGGTGGCGGAGATCACCACCCGGGTCTTCTCCGGGCTGTAGGCGACGGCGTTCTCCAGCATGTTCCGCAGCGCGGTGACCAGCAGGTCCTCGTCGCCGAGCACCACCAGGCCCTCATCGCAGCTGGCCGCCAGCTCGATGCCGCGGGCGCTGGCCTTCATCCGGCACCGGTCCAGTGCCTCGGCGACCACGGCGGGAAGGTCTACCGCACGCGGGTCGGGCACCGGCTCGGCCGCCTGGATCCGGGACAGCGTGATCAGGTCCTGGACCAGATAGGTCAGCCGCGACGCCTCCTGCCGCATCCGCCCGGCGAACCTGCGCACCGCCTCCGGGTCCTCGGCCGCCTCCTCCATCGTCTCGGCGAGCAGGGCGAGGGCACCGACCGGGGTCTTGAGCTCATGGCTGATGTTGGCGACGAAGTCCCGCCGGACCTCCTCCACCCGCCGGCTCTCCGTCTGGTCCTCGGCCAGCAGCAGGATCAGGCCGCCGCCGCCGACCCCCGAGCCCAGCGGCGCGACCCGGACCGCGAAGCTGGTCCGCCTGCCGCCGAACGCGCTCCCGGACACCTCGATCTCGCCCTCGCGGATCTCGCCGTCCCGGCGGACCTGGCGGACCAGGGCGAGCAGCTCCCCCACCATCAGCTGGTCTCCCTTGACCAGCCCATAGGAGCGGGCCGCGGCGCTGGCCCGCAGCACCCGGTCGTTGTTGTCGAGCACGACAGCGGAGGAGGAAAGCACGGAAAGGACCGACGCCACACCGGACGGAAGACGGGTCGCCTGCCGTTGCTCCAAGCTCGCCGACGAAGCGTCGGATTGCCTGCGGATCTTCACCGCTCCGCTCCGGGCGTCACGGCACACACTGGCGTGTGGCCGCGAGCACCACCCGTCACCTGCATGCTCACGCTTCGATGGTAAGCGCACCAGGCCCTGGACGCTCCAGGCCGGGTCCCCACCAGACGCTGTGTTCCGCACGTATTCATGCGATTGTTGGCATCTGGTCATGCGTGATTTCCCCCGCAGCAACCCGACGCCACGCACTGGGTGCCCGACGTGTACCCGTCCCTCCCGAAAAGGAAACCACCCGTGGCCAGATCCGGGCACCAGGGCACCGCACCGGGCTCAGCGCCCCTGGGCGCGGACCGCTTCCGCGGCCACCGCCGCAGCCGCCGGGTCGAGGTACCGGCCGCCGCGGGCGGTGGGCCGGAACTCGTCATCGAGCTCGTAGGCGAGCGGGATGCCGGTCGGGATGTTCAGCCCGGCGATCTCGGCATCCCCGATCCCGTCCAGGTGCTTGACCAGCGCCCGCAGCGAGTTGCCATGGGCGACGACCAGCACGGTCCGGCCCGCCGCCAGGTCCGGGACCAGCGCGTCGTACCAGTACGGGAGCATGCGGTGGAGCACGTCCTTCAGGCATTCGCTGCGAGGCCGCAGCTCGGGCGGGAGGTGGGCGTACCGGGGGTCGCGGGCCTGGGACAGCCGGTGATCGTCGGGGATCGGCGGGGGCGGGACGTCGTAGGACCGGCGCCAGAGCATGAACTGCTCGTCGCCGAGCTCCTGCCGCGTCTGCGCCTTGTTCTTGCCCTGGAGCGCGCCGTAATGCCGTTCGTTCAGCCGCCACGACCTGGTCACGGGGAGCCAGAGCAGATCGGCCGCTTCCAGTGCCAGGTGCGCGGTCTGGATGGCCCGGGTGAGGACGGAGGTGTGGACGATGTCCGGCCGCAGCCCGGCCTCCCGCAGCAGGGTCCCGCCCGCCGCCGCCTCGCCAGCGCCCTTGCTGGACAGCCCCACGTCGACCCAGCCGGTGAACAGGCCCTCCGCGTTCCAGGCGCTCTCGCCATGCCGCAGCAGCACCAGTGTCGCCATGGCGCCGAGCCTATCGGCTGAAAGTGGCCACCTGGCGCAGGCCGGCGGCCCGGTCCGGGAACATGATGCAGGCCAGGGTGGTTGCTGTACCGGAGGTGCATGCCCGTGCCGCGACGCTACCCCCAGCGGATCGCGACCATCAGCGTTCATACCTCGCCACTTGAGCAGCCGGGCACCGGCGACGCCGGTGGCCTGAACGTGTACGTGGTCGAGGTCGCCAAGCGGATGGCCGCCCGCGGTGTCGAGGTGGACATCTTCACCCGCGCGGTGACGCGGGACGCGCCGCCGGTCGCCGAGATCGTGCCCGGGGTGCTGGTCCGGCACGTCCCGGCCGGGCCGTTCGAGGATCTCGACAAGGCTGACCTGCCGGCCCAGCTGTGCCACTTCACCTTCGAGGTGCTGCGCACCGAGGCCGCCTACGCGCCTGGCCGGTATGACCTGGTGCACGGCCACTACTGGCTGTCCGGCCACGTCGGCGCGGTGGCCAAGGAGCGGTGGGGGGTCCCGCTGGTGCAGTCCATGCACACCCTCGGCAAGGTGAAGAACGCGGCGCTGGCTCAGGGCGATGCCGCCGAGCCGGCGATGCGGCTGCGGGGGGAGGCGGACGTGGTAGCGGCGGCCGACCGGCTGGTCGCCAACACCGACGAGGAGGCCCGGCAGCTGGCAGGCATGTACCACGCCGACCCGGCCAAGATCTGGACCGTCAACCCCGGCGTGGACCTGTCGGTGTTCCGGCCCGGGCCGGTGGCGCACGCCCGGCGCAGGCTCGGCCTGCCCGCTGACGGGCACGTCATCGTCTTCGCCGGCCGGGTGCAGCCGCTCAAGGCACCCGACGTGGCCCTGCGGGCCGCCGCCGCCCTCGTCCGCGACGACCCCGCCCTCGCCCGGTCGCTGACCGTCGCGTTCATCGGCGGGCCGAGCGGCACCGGGCGGGCCGACCCCGACCGGCTGACCGAACTGGCCCACGCGCTGGGGATCGCCGGCCTGGTGCGGCTGGAGCCGCCGTGCCCGCAGGCCGAACTCGCGGACTGGTACCGGGCGGCCACCGTGGTCATGGTGCCGTCCTATTCGGAGTCGTTCGGGCTGGTGGCGGTGGAGGCCCAGGCCTGCGGGACGCCGGTGATCGCCGCGTCGGTGGGCGGGCTGCGCACCGCCGTCCAGGACGGCGTGTCCGGGGTCCTGGTCGACGGGCACGACCCGGCCGACTACGCCCGTGCGCTGCGCGAGGTGTTCGCCGACCCGGCCCGGCGCGCACGGCTGTCGCAGGGGGCGGTGGCCCACGCCTCCCGTTTCGGCTGGGGGGCCACGGTCGAGCGGCTGCTCACCGTGTACGCCGGCGCGATGAGCACCTCCCTGGCCCCGGAGAGCTACACGCACGCGGGCTGACAGGATGGGGAGCCATGAGCAGAACGGCTCCAGCGGTGCGGCGGTGACCCCGGGCCAGTCGCGGGCGGCCGCCGCGATCGAGGCCGCGCTGGACGGCCTCGGCCTGGCCGCGGAGCGGCCGCAGCCGGGCAGCTACCTGGTGCGGCTGGAGGGCCAGCGCAAGCTGGCGACCATGACCTGGCTCATCGCCGGCGTGCACAGCCTGCATGTGGAGGCGTTCTTCTGCCGCCAGCCGGACGAGAACCATGCCCGCTTCTACCGGTTCCTGCTGGAACGCAACGGCCGGATGTACGGCGTCCATTTCGCGGTGGATCCGCAGGGCGATGTGTACCTGGTCGGCCGGGTCCCGCTCGGCTCGGTGACCACCGACGAGGTCGACCGCCTGCTGGGCTGTGTGCTGACCTACTCCGACGAGAACTTCAACCCCGCCCTGTCCATCGGCTTCGCCTCCTCGATCCGCAAGGAGTGGGCGTGGCGGGTCAAGCGCGGCGAGAGCCTGGCCAACCTGGCTGCCTTCGCCCAGTTCGCCGACCAGCCCGGTGATCCCGGCTGAGCCGGGTGGTCAGGACCTGACCAGGCGGGAGATCGCCTCGGCTGCCTCGTGGACCGAGGCCTTGCCCTCGTCGCCGCCCTTGCGCACGGCTTCTGACACACAGGCGCCGAGATGGTCTTCGAGCAGCCCCAGCGCGACGGCCTGCAGCGCCCGGGTCACCGCGGAGACCTGGGTCAGCACCTCGATGCAGTAGACGTCTTCTTCCACCATCCGCTGCAGGCCCCGGACCTGGCCCTCGATCCGGCGCAGACGCTTGAGGTAGGCGTCCTTGTCTGGCGTGTAACCGCGCATGCTGTGACGATACGTGCTCGCGGCCCCGGCCGCCTCATGTGCTGCCGGGCGTCATCGATCCTGCGCAGCATGGTGGCGCTGCTGGTGATGCTCGGGCCGGCCGCGGCCGGGCTGGCGATACGTGGTGACGTCTACCATCTCGCGTAGGCGGCGCGCGCTGCCAACTGCATCAAACCGCGCTCTGATGTCGTGATAGGTGCGCCAAACAGCGGTTTGATGCACCTGGGACTGCCATGTGGGAGAGGGGAAGGTGCCGGATGGGGCCACTGGACGGGGTGCGGGTGATCGAGATCGCGAGCCTGGCACCGGCGCCGTTCGGCTGCATGGTCCTCGCCGACCTCGGCGCGCAGGTGCTGCGGGTGGACCGGCCCGACCGCTCGGGCCGGCAGACGCTGCCGCCGGTGGACCCGCTGTGCCGGAGCCGGCGGTCCATCCGGCTGAACCTCAAGGACCCGGCCGGGGTTGATGTCCTGCTCCGGCTGGCCGACGGGGCCGACGTGCTGGTCGAGGCGTTCCGGCCGGGGGTCGCGGAGCGGCTCGGCTTCGGCCCGGAGGTCTGCGCGGAGCGCAACCCCCGGCTGGTCTACGCCCGGATGACCGGCTGGGGCCAGGACGGGCCGCTGGCCGACACCGCGGGCCACGACATCGACTACATCGCCGTCTCCGGCAGCCTGGACCCGATCGGCCGGGCCGGCCAGCGCCCCCATGCCCCGCTGAACCTGGTCGGGGACTTCGGCGGCGGCGGGATGCTGCTCGCCGTCGGCGTGCTCGCCGCCCTGCTGGAGCGCGAGCGGTCCGGGCGGGGCCAGGTTGTCGACGCCGCTATGGTGGACGGGTCGGCGCTGCTCGCCTCGTTCCTGTACGGGCTGCGGGCGGCCGGGGCCTGGCAGGACGAACGGGGCACGAACGTGCTGGACGGCGGGGCGCCGTTCTACGACACCTACCCGACCGCCGACGGGCGGCACATGGCCGTCGGCGCACTGGAGCCGAAATTCTACGCCGAGCTGCTGACCCGGCTCGGCCTGGACGGGGACGGCCTGCCCGCCCAGTACGACCGCTCCGGGTGGCCACGGCTGCGCGACCGGCTGGCCGAGGTGTTCGCCGCACGCTCACAGGCGGAGTGGATGGAGGTCTTCGCCGGCTCGGACGCGTGCGTGGCGCCGGTGGTCGCGCCCGGCGACGCACCCGGTCACCCGCACAACGCGGCCCGGGGGACGTTCATCGACGTCGGGGGCGTCACCCAGCCGGCGCCCGCGCCACGGTTCGGCCGCACACCGTGCGGCCCGCCGTCGCCGCCCGTCCGGCCCGGCGCCGACACCGGCGAGGTGCTCGCCGAACTCGGGTTCAGCGCCGCCGAGATCACCAGCCTCCGGGACCGTGGAGCGGCCACCTGACAGTACGCGGGTCGCATGCTCCTCATGCTCTGGCAAAGCGCCCGGAGAGGTCCTGGCTCCGCGGCTAGCGTCTTCCTGGGGATCGACGCCGATCACGTGCCCGCGGCGGCTGGCTACCAGGACGGCTCCAGCGGACGTCATGCCGACGGAACGGAGCACGCATGCGTCACCGGCCAGGTGGCCGTGGCCGGCACGGACCCGGCACGCGGCCGGCATCGCATCACTGGCGGCGGCTGAGCCGCCTGGCCAGGGCCGCGTACATCGCCGCCAGCGTCCTGACGGCACTGGTGGTGCTGGCCAGCCTGGGCGCCTACGCGGTGTACCGGCATCTGACCGGCAACATCACCGGCGTCAGCGTGAGCGGGCTGACCCACCGGTCGGTCTACGGCGTGCAGACCATCCTCCTGCTCGGGTCGCAGACCAGGAAGGGCCAGGGCAAGGGGTTCGGGAGCAATGCGAGCCTGAACACCAGCAACTCCGACAACCTGCTGCTGGTTCACCTGGACTCCACCCACACCCACGCCATCGTCGTGTCCATCCCGCGGGACACCGTCGTCTATGAGCCAGGCTGCACGGCGCGGCGCGGCATCGGTGTCGGCATCTGGGGGCCCTACCAGTCCGCGATCATCGACGGCGCCATGAACATCGGCGGGCCATCGTGTGCCGTCAAGACGGTCAAAGACTTCACCGGCGTCAAACTCGATCACTTCGTCATGTTCGACTTCAACTCCTTCCGCGCCATGGTGGACGCCATCGGCGGGGTCGAAGTCTGCGTGCCGCCCGGCGGCTACCACGACCCGTGGTCGCACATGAACCTCAGCGGCGGCATGCATCTGCTCACCTACAACCAGGCGCTGGCCTATGTGCGCACCCGGCACGGGGTCTCGGCCGAGGGGGACGTCGGCGGCGACCTGCCGCGGATCATGCTGCAGCAGGCGTTCATGTCCTCGGTCATCCAGAAGGTGAACCGAGCGGGCCTGCTGACCAACTCCGTCCAGTTGCTCAAGGTGGCCGACACAGCCACCAAGGCGCTCACCGTGGACCGGGGCCTGGATTCGGCCACCAAGCTGCTGGGGCTGGCCAGGACCCTCGCCCACCTGCGCGCGAAGCACGTGACGCTGATCACGATGCCGACGGTGCCCGATCCCGACCCCGCCGAGTCGGGCCGGCTGCTGCCCGAGGAGCCGCAGGACGACGTCATCTTCCAGATGATCCAGGACGGGCAGCGGTGGCATCGCCAGCTGCCCACGCTGCCACCGGCGAAGGTCCGGGTGCGTGTGCTCAACGGCACCGGCAGCTCCGGGCTCGCCGGGCGGACCGCCAGCCGCCTGCGCAAGCTGGGCTTCGACGTCATCGGCGTGGGCAACGCCACGCCGGTCGCCGCGACCACGGTGACCTACTCGGGCACCGCGCAGGCCGACAGTGCCTACACGCTGATGACCGCGCTCAAGACAGCACCGGCCGCGCAGAACCTGCTGCGTGAGCCCGCCCCGCAGACCGGGACGGCGGGGCCGGTCACGCTGATCATCGGCGCCGGCTTCGCTGGCGTGAACCCGCCCCGGGCCCGTCACCGCGCCACGGCAGGCCACGGCAAGGGCGGCCCAGCCGCCGGAAGCGGCCCGGCGCCCGGCAGCGCCAGTTTCGTGCAGACCCGCAACGCCGGGGCCAGCATCTGCTCCGGCCTGCCCACGGCCAACCCGAACCCTGGCAGCCCACCCTGACCGGCCGGGCCAGTAACTGCCCGGGTATGACAGACTCGTATACAGCGAGCATCCGGCTCTGCCCGGATGCTGGCACGCCATGAGCGCGATTATCTGGATGTCGCAGCCGACGTGAGGGAGGTGTGGCCGTGCTTGGTGATCCCTGCAGTACAACCACGGCGAGCGCGGCCAGCACCATTGGCCGGGCCGCCGGACGCTGCCCGTTCCGATCCCTTCCACTCTTGCCGGCCGCCCCGGGATAGACCACCCGGCCTGGCCGGCGGACCAGGAGGTTGCTGTGTCCGACCGGCATTTCTTCAACGGCCGGCTGCCCGGCCCGCGGTCCCGCAACGGCGATCGGGGCGCAGGCGCCCATCTTTTCGGCGGTCATTCGCAGCGGCTGATGACCTCCCGCCAGGTCCGGCAGAACATCATCTCGCTGGTCGGCCTGATCGGCTGCCCGGTGCTGAACCAGTCCGGTGAGGAAGTCGGCCGCCTGGTCGACCTGGTCGCCCAGGTGCACGGCAGCAGCGAGGCCTACCCGGCGCTGACCGGGATCGTGGTCCGGGTGGGGCGCCGCAAGGCCTACCTGGACGCGGCCGCCATCGACAAGGTGGAGCGCCGCTCGGTCACGCTCCGCACGGCCCGGCTGGACCTGCGCGAGTTCCAGCGGCGTGAGGGCGAGGTGCTGCTGCACCGCGACATCCTCGATCACCAGCTGGTCGACACCGACGAGGTGCAGGTGATCCGGGCGGCCGACCTGTACCTCGCGCAGGTCGGCGACCAGGTCCGGCTGGTCGGTGTGGACGTGAGCCTGCAGACCCTGCTGCGCCGCCTGGGGCCCAAGCGGTTCCGCTGGCACCCGACCCCGGGCCGGGTCATCGACTGGGCCGCGATCGAGTCGTTCGGCGCCGACTCGGCGGAGAGCCCGTCGGCGGTGAAGCTGCGGGAGCCGCACTCGGCGCTGCGCAGGCTGCGCCCGGCCGAGCTGGCTGACGTGCTGGAGGGCCTGGGCCGGCCCGGCCGCCGGGAACTGCTCGCCAGCCTGGACCACGACCTCGCCGCGGACGCGCTGGAGGAGATGGAACCGCACGAGCTGACGGCACTGCTGCGGGAGGTGGAGCCGGGCCAGGCCGCGGAGCTCATCGCGCGGATGGAGCCGGACGAGGCGGTGGACGCGCTGCGCGACCTGCCCGCGGACGAGCAGGCGACCATGCTCGCCCAGATGCCCGCACCCACCCAGCGCGAGCTCGCCCGCTTGCTGGGCTACCCCGGCGACGAGGCGGGCGGTGTCATGACCACGGTCCTCGCCTGCGCGAAGCCGGAAGAGACGGTCGAGCAGGTGCGGCGCCGGCTGGCCGAACTGGCACGGCACCAGACGGAGATCGACTCGGTCGCCGTCCTCGACGAGGATGGCCGGCTGATAGGTGATGTCTCCGCCTTCGACCTGCTGGTCAGTGACGGCGACACCACGCTGGCCGGGCTGATCGACCCGGACGAGCTGCCCGTCACCCTGCGCCCGGACGACGACCTGGACAAGGTCGCCACCGAGATGGTCGAATCGCGGCGCTCGTCGTTGCTGGTCGTGGACGACGAGGGCAGGCCGCTTGGGCGGATCCTGTCCGATGATGTGCTGGATGCGCTGGTGCCCGGCCATGGCCGGCTGCACTTCCCCCGGCTGCTGCAGTGAGCACCCGCGAACAGGGCCGGGAGGCGGAGCCACGCCAGCCCGCCAGTTCGGGAGGGCTGATGTCGCTCACCCGGATCCGCGCCAGCGGGGTCCGGCTGATCCGGTCCCGCAAGAGCAGGATCTGGCTGGTCCTGGCCATCGCCGGGCCCGGGGTGGTGGCGGCCAACGCCGGCAACGACGCGGCCGGCATCGCCACCTATGCCTCGGCCGGCTCGCAGTTCGTCTACCGGACGCTGTTCTTCATGGTGCTGGTCACCATCGCGCTGGTGCTGGTGCAGGAGATGGCGGTGCGGCTGGGCACCCACACCGGCAAGGGGCTGGCCGCGCTGATCCGGGAAGAGTTCACGCTGCGGATGACCGGGCTTGCGCTCGGCTGCGTGCTGCTGGCCAACACCGGCCTGGTGGTGTCGGAGTTCGCCGGCATCGGGGCCGCCTTCGAGCTGCTCGGGGTCAGCCGGTACATCATCATCCCCATCGCGGCCGTCGCCATCTGGGCACTGGTCTCGTTCGGCTCCTATCGTTATGCGGAAAGGATCTTCCTGATCCTGTCCCTGGCCTTCCTCGCCTACCCGATCGCGGCGGTGCTCGGCCACCCGGACTGGAGCGCGGTCGGCTCCAACCTGGTCATCCCCCACTTCCTGTTCACCAAGAGCTACCTGCTGCTGGGTGTGGCCCTGATCGGGACCACGGTCAGCCCCTACATGCAGCTGTACGCGGCGGCGGGGGTGGTGGACAAGGGCGCCGACCGGGCCGACTACCCGCGGGCGCGGATCGACGCGATCTCCGGGGCGGTGTTCGCCTGCATCGTGTCGATCACCATCATCATCGCGACCGCCGCCGCGATCGGCGGCCGCGGGCCGCTGACCTCAGCGGCGGAGGCCGCGCTGGCTCTCAAGCCGGTGGCCGGCCCGGCCGCCGAGGTCCTGTTCGCGCTCGGGCTGATCGGCGCGTCCGCCCTGGCGGGCGCCGTGGTCCCGCTGTCCAGCGCCTACGCCATCAGCGAAGCGGTCGGGGTGGAGCGGTCAGTGTCGCGCCGGTTCACCGAGGCCCGGCTCTTCCTCGGGCTGTTCGCGGTGCAGGTGGTCATCGGCGCGGCGCTGGCCATGACCCGGATCAACCTGATCACCCTGCTGATCGGCACCCAGGTGCTGCAGGGCATCGTCACCCCGGTCATCTTGATCTTCATCCTGATCCTCACCAGCCGCCGCAGCCTGCTGGGCAAGGCCGCGAACGGGCCGGTGTTCCGGATCGTGGCCGGGATCTGCGTGGCGGCCATCTCCGCCATGAGCCTGCTGCTGCTCGGCACGACTGTGCTCGGGTTCTTCGGGGTCGGCTAAACCGGGCGAATCCGGATGATCTTGATGAAATCTTAACGCCGCAGCCACGACGCCGGCCCCTCCCGGAAGGCAAAGCCCCTGGCCTGCGATGGTATGAAGGCCACGAGAGGGTCAGACGACCAAAAGGATCGGCATACGTGGCCATACGCAGGGCAACCGGGTTCCTCGGCAACGCGGGAGACGCCCCCGAGACTTTCTGGTATTCGGTCAAACGCCGCCTGCTCGGCCCGCCGATGGTCAACGAGGAGCTCGGCGAGCAGCGGCTGTCCAAGCCGCTCGCGCTCGGTGTGCTCTCCCCCGACGGAATCTCCTCTTCCGCGTACGGCACCGAGGAGATCCTGATCGAACTGCTGCCGCTGTTCGGGATCGCCGCCTTCTCAGTGATCCTGCCGATGACCGGCGTGATCCTGTTCGTCATGGCCCTGGTGGTGCTGTCCTACCGCGAGGTCGTGATGGTCTACACCCGGGCGGGCGGCTCATACGTTGTCGCACGGGACAACTTCGGGCCCCGGGTCGCCCAGGTCGCGGCGGTCGCACTGCTCGTTGACTACGTGGTCACAGTGGCAGTCCAGATCGCCGGTGGGACGGCCGCGATCGCCTCCGCCATCCCGGCGCTCGGCCCGTACCAGCTGGAGATCTCGGTAGGCGTCGTGCTGGCCATGTGCTACGGCAACCTGCGCGGGATCCGGGAGGCAGGCAAGACCTTCGCACTGCCCACGTACCTGTTCACGGCGTCGGTCGGCCTGATGATCGTGATCGGCCTTCTCCGCGAGGCTGTGGGCAGCCTGCCGGCCCAGAGCGTGCACACGCTGAAGGGCACCTATCCCATCGGCCACGGCCTTGCCGGGGTGACCGCCTTCGCGTTGGTGTTCACGCTGCTGCGGTCCTTCGCCAACGGCGGGTCGTCGCTGACCGGTATCGAGGCGGTGTCCAACGCGGTGAGCGCGTTCCGGCCGCCCGAGGGGATCAACGCCCGCCGGGTGCTGGTCCTGGAAGGCATCATCCTCGGCAGCCTGGTAGCGGGGATCTCCTGGCTGGCGCACGCCACGCACGCGATCCCCTACCTGGCCGGGTACCCGACGGTGATCTCCCAGGAAGCCAGCGCGGTGTTCGGGAGCGCGGGGCATTTCATGTACTTCGTGGTCCAGGCCGCCACCGCGCTCATCCTGTACACCGGCGGGAACACCAGCTTCAACGGGTTCCCGTTCCTGACCAACTTCGTGGCCGAGGACGCCTTCCTGCCCCGCTGGCTGACCAAACGCGGGCACCGGCTGGTGTTCTCCAACGGGATCATCGTCCTCACGGTGCTCGCGATCGCGCTGCTGGTCACGGTCGGCTCGAACGTCAACCGCCTGGTGCCCTTCTACGCGATCGGCGTGTTCACCGCGTTCACCATGGCTGGCTTCGGCATGGCCAGATATCACCACCGGCACAAGGAGCAGGGCTGGCACCACAAGCTGGTGATCAACGCGTCGGCCGGGGTGCTCAGCGCCGTGGTGGTCGTGATCTTCGCCGTGGTGAAGTTCACCGAAGGCGCGTGGCTGGTGGTGGTCCTCTTCGTCATCGGGGTGCCGGCCCTCATCCGGCTGAACCGCGAATACCGGATGGAAGCCGAGGTGCTGGAGCGGATCGGTGACCGGCCCCGGCCGGCCGAGCCGACCAACTACCCGCGCCGCACCGTGTACCTGCTGGTGGACAGCTTCGACCTGGCCACGCTGGCCGCCCTGCGGTATGCGCGCAGCTTGCGGCCGACGACGCTGCGGGCGGTTCATTTCGTCATCGACACCGCCCAGGCGGACCTTCTGCGCCAGGAGTGGATACGGGCGGACCGGGGGGTTGTGCTCGACTTCATCGACTGCCCGGACCGCCGCCTGACCAGAGCCGCTGCCGAACTGGTCAGCCGGGAGGCCGCCCTGCCCGGTACACATGTGACGGTGGTCCTGCCCCGGCGCGGTTATGCGCCGCTGCTCGGCCGGCTCCTGCACGACCGCACCGCTGACAAGATCGCTGGCGTGGTGAGCCAGATCCCGCACTCGGCAGCCACCATCGTCCCGTTCGACGTCCGCAGCCGGCTGGCGACCATGCACGACCGGCAGGAGCCGCCGGCGAAGACACGCCAGGCCGCCGCCGGGAAGGCTGCCGAAGAAGCCATGCCGGGGGCACCGGAGGGCGCGCACGGCATCGCCGCGGCCGAAGGGGAAGAGAACGTGCCGCCGGTGCTGGCCGCGCCGCCGCCTTCCGCGCTGCGGAATCTGCTGCGCGGGCGCCGCGCCCGGCGGGCCGGTGCGGAGCCCGCTTCGGCGGTCGGCAAGGACCGGGCCGGGTATGACCGCCCGGTTCCCCCGCCGGGAGTGACCCCGATCGGCACCCTGACCCAGCCGGGCCGGGCCACCGTGGAGGGCCGGGTCCGCGCGGTGGAGATCCGGCCGGTCGAGCGGAACGCCGTGCTCGCCTGTGAGATCTCCGACTCCACCGGGGACCTGACCGCCCTGTTCTACGGCCGGTCCCACATCCCGGGGGTCATCTGCGGGGCACGGATCCGCTTCCGCGGCCCGGTCGGGGTCCGCGAGGGCAGCCCGGTCATGATCAACCCTGCCTACGAACTGCTCTCACCCGGTAGCCCGCCCCCGCCCACTGGGGAAGACTCGTGATACGGGCGCGCCGCGCGGCGCTGGCGGGAGCTGGCGCGGCCCGCCCAGGCTAGCGAAGGGAGGCAGGGGTGCCGGCCGATCACGACCACGCCAGCGCGCTCACTGCCACCGGCAGGCACCGGGGCAGGCTGGCCGCGGTCATGGGGATCACCGCCGGCATCGCCGCCGCGGAGATCATCGGCGCGGCGGTCAGCGGGTCCCTGGTGCTGCTCGCCGATGCCGCACACATGGCCGCCGACGCGGCCGGGGTGGGCCTGTCGGTGCTGGCCGCCTACTTCGCCGCCAGGCCGGCCACCGACCGCCGCACCTTCGGCTACGCCCGCGCCGAGATCCTCGCCGCGACGGTCAACGCCCTGCTGCTGCTCGGCCTGGCCGCGTTCATCATCACCGAAGCTGTGCAGCGGCTCGCTTCGCCGCCACCGGTCGGCTCCGGCCTGATGATCGTGTTCGGCGTGGTCGCGCTGGCCGGGAACGGCGTGTCGCTGCTGCTGCTGCGGCACGGGCAGGACCAGAGTCTCAACGTCCGGGGGGCGTTCCTCGAGGTCGCATCGGACACCTTCGGGGCGGCGGCGGTGATCATCAGCGGCGTGGTGGTCGCGACCACGGGGTTCACGCTGATCGACCCGATCGCCTCGCTGGCGGTGGCCGTGCTCATCCTGCCGCGGACCTGGCATCTGCTGCGGGACGCGGTCGACGTGTTGCTGGAGGCAAGCCCGCGCGGCGTCGACATGACCGAGGTGCGCGCGCACATGACCGCGATTGAGGGCGTGAAGGACGTGCACGACCTGCATGCGTGGACCATCACCTCCGGGCTGCCGGTGCTGTCCGCGCATGTGGTCGTGGACCCGGCGGTGCTGACCGGGAACCGGAGCGCGGCGATGCTGGACGCGCTCCAGGACTGCCTGCGCGGGCACTTCGACGTGGCCCACTCGACGTTCCAGCTGGAACCGGCCGGGCACGCCGACCACGAGCCGTTCGTCTGCCTGTAGGACCTGGTCGCCGCCCTGGCTAAGAGTGGGATGTAACCGCTCATGTACTGTGCGTAAGCATCTGTAACTTAACGCAGTCGGGGGGCTGGGGGGGTTGCAACGGCGCAGCATGGTCGCCGCAGGTCCGCTATCCCCCGAAGCGCCCGCATCCGGGCCACCCGCGGTCGCCCGTGCCCCGGCCAGGCCGGCTGAGCAGGCCCCGGCCGAGCAGGCCCCGGCTGAGCAGGCCCCCGCCAGGCAGGCGCCCGCCGGGCAGGCGCCCGCCGGGCAGGCATCCGCCGGACGGGCGGCGGGCGGCGGGCGGCGCTGGCGGCAGACCCTGGCGCTGCTGTTCCCTGACCGGCCGGAGGAGCCTCCGCTGCGGCCGCGCCGGGCGGACCGCGCTCACCAGGCCCGGCGTTCCTGGCCGGCCTGGGCGGCAGTCCCGCTGACCGCTGCCGCGGTCACGGCCGGGACCTGCCTGCTGCTGGCCCGCCAGAGCGGGACTCCCTCCTGGCGCACCCTGTGGGGCGAGGACGGGAGCCTGTTCCTGCCGGAGGCGATGACGCACCCGGTGCGGAGCCTGCTGTGGCCCTACGCCGGCTATCTGCAGACCGTCCCGAGGCTCATCGCCGATGGGGTGGCCCTGCTGCCGCTGGCCACCGCGGCGGCCGCCTTCGCGATCACCGGGGCGCTGGCCGCCGCGGGCTGCGCCGCGTTCGTCTACTACGCCAGCGCCGGCCATATCCGCAGGCCCTGGCTGCGCGCGCTGCTCGCGGCCGGTGTGCTGCTGCTGCCCGCAGCGGTAGTGGAAGTTGCCAACAGCGGGGTGGATGTTCCCTGGTACCTGATGTTCGCCACATTCTGGGCGCTGCTGTGGCGGCCCCGCGCCGGGGCCGCACAGGTGCTGGCATTCGCGGTGTGTTTCGCCGCCGCGTCGTCGCAGGTGGTCACGATCCTGCTCGCGCCGCTGGCCCTGGCCCGGGTCCTGGCCCTGCGCAGGCCCGCCGACCATGCCGCGACCGCGGGCTGGCTGTCGGGCATGGCGCTGCAGCTGGTGTTCGTGGTCCCGGCCGCCGAGCTGCGCCGGCTGGGGCCGGTCCCGGCGGCGCTGCGGTTCTACGGCCAGCATGTGCTGCTGGCGGCGGTCGCCGGACGGCACCTGGCGGACGAGCTCGCCAGCGCCGCCGGGCCGGCCGTGGCGATCACCGCCGGGGTGTGCGCCGTTGTGGCCGCGGCCAGCTGGATGCTGGCCCGCGGCGGGAAGCGGGTGCGGCTGTTCACGATCACCTGCCTGGCCCTGGGCCTGACGCTGACCGTGATCCCTGCCGTCATCCGGGGCTGGGTCACCACGCCAATGCCGGCCTTCGCGGTCTGGGTGCCGGGCACCCGCTACGCCACCGTGCCGGTCCTGCTCCTGTACTCCGCGGCGATCGTGGCGGTGGACGCCTACCTGAGCCAGCGGGGGCCGCATGCCCGCCGGGTACCACGCCAGCTGGCGGTGGGACTGCTGCTGGCCGTGCTGCTGGTGCCGTGGGCGGCCGACTTCCGGGCCGCCAACCTGCGCAGCCCGGACCAGCCCTGGCCGCAGACCATCAGCCGGCTGGCCGCGGGCTGCCCGCACACGCCCGGCGGGTCGGCGTGGGTACCGCTGCTGCACCGCCGGGTCCGCTGCTCCGGCCTGGGCTGAACCGGGCCAGCGCATCGGCCAGGCTTTCCTTACCGAGGTTCCCCGTCACCGGCCCGTGGTGAGGCCGTAGCCGCTGGGACCTAGGACAAAGCGATACCAGCCAGTAATATGTGGGCAACGCCTGCCTGGGAGCTTGCCGTGAGCACCTACGACCATTACGCAACCCCCGTCGCCCCCGGCACCTGGGACGTTCCCGCCACCGGCGCCGCCCGCTTCAGCTGGGAGTACGACGGAGGCCGGGGCCGCCTGCTGGACCTGTACCAGCGGGGCAAGGACAAGCAGTGGGATGCCGCCAAGCGGATCGACTGGGATCTCCCGGTGGACCCCGCCAACGTCATGGGGATCTCCGAGGAGTTCTCCCCGATCTACGGGTCGCGGCAATGGGAGGCGCTGTCCCAGGCTGAACGCGACGAACTCGGCATCCACCTGTCCTCGTGGCTGTTCAGCCAGTTCCTGCACGGGGAGCAGGGGGCACTGACCGTGGCCGCCCGGATCGTCGAGTCGGTCCCGGACATGGACTCCAAGTTCTACGCGGCCACCCAGGCCATGGACGAGGCCCGGCACGTGGAGCTGTTCGCGCGCTTCACGAAGGAGAAGATCGGGCTCCACTACCCGATGAACAACGACCTGGGGCAGCTGCTGGCCGACGCGCTCAGCGACTCCCGCTGGGACCTGCCGTATCTCGGGATGCAGGTGCTGATCGAGGGGCTCGCGCTGGCGGCGTTCGGCGTGCACCGGGACATGGCCACCAACCCGCTGGTCAAGCAGATCCTCGCGTACGTGATGCAGGACGAGGCCCGGCATGTCGCGTTCGGGCGGCTGGCCCTGCGCGACTACTACAAGGAGCTGACACAGGCCGAGCGGGCCGATCGCGAGGAGTTCGTGGTCGAGGGCTGCTACCTGATGCGCAACCGTTTCCGCGCCCAGGAAGTCTGGGAACGGATGGGTTTTGACGTCGAGGAGTGCCTGGAGTTCACCGAGCACTCGCCGGTCCAGCAAACGTTCCGCGCGCTGCTGTTCAGCCGGATCGTGCCGTGCGTGAAGGACATCGGGCTGTGGGGACCGGGTGTCCAGCGAGCCTTCGCTGACCTCGGGGTCCTCGACGCGGCCCAGACCGACCTGGAAGCGCTCATGCGCGACGACGAGCAGATCGCCGAGGAGGTCGACCGGCGCAAGTACGAGGCCGAACTGGCCGCCAGGCGGGCCGAAGTCGACACCGCCGTCGCCGACGGCGCAGACGGCTGACCTACGATCAGCCGGTGAGCAATTCATCCATGCCGCGCTTCCCGGCCGGCTTCACCTGGGGCGTGTCCACGTCCGCCTTCCAGATCGAAGGAGCGGCCAGCGAGGATGGCCGCCGCGACTCGGTCTGGGACGTGTTCTGCCGCAAGCCCGGCGCCATCCACGACGGCCAGACCGCCGACGTGGCCGCCGACCACTACCACCGCTGGCCGCAGGACCTCGCGCTGATGTCCGAGCTCGGGGTCGGCGGTTACCGGTTCTCGCTGGCCTGGCCGCGCATCCAGCCCACCGGCTCCGGCCCGGCCAACCCGGCGGGCCTGGACTTCTACGAGCGGCTGACCGACGCGCTGCTCGCCCGCGGCATCACCCCGGTGCCCACGCTGTACCACTGGGACCTGCCACAGCCGCTGGAAGACGCGGGCGGCTGGCTGGCCCGCGACACCGCCGCCCGTTTCGCCGAGTACGCGGCGCTGGCCGCGGAAAGGCTGGCGGACCGTATCCCGCTGTGGATAACGCTGAACGAAGCATTCGTGGTGACCGCCTACGGATACGCGCTCGGCTTCCACGCACCGGGCAGGTCGCTCATGCTGGACGCGCTGCCGACAGCGCACCACCAGCTGCTGGGGCACGGGCTGGCCGCTTCCGCGCTGCGGGCCGCCGGCGCGCAGGTGGCGATCGCGAACAACTACGCGCCAGCCTGGCCGGCCAGCGACAGCGACGCCGACCAGGCCGCCGCCCACGCCTACGACATCATGCACAACCGCCTGTTCACCGACCCGCTGCTGCTCGGCGCCTACCCGGACCTGTCCGCGTTCGGGCGCCCGGACGGGCTGGAGTGTGTCCAGGACGGCGACCTCGCTGTGATCGCCGCCCCGGTGGACATGCTCGGGGTGAACTACTACATGCCGATGCGGCTCTCGGCGCTGCCGGACTCGCCGCTGCCGTTCCAGATGGAGCCGATCCCCGGGTTCCCGGTGACCGCGTTCGGCTGGCCGGTGATCCCGGCCGGGCTGACCGAGATGCTGATCACGCTGAAGGACCGCTATGGCGCCGCGCTGCCGCCGGTGTACATCACCGAGAACGGCTGCTCGGCCGGCGACCAGGTGAGCGAGGCGGGCACGGTCGCCGACCAGGCCAGGATCAGCTACCTGGACGGTCACATCCGGGCCGTGCACGACGCGGTGACGGCCGGGGTGGACGTGCGGGGTTACTTCATCTGGACGCTGATGGACAACTTCGAGTGGACCGAGGGCTACCACCAGCGGTTCGGGCTGGTTCACGTGGACTTCGCCACCCAGAAACGCACTCCCAAGGACTCGTTCGCCTGGTACCGGGACATGATCGCCGCGCAGCACGGCTAGGTCGCCCGGATGCGGGGGGCGGCTCCGGGCGGGGACTGACACCACCGCCGGGCGGCCGCCGTCACGGCCGGGCGGCCTGCCGCACTCCCAGGTCGGCCAGAGCAGCGCGGGCGGCACCCGCCCCGCACATGCCGTGCACGCCGCCGCCCGGCGGGGTGGACGCCGAGCACAGGTAGACACCGGGCAGGGAAGTCCGGTACGGGTTCCAGCGCGGGGTGGGCCGGAACACCGTCTGCAGCAAGGTCCCGGCCCCGCTGTTGATGTCCCCGCCCACGTAGTTCGGGTTGTACGCCTCAATGTCGGCCGCGGTCCGGACCGACCTGGCCAGGATCAGGTCGCGGAAACCCGGCGCGAAACGCTCGATCTGCGCCTCGATCCGGCCCGACATGTCCACGGCCGACCCCGATGGCACGTGGCAGTAGCCCCAGAGCGTGTGGGAGCCTGCCGGGGCACGGGTCGGGTCGACCACCCCCGGCTGCGCCACGATGCAGTACGGCCGCTGCGGGTGCTGGCCCGAGGTGACCTCGGCTTCGCTGCGCGCGACCTCCGCGAAGGTGCCGCCCAGGTGCACGGTTCCGGCCTCCTTGCAGGCCGCGGCCTCCCAGGGCACCGGCCCGCTCAGCGCCCAGTCGACCTTGCAGACGCCTGCCCCGTAGCGGAAGCGCGCCAGCGCCTTGCGGTGCCGCGCGCCGATCCGCCCGCCAGCCAGGTTGGCCAGCTGCCGCGGTGTGACGTCGAGCAGGATGGCCCGGGCAGGCGGCAAGCTGTCCAGTGACCTCACCCAGCGGCCGGTCTCCAGCGTGCCGCCGAGCGAGGTCAGTTCGGCTACCAGGGCGTCGGTGAGCCGCGCGCTCCCGCCCTCGACCACCGGCCAGCCCACCGCGTGCGCCGTCATGATGAGCGTCAGCCCGAAGGCGCTGGTGAGCGGCGCAGTGAGCGGGAGCATGGCATGCGCGGCCACACCCGCCAGCAGCGCCCGCGCTTCCGGCGTGCGGAACCTGCGGGCCAGCAGGCTGGCGGGCATCAGGCCGTCCACACCGAAGCGGGCCATAGCGAGTGGATGGCCGGGCACCGAGCGCAGCGGCGCGAGTATGTCCGGCAGGGTCAGCCCGACGTCGCGCACCAGCGGCGTGAGCAGCCGCCGGTAGGCACCGCTGTCCAGGCCGAGCGCACCGGCCGTCTCGTCCACCGACCCGGCCACAGCTGCCGCGCGGCCGCCATCCAGCGGATGGGCGAACGCGACTTTGGGCGTGCGCAGCGTCACCCCCAGCCCGGCCAGATCGATGCCGCGGAAGAACGGGGAGGCGGCGGCCAGCGGGTGCACCGCGGAGCACACGTCGTGGTGGAACCCGGGCAGGGTGAGCTCCTGCGTCCGGCAGCCACCGCCGGGTGTGCTGGCGCCCTCGATGACGTGCACGGCCAGCCCGGCCCTGGCCAGCGCCACCGCCGCGGCGAGCCCGTTCGGCCCGGAGCCGACGACGATCGCGTCCGCCGGCCGCGGGCCAGGGCTAGCCACCGGGCCGCCACCGCCGCAGGCGGCCCGGCAGCCGGAGTATCGGGCCCGGCCACTTCATGGATCGAGTATCCCGCCCCGGCGGCCACGGCGGCGGCGGGTGTGGCCGTCGCGAACCCGGATCATCCTGGCGCCCGGGGCGATACCGGAAGGCCGCGGGTCAGCTGCCGTTCAGCTCCTTGGACAGCCGGGCACCGAGGTCGGGGTGCACGTTCCGCCAGTACTCGATGACCCGGGACTTCATGTCGGCGGTCACCTCGATCCTGCGCACCAGGCCGGCCCGGTCAGCGCGGTGATCGCCCAGCGTGGCGGGAGACTCGCCCTGGCGGGGCAGCAGCCCCGCCAGGGCGAGTGTGATGAAGCCGGATCCCCCGATTCATCTTGGGTCCCCCACAGCATCTTTGCACGTCGCGGGCGGTTGTGTGCGGCGGGGGCGGTGACCGGCGGCCCGGCGCGGCGGCGGGTGATCGAATGGGAGCATGGAACGCCTCGACAGCCAGGTCGGTTTCCTGCTCGAAGCCGACCGGCTCAAGACAGTGCTGCGGCAGTCCACCCTGACCGATCGCTCCCGGCACGAGAACTCGGCTGAGCACTCCTGGCACCTGGCGCTGATGGCGCTGGTCCTGGCCGGGCATGCCCCGGCCGGGACCGACCTGGGCACGGTGATGACGATGCTGGTGCTCCACGACCTGGTGGAGATCGACGCTGGTGACCTGTTCGTCTACGCGGCGCACGCCGACCAGGCGCGGCAGGAGGCGGCCGAGCGGGCGGCGGCGGACCGGCTCTTCGCGATCCTGCCGTCAGCGCAGGGCGCCGCGCTGCGCGCGCTGTGGGATGAGTTCGAGGAACGGGCGACGGCGGAGGCGAAGTTCGCCCGCGCCCTGGACCGGCTGCAGCCGATGCTGATCAACATGGTGACCGAGGGCGGAACCTGGGCCGCGCACGGTGTCACCGCCGACCAGGTTCTCACCAAGGTCGCCCTGATCGAGGACGGCTCAGCGTCCCTGGGCGCCTACGCCCGCGACATGATCGCCAGCGCGGTGGACCGCGGCATCCTGGCACCCGCGGGCGGGGCGGAGCGATAGGCCGGTCATGGGCCGGGTAAGACTGGGCATATGAGCCCATCCCATGCCAGGCTCTTTCCCCGGCGCGGCGGCCGCACCCGCATCCCCCGTCCTGGCCTGGGAATGCTGTCCGCCCCAGCCGGCCTCGCCGGGCGGCTGGAACACGCCGAGCGGCTGGACCGGGTGGCCCGGCCACTCACCCGCGCGGTCCAGCGCGGCGCGCCGGCCGGCGCGCCAGCGGACGTCCTGCACGGGGTCTGGCTGGGCCAGCCGATGCACCCGGCCCTGACCGCGCTCCCACTCGGCTTCTGGACGTCGGCGACGGTGCTCGACTTCGTGCCGGGCACCGAGCGCGCCTCGCGGATCCTGCTCGCGCTCGGGCTCGCCGGCGCGCTGCCCGCCGCCGCGGCCGGGCTGGCCGACTGGTCGACCCTGCACCGCGAGCAGCAGCGGGTGGGCCTGGTCCACGCCGCCTCCGGCGCCGGTGCTTCGGCGCTGTTCGCTGCCTCGCTGCTGGCCCGGATGACCGGCCGCGCCACCAGCGGCCGGCTGCTGGCGCTTGGCGGGCTGGCCGCCATGACCGCGGGCAGCTTCCTGGGCAGGCACATGGCGTTCGGCCTCGGCGCCGGCGCCAGCCACGCCGAACCCGTCGCGCACCTCGCGCCGCTCGGCTGGCATGACCTGTGCCGCATCTACGAGCTTCCGGACGGCCGGCTCGCCCGGCGCCGGCTCGGCTACCTCACGCTGGCCGTCCTGCGGCAGGGCTCGGACGTGCTGGCAGTCGCCGACCAGTGCGCTCACCTGGGCGGCCCACTGCACCAGGGCACCCTCACCGAAGACGGCGGCGGCGCACCATGCGTCACCTGTCCCTGGCACGGCAGCACGTTCCGGCTCGCCGACGGGTCGGTGGTGCACGGGCCAGCCACCGCCCGCCAGCCCGCGTTCGACAGCCGGATCGTCGAGGGCGGCATGGTGCAGGTCCGGCCTTCCCGGCCGGGGTGACCACTCAGGCTGGTCTCACGGCCTGGGCCGGCCCGGGCCGGCCCAGGCCACTCAGGCCCCGGCGGCGCGCTCGATGATGCCGGCCGCCCGGCCCACCCCGTCCCGGGCCCGGATCGCCGCACCGGCCTGCGTGAGCCGGTCGCGCAGCCGGTGATCGGCCAGCAGGCGGCCGATCGCCTCGTGCATCTGGGCACTGGAGAAACCGTAGGTGTCGAGCCGCACCCCGAGCCCGAGCTCGGCGACACGCTGAGCGTTGTCGTACTGGTCCCAGAACAGCGGCAGCACGATCATCGGCTTGCCGAAGTGCAGGCATTCAGTGGTGGTGTTGTTGCCGCCGTGGGTGATCACGAGGTCGGCGAGCGGGATCACCGAGGTCTGCGGGACGAACTCCGCGCCCCACATGTTCGGCGCCAGCTCGATCTCGCTGTGCAGGGGCCCCTTGGACACGATGTAGCGATGCGGGGTGTCCGCCAGGCACGAGATCACCCGCCGCATCAGCCCGGTGTCGGCTGAGCCGAGCGAGCCCAGCGAGAAGTAGATCAGCGCGCCGCCGCGGCCGGCCAGCGCTGGCGGCAGCGTGAACCCCTCGTCGGTGCCGCGCACACAGGAGTCGAGCCGCTGCCAGTCCGGCCCGGGTGGCCACTGCCGCTGGTAGTCGGCCAGTCCCGGGTAGAGGTACAGGTTGACGTCGCCCTCACCGATGAACTCCAGGTCCGGCAGGGGCGGCGCCCCCTGGCCGGTGAACCAGTCGTTGAAGTCCTGCCACAGCGGCCGGTGCACCCGCTCGTACTCGGCCCGGAACTCCGCCCACCCGGTGGCGTCCCCGGCCGGGTACCCGGAGAAGGCCGGGGGGACATCGGGGCTCTTGATCTCCAGCGGGTTGCACGACACGATCCGCACGAACGGGACCCCCGCGGTCACCAGCGCCGGGAAACCCACCACATTGTCCTCAACGATGACATCGGGGCGGGCCCGCTGCACGATCGCGGACAGCTGGTCGTGGCAGTACCTGGCGCCCCCGACGAGTTCCTCCCAGACCGGCTTGATCCAGGTTTCGAGCTGCTCGATGGTGGGCTTGCGGAACTCCGGCGCGGTCTGCGCCACGAAGTCCTTCCAGAACTGGCCGGCATCCTGGTCACCGCCAGCGGGCGGCGACAGGTCGACCAGGTCCTCGGTGAAGCCCAGCGGCTCCAGCCTGCCTTTCCAGGACGCCTCGGCGGCGAAGACGACCCGGTGTCCCCGCCGCACCAGCACGTCACCGATGCCGATGCAGTTGTTGGTCGGCCCGTACGCGCTCTCCGGCATGAACAGGACCGTCAGCGGCCGGACTGTCAACTATTGATCCAGTGGCGCGAATGGTCCCACCAGTGGATGAGGGCGGAACTGTTGGTGGCCGCCATGTCCACCAGCACCTTGTCCACGTTGAACGTGCAGCTGATGTCCGGGTCGCCCTTGTAGAGGTACTCCGCGATCCGGCCCTTCGGCACGCTGGCGATCGAGAACTGCGTCTCACAGGGCGCGAACGAGCCGAACGCCGAGGTCCCGGAGATCGAATGGCAGGGGCCGGTGTTCTTGCCGGTCTTGGCGAAATCGGCGAGGAAGGTCGAGTAGGCGGCGTTCATGGCGTTGGTGTTGGCGAACAGGTAGTACTGCACATACCCCGGCGGGATGCTGGCGCCGGAGCAGTGCATCTCAGCGGTCGCCCCGAAGGCAGGGTGCTGCACCGGCGTGCAGCTGTGGTTCGCCGAGACGTCGGCCGGGATCAGGCTCTCCAGGGTCAGGTCGCCGGCCGTCGGCACGAACGTGCTGACCGAAGGCGACGGCCGCGGGGGTGTGGTCGAGACCGAGGCTGACGGGGAGGGCGTAGGTGTGGACTTCCCGAACGGCGGCAGGCCAGCCACCCCGGCGACGATGAAGTAGACCACCACCAGCGCGGCGGCCCCGATCCCGAGCACCATCCCCTGCCGGGGCTTGCCGCCGCCGCCAGCCGGAGGCGGTGGCATGCCGCCCGGCGGCATCGCGCCCGGCATCCCGCCGCCTGGCAGCGGCGGAGTGGGCGGGGGCACCCACCCGTAGCCGCCGGGTGCGTTCGGGTTCACCCGGGCACCGGGCGGGGGACCGGCCTGCGGAATGCCCTGGCCGACCGCCCTGGTTTCCTGCTGGCCGAAGCCGACCTGCTGGGTCGGCGGATGCGGCAGGCCGGCCGCTGGCGGCACCGTCAGGTCCTCGCCCGGGCTGGCCGGCGGCGACGAAGGCGGAGGCGGAGAACCGGGGAGCGGAGGACCGGGGAGCGGGGGACCGGGGGGCGGCGGCGCAGGCACAGCCGCGGCGGGTACCGCCGCACCGGCGGCCCCGGCGGCACCCGCCGCGGGGCCCGTGCCAGCGGCTGGCCGCAGGCCCTCGGACACCTGGTAGCCGAGCGCGCGGGCGAACTCGCCGACCACCCAGATGGCAGCGGACGGGTCGATCGACGTCGAATCGGCCAGGGACGCCGCGGTCAGCCGGACCGCGGTGTCGGGGCCGACACCGCCGGCCTGCTGCTGCAGCATCGCCGCGACATCCGCGCGGGCCGCCATGCTGACCAGGCTTGCTTCCCGTGGCCACTCCGGCAGCCGGTCCTCGCAGATGCCATCAAGGATGGCGGCGTTCGAGAGCACCCTTGCGCCGTAGTCGGTCACTGCCGACTGGAGCACACTGCGTGCTTCACCGCTCGGGTCGATCGCCTGCCCCGTACCTTCGGTCATGAAGGGACCTTCTCCCCAACAGGCCAGTGATCGCCGGATCTTAGCAAGGCCGTGCCCAGGTTGTAACTATGCCCAGGCTTTGCTCACCCATTGTCCCAGCTGACCTCCCAATCGCCAGATAGCGCGGGCCCGGCGCCAGGGATATTCTGGACAGCCTCCACAGAGGGGGCACGATGCCTGCATGGGGGAACCCGGGCGATGACTGAGAGCATGACGATCATGCCCGGCGGCGGCATCTCGCGGCGCCCGCTCCACTTCTTCATCCTGGCCGACTGCTCCGGCTCGATGAAGATCGACGGGCGGATGCAGGCACTCAACTTCGCCATCGCCAGCATGCTCCCGCACCTGGCGGCCTGGGAGCGTGACCAGGAACAGGCGCAGGTCCTGCTGCGCGCGATCGCCTTCGCCGACCGGGCGGAATGGCACATCGCGGAGCCGCTGCCGGTGGCCGGGGCGCGCTGGAAGCCCCTGCAGCACGTGGAGAAGGGCCTGACCCGCATGGGGGCGGCCTTCAGCCTGGTCGCCGAGGCACTGCAGCCCGGGCAGCTGGAAACCCGGGCACTGCGGCCGGCGATCCTGCTGATTACCGATGGCCGGCCGACGGACCCGGCCGAGTTCGATGCCGGGCTGCGGGTGCTGACCGCTACCCCGGCCGGGCGGGGCGCCATCCGGCTCGCCGTCGCCATCGGCCGGGGCGCCAACTCCGAGTACCTCGCCCGGTTCATCGGTGACCCGACGGTCCCGGTCCTGGTCGCCGACAACGTGGACCAGATCATGATGCAGCTGATGACCGCCTCGCTCGCGCTGTCCAGGCTGTCCCAGGTGGGCGGCGACCGCAGCGTCATCGCCAGCCAGATCATCCAGCCCGCGACGGCGGGCCCGGCCACACCTGACGAGGACACGATTGTCTGAGACCAGCCACGTCCCGGACCAGCCCGGCGACGGCGACGTCCCCGGCTGGCGGGTGCTCACCGCCGTGGCCCGGGGCGCCGTGCACGAACAGGCCGGCCGGCCGCTGCAGGACGCCGCGGGTTTCGCTGCCTACCCGCCCGGTGACCCACGATGGCTGGCGGTGGCGGTGGCCGACGGGCACGGCGGCCACCCCCATTTCCGCAGCGCCCGGGGCTCGGAACTGGCCATCGACGCCGGGCTGCTGCTGGCCGGGGAAGCTGCCGCCGGCTTCGCCGGCCGGCAGTCAGCCCACGACCTTCGTTCAGCCGCGAAGGCGGAACTGATACCGGAGCTGATCGGGCACTGGCGCCGCGCGGTGGAACACGACCTGCTCCAGCACCCGTGGACCGACCAGGAGCAGCAGCTGCTGTCCGGCGACGATCCGACCATCGCCTACGGCAGCACCCTGCTGCTGGCCGTGGTGGCCGTTCCCTGGCTGGTGCTGTGCCAGATCGGGGACGGCGACATCGTCCTGGTCGGCGCCGACGGCACGGCCAGCCTGCCCGTCCCCGGCGACCCACGGCTCGACGGGCACAGCACCACCAGCCTGTGCCAGCTGGACGCCGCCGACGCGTTCCGGGTGGCGGTGGTGGACCTGGCCGGCGGCCAGGCCGCCGCGCTGCTGCTGGCCACCGATGGCTTCGGCAACGCGCAGACGGCCGACCCGTGGCACCAGCCGGTCGGCAGCGACCTGCTGCGGCTGGCACAGGAGCACGGTGTCGCCTGGGTGCGCGAGCAGCTGCCGATCTGGGCGGCCCGGTGCGCGTCGAACGAGGGCAGCGGCGACGATACCGCGATGGCCCTGCTGCTGCGGACCGAGGGGCCGCCGGAGCCGCCGGCCGCGCGCACCCAGACCCGGCCGGCCAGGACCCTGCCGATCGAGACACCGCCCGAACCGACCCGCGTGGCACAGATACCAGTGGCACCCACCCCACCGGCAGCGGCTGAGCCAGAACCCACGCGGCCCGCCAAGACACTGCCGTGGCCGCGCCAGGCCGGGCCGGCAGGGCAGGGGGCACCGGCCGTCAAGCAGGCGCGGGAAGCGCCGCCAGCACCGGGAGCGCCAGCCCTATGAGCGAGTCAGGGGCACAGTTCCCCGAGGCCGGCGACGTCGTGCACATGGTCAGGGCCGGAACGCCGATCAAGATCGAGGCGCGGGTGGCCGAAGGCGGGCAGGGCGTCGTCTACCGGGGACGGATGGACACCGGCACCCAGGTGGCCGTCAAGTGGTACCGGCCCGGCGACTACGCCGACCATCAGCGGCGGGGGATCGGCGCGCTGGCGTCGCACGCGCGCGCACACCCGGCCTTCGCCTGGCCGATCGACCTGGTCGAGTGCCGCCGGGTGCCCGGGTTCGGCTACGTGATGCAGTGGGTTCCAGGGCGCTTCGGCTCGCTCATCGAGATGCTCCGCGCTCCCCAGCAGCCGTCATTCCGGGTGCTGGCCGCGATCGGCCGCGAGCTCGCCGACGCGTTCGCCGCGCTGCACGCCAGCGGGCTGTGCTACCGGGACATCAATTTCGGCAACCTGCTGGTCGACCCCGACCAGTGCGAGGTCGCCATCGTGGACAACGACAACGTCGGGACCGAGGGCGGGGACGTGTTCATCCGCGGCACGCTGCGGTTCATGGCCCCGGAGGTCATCCGCGAGGAGGCCGTGCCGTCGACGGTGACCGATCTGCACTCGCTCGCGGTGTTCCTGTTCTTCCTCCTGGTGCACGGTCACCCCCTGGAAGGCCGGCGGGTGCGGGCGTCCTACACCTGGCATCCGGACACGCACGTGTCAGAGACCCAGCTCGCGATCAAGCATTTCGGCACCGACCCGCTGTTCGTGTTCGACCCGGCCGATGCCAGCAACGAGCCAGAGCCCGGGGACCCGATGCTGGTCTGGTGGCCGATCTACCCCCGGTTCATCAGGGAGCTGTTCATCCGGGCCTTCGGCACCGGGCTGCGCGACGCCTCCCTGGGCGGCCGGATCACCGAGGGCGAGTGGCGGCGGGCACTGATCCGGCTCGGCGACTGCGTCTGCACCTGCTCGTGTGCCGCGACCGTGTTCTGGGACCCGGACGACCCGCAGGTCCGCTGCTGGAACTGCCGGGCTGTGCCACCCGCGCCGCCGCTGCTGGAGATACCCGGGCACGTCATCGCGCTGTCCGAGGGAGCCATCCTGTCCAGCGACCACCTGTCCCGGGACCGCGGCTACCGGACCGCCCGGGCGGTCGTGGAACGCCATCCGCGCCACCCCGGTGAGGTGGTGCTGCGGAATCTCAGCGAGACGAAATGGACGGTCGAGCCCGCCGGCGAGGAGCCCAAAGCGGTCAAGCCGCAGCAACGGCTCGGCGTGCGGCCCATGAAGATCAGGTTCGGCACCGTGCGCGGGACGATCCGGACACCCGACACGCGCTGAACTCGTACCGGGATGGATCTCCCCGGCGGCGGGCTTCCCGGGCATAATGCCCGTGAAACCGCCCAGTTCGCTCTCTGCGTACCTGGTGTGGGGGGAGAACACGATGAACGAGCTCACAGTCATCCACGGCGACCAGCGCGTTGTGCTCGCCCCGGGGCAGGTCGTCTACATCGGGCGGCGGGACAACAGCGCCGTGGTGGTCAACGACCAGCGGGTGTCCAGGGAACATGTCCGGCTCAGCTGGGGCCCGCAGGGATGGGTGCTGGAGAGCGTCGGCCGCGGCGGGACGTACGTGTCCGGCCAGCCGGTGACCCAGTACATGCTCGGGCACGCGGTCGAGGTACGGCTCGCGGTCCCGGACGGCCCGGCGGTGCGCTTCGAGCCCGGCCCGGTGGCCCCGGACGGGGTTGCTCCGGGCACGCCTGCCGCGCCTGCCGCGGCGGCGGCACAGCCTCAGCCGGTGCCTGCCGCGGCCGTGCCGCCGGCGATGGCCGGGCAGCAGGCCCAGGCGCAGGGCGGGCGGGTGTTCGGCCCGCTGGGCATGCTGATCCCGCTCACGGACTGGCTGCGGGACCCCGCGATGCGGCAGTGGCAGCGGCTGCTGGTCGTGGTCTACGCCCTGGTGCCGCTGATCCTGCTGATCGTGCTCCAGCACACCGCCGACCTGGTGACGCTGGGATGGGTCTACTGCCTCTATGTGGCGCCACTGTGGGCCATCGTCTTCTGGTACCTCATCCGGCCCGGCCCGGTCACCAGGCTGCACCTGGTCATCACCGCTGTGATCATCGTGGCCGAACTGCTGCTCATCCCGGCACTGACCCTGCCCTGGGAGCGCGCGCTGGCTCCGCCCGATGCCAGCCACAACCTCATCCAGTGGATGTACGGGGTGGGGCTGCCGGAAGAGCTCACCAAGGCCCTCCCGGTGATGGTGATCGCGATCGTGCTGCTGAAGGTCCGCAAGATCAAGCTGGACACGCGCATGTGGATGTTCCTGGCGGCGCTGTCCGGGCTGTTCTTCGGGGCGTACGAGGCCTCGAAGGTCTACGTGCCAGCCGCCATCGTCGACATCGCCCGGGGGTCCGCATTCGGCATCCCGCTGTTCGCCGAGCGGGTGTTCGTGGACGGCCTCCAGCACGCGCTGTGGGCGGGCATCGCCGGCTTCTTCATCGGCCTCGGCACGAACTACGGGCGGCAGCGGATCGCCCTGTGGACGCTCGGCATCCTGGTGCCCACCGTGCTGCACGGGCTGAACGACGGGGTCCTGAGCTGGCCGTCCGCGCAGGCCGAATGGATCTGGATCCTGATCCAGGCCTTCTCGCTGTTCCTGTTCCTGGGTTATACGGCGTCGGCCGCCCGGATCGAGCGGGAGGTGCGGCACACGCCGATCTTCCGCGGCGACTCGGCCTACTACGACCCCTCACGCCTGGTCCAGCCACCGCCCTGACTTTCATGATCGTGGTGATTTCTCAGTGCCAGGCACTGAGAAATCACCACGATGAGGAGCCGGGAGGGTAGCCGGCGCCGCCGACATCCGAGTGAGCGTTGTCCACAACCGGGGTCAGGTCAGGCGCGCCGTCCACAGGCTGGCGAAGCCAGCTTCCCGCGTCCGCCCGGCCTGGTCATGGTCGCTGGGTGAGCACTTACCTCACCGACGAGTACGGCGCACTCCTGGAATCGCAGCACGGCGTCATCGCGCGCTGGCAGATCCGGGAGGGCAGGGCCGTCCAGATGATCGACGCGCAGCTGAGGCTGCACCGCTGGCAGCCGCTGTATCGCGGCGTCTACGCCGCCTTCACCGGTCCGCCACCCCGGCTGGCGGTGCTGTGGGCGGCGGTGCTCCGCGCCGGGCCGGGCGCTGCGCTGAGCCACGGGTCAGCAGCCGAGCTGGACGATCTGGCCGACCGGCCCTGCTGGTGGATCGATGTGTCGATCGCCAGCGGACGGCAGGCCCGCATTCCCGGCAGTGACAGCGCCGGCCCGTACCCCCGGATCCGCATCCACCGCTCATCCCGGATCGGCCAGGCCCGGCACCCGGTCCGGACCCCGCCCCGGACCCGGATCGAGGAAACCGCGCTCGATCTCACCCAGGCCGCCACGAGCGTTGACGAGGCCCTTTCCTGGCTGGCTCGGGCTTGTTCGCGCCGGCTCACCACCCCGGAACTGCTCCAGTCTGCGCTCGCGCAGCGGGACAGGGTGCGGTGGCGCGGCGACCTCACAGCCGCGCTCTCCGATATCGGGGACGGAGCCCACTCACTGCTGGAGTCCCGGTATGTGCGCCGGGTGGAGCGGCGGCACGGGCTGCCGGTGGCAGCGCGGCAGGCGGTCACCAGCACGGGCGGGCAGACCCGTTACCTCGACAACCTCTACCGCCAGTTCGGCGTCGCCGTCGAACTGGACGGCCAGGTGGCACACCCGGTCGAGGCCCGATGGCGGGACATCCACCGGGACAACTCGGTGGCGGCTGCCGGAATCATCACGCTCCGCTACAGCTGGGCAGATGTCTCGGCCAGGCCATGCCGGGTGGCCGCCGAGGTCGCACGCGTGCTCCGGCTCGGCGGCTGGACCGGCCAGCCCCGGCCGTGCGGCCCGGACTGCCCCGCCGCCCCGGGCACGGGCAGCCCACTTTCATGGTGATTTCTCAGTGCCTCGCACTGAGAAATCACCATGATCATGGGAAAACGGGCGCTGGAAGGGCGGCGGCGGCGGGGCTATTCTCGTGATATGGCGGCCTGGAACCCGCAACCGCCGGCGCCCCGGGCGTCCGACGCGGACCGCGACGAGGTGATCCGGACCCTTCAGGACGGGTCAGCGGACGGCCGCCTGTCCCACGAGACCTTCCTGCACCGGCTCGATCTCGCGCTGCACGCACGGGACGGGGGGCAGCTCGCCAGCCTGGTGAGCGACCTGCGGCCGGCCCGGCGCCGCAGCCGGCTGGCCGATCGCGCCACGGCTGGATGGGACGAGCTGACCGGGCACATGCGGGCGGCGTGGTGGACCGCGCGGCTGCCGCGCCTGGTGCTGCCGCGGGGCGGCAGGGCCGTGTTCACAATCGGCCGTGCCGCCGACTCCGACCTGTCCCTCGCCGACATGACCGTGTCCTGGCGGCACGCTGAGCTGCGGCGGGTCGGCGACGACTGGGTGCTGGCCGACCTCGGCTCGACCAACGGCACCCGCGCCAACGGGTGGCGGGTCGGCGCCGGTTTCCTGGTGCGCGCCGGTGACCGGGTCACGTTCGGCCAGGTGGGGTTCCGCCTCGCCGACCCAGCCTGAGGCTTGTGCCAGCCCCGCACCGCTAACCCGGTACCGCGCCCGCGCCAGCTGCGCGCCGGCCGTTGTAGCGGGGGGCCGGATGCTCCACCAGGGCGACCACCCGGCTGGCCATGAATCGTGCGGTCCGCACCGCGGCGCCGCCCCTGGTCACCTCGGTGACCTCGACGAGCCCACGGCGGTTGACCACCTCGACCCGGCGGCCGGCCCGGGTGGCAGCCACCTCGTAGGTCTTGGTCACGCCACCGGCGTCGATGACGATCTCGACCCGGTCGCCCCTCATCGCGGGCTCCAGGCACGCACGGGCTGCATGCCTGGTTTGTGCCCCCGGGACCGGCTCCCGACGCATCACCCGGCCCGGTGACCGGCCGGCCCGGCCCCTGGCCCGGCCCGGCCCCTGCCGGGCCTGTGACCTGGCATGCCCGTGCTACATGGCGGCGCGGGCGCTCCAGCGGGACTGGCGGTACTCGATCATGAGCGGCACCCCGAAGCACTTGGACAGGTTCCGCTCGGTGAAGACCTCCGGCAGCGGGCCCGCGGCGAGCACCGAGCCGCGGCGCAGCAGCATCGCGTGCGTGAACCCCTCCGGCACCTCTTCCACGTGGTGGGTGACCATCACCATGGTCGGCGCGGAGCGGTCGGTAGCCAGGTATGCGATCCGCCGGACCAGGTCCTCCCGGCCGCCCAGGTCCAGCCCGGCGGCTGGCTCGTCCAGCAGCAGCAGCTCCGGGTCCGGCATCAGCGAGCGGGCGATCTGGACGCGCTTGCGCTCACCCTCGGACAGGGTCGCGAACCGGCGCCTGATCAGGTGTGCGCAGCCGAGGGCGTCGAGCAGCTCGACCGCCCTGGTCACGTCGGTGGACTCGTACTCCTCTTTCCACCGGCCCACGATCGCGTAGGAGGCGGTGAGCACGAGGTCGATGACCTTCTCGCCCGGTGGCACCTGGTCGGCGAGGGCGGAGCTGGCCAGGCCGATCCGCGGCCGCAGGTCGAAGACGTCGGTGGCGCCGAGCCGTTCCCCCAGGATCTCCGCTGTCCCCTCGGAGGGGAACAGCTGGGTCGCGGCCACCTGGAGCAGGGTGGTCTTCCCGGCCCCGTTCGGGCCGATGACCACCCACCGCTCGTCGTCGTAGACGGTCCAGGTGACATCGCGCAGGAGCATCGACCCGCCCCGCCGGATGCCGACCCCACGCAAGCGGATCACCTCGTCGGACATCCGGCTCCCTCCCAGCGGCAGCTGTCAGATGAACCTACGCTACGGCGTTCCGGCGGCAGGCTACACCAGCACCCGGACTCGTCAGGGCGGCGCGTTCCGCACAGCGTAGAGCGCGGCCTGGGTGCGGTCGGCCACGCCAAGTTTGGCCAGGATCGAGCTGACGTGGGTCTTGACGGTCTTCTCCGACACCAGCAGGAGCCGCGCGATCTGCCGGTTGGAACGGCCGTCCACGATCTGCGCCAGGACCTCGCGTTCCCGGCGGGTCAGTGCGGCCAGCCCGGTGACGGCGTGCGCGCCGCGGCCCAGGCGCATCAGCACGCCAGCCGCCTCGGGTGCCAGCAGCATGTTGCCGTCGTGCACCGCCCGCACCGCCCGGACCAGCGCGTCCGGGTCGACGTCTTTGTACAGGAACCCGGTGGCTCCCGCCCGCACCGCCAGGGTCACCGAGGCAGGGTCGCTGACACTGGTCAGCACCAGGGTGCGGGCGGTGACCCCGCGGTCGGCCAGCTCGGCCAGCACACCGAACCCGTCCAGGCCAGGCAGCTTCAGGTCGAGCAGGATCACGTCCGGTGCCAGCTGCGCGGCCAGGCTCGCCACCTCGGTGCCATCGGCTGCCTCCCCCACGACCTCGATGTCATCCTGAACGCTGAGCAGCACCCGCAGCCCTTGCCGGACCACGGGGTGGTCGTCGGCGATGAGCACCGTGATCGCCGCGGTCACCGGGATTTCCCCAGCGGGACCGTCAGCCGGATCCGGGTGCCCCGCCCGGGCGCGGTCGCGACGCTGAGCGCCGCGCCGGCCGCGGCGGCCCGCTCACGCATCGAGGCCAGGCCGAGCCCGCCGGCCGTGCTCCCGGGCACGAACCCCTTGCCGTCGTCGCTGACCTCGAGGGTTACCCGCCGTGGCCCGGACCGCACCGACACGCAGACTTGTGCCGCGGCCGCGTGCCGCAGCGCGTTGTGCAGCGCCTCCTGGGCGACCCGGTACACGGCCGCGTCACGCTCGGCACCCAGCGGCGGCAGGCTGTCCCCGGTGAAGCTCACCGGCACCCCGTGCGCCCGGCCCGCCAGCAGCGCGTACTTGCGCAGCGACTCGGTGAGCCCGCTCTCGGCGATGCCGGGCGGGGCCAGGCCGTCGATCACGGCCCGCAGTTCGGCGTGCGCCTCCGCACCCAGGGCCGCGATGCTTTCCAGCTCCGCGACCGCCTGGGCCGGGTCCCTGCCGACCAGCACCGACGCGGCGCGGGCCTTGATCCTGATGCTGAACAGTTTCTGTGACACCGCGTCGTGCAGATCCCTGGCCAGCCGGGAGCGCTCCTCCAGCACCGACAGCTGGCGCCCCCGCTCATAGAGCCTGGCCTTGGTCAGCGCGATCGCGGCGTGCATCGCGAACAGCGTGAGCAGCTCCTGATCGCCGGAGGTGAACCCGCCGGGAGTGTCCTTGTTGGCGGCGAAGATGAACCCGAGCACGCTGTCGCCGTCTTTGATCGGCACCGCGAGGATGTCGGTCAGCTCCGGGTGGGCCTGCGGCCAGCCCTCGAACCTGGGGTCGGCGCGGATGTCGGGCAGCCGCAGTGGCTGCCCCTCGCGCAGCAGCACGGCCAGCATCCCGTGCTGGCGCGGCAGCGGGCCGATCGCCCGGCGCTGGGCGTCCGAGATCCCGTCCACCAGGAACTCCGCGAACGTGCCCTGCTCGCCGGGGACGCCGAGGGCCGCGTAGCGGGCGCCGGCCAGGGAACGTGCCGACCGGACGATCATCTGCAGCACATCCCGGGCCGACAGCTGGCGGGTGACCGCCAGCACGACCTGGCTGACCCGGTGCAGCACCTCGTCCCGGTCAGCGCCGGCCGCACCGCCGGTGCGCCGCTCGCCCATGCACCGACGGTACCGGGCGGCCCAGCGCCACGGGCCGGCCAGCGGTCCTAGGACCATCGGCCGAGGCGGGGCAGGGCTCGCGTCCGATGCGCCCAGCCCCTGCCATGCCTAACGTGCACAGCATGACTGATGAATCTGCTCACCCGGCCGACCCGTCCGGGGCGGGACACCCCCGCCGCCAGGTCGCGGTTATCACCGGCGCCTCCCGCGGCCTGGGGCTGGCCCTGGCACGCGGCCTGGCCGATGACGGCTACGCGCTGGTCATCGACGCCAGGGACGGCACGGCCCTGGCTGCCGCCGCGGCCAGCCTGCCGCCCGGGACGGTGGTGACCGCGCTGCCCGGCGACATTACCGACCCCGCCCACCGGGCGGCGCTCGCCCGCGCGGCCGCCGATCTCGGCGGCCCGGACCTGCTTGTCAACAACGCTGGCACGCTCGGCGCCAGCCCGCTGCCCGCGGTCGCCGACTACCCGCTGGCCGCCCTCCGGGAGACGTTCGAGGTGAACGTGCTGGCCCCGCTGGCGCTGACCCAGGCGCTGCTGCCGGCGCTGCGGCCGCGCGGCGGAGCCGTGCTCTGTGTCACCTCCGACGCCGCGGTGGAGGCGTACGCGGGCTGGGGCGGGTACGGCGCCGCCAAGGCCGCGCTGGAGCAGGCCTGCGCCGTGCTGGCCGCCGAGGAGATCACCCTGCGGGTCTGGCGGGTCGACCCGGGCGACCTGCGCACCGCGATGCACCAGGCGGCCTTCCCCGGCGAGGACATCTCCGACCGGCCGCTGCCCGAGTCGGTGGTGCCGGCGCTGCGCAGGCTGATCGCCGAGCGCATGCCCAGCGGCCGTTACCGCGCCAGCGATCTCCAGCCCGCCGGGGACGGGGCCGGGGGTGGGGAGGGCGCCGGGGACGGCGCGGCCGGGGCCGGGGGTGGGGATGGCGCCGGGGACGGCGCGGCCGGGCCGGTGCCAGATATGGTGTGGCGCTCATCATGAGCGAGGGCCTGCTGGCCGGCTTCGCCCTCCCGCCCGACCTGGCCGCGCACGAGCCGCCGGAGGCGCGCGGGGAACGCCGCGACGGCGTCCGGATGCTGGTCAGCTACAGCAGCACCGGCCAGATCAGTCACCGCCGGTTCGCCGACCTGCCCGGCCTGCTGCTGCCCGGCGACCTGGTGGTGGTGAACACGACCGGCACCCTGCCCGCGGCGGTGCCCTGCGGGCCCGGGCTCGCTGTCCACTTCTGCACCCCCCGGCCGGACGGCACCTGGCTGGCCGAACTGCGCGCAGTGACCGGCGGCGCCACGCAGCCGTCCGCGGCCGGGAACCCCGGCCAGGTGCTCGACCTGCCCGGCGGAGCCGCGCTGACGCTGGCCGGCCGGGTCACCGGGCGGCTCTGGCAGGTGCGGCTGTCCACCGCGGTGGTGCCCTACCTGCGCCGGCACGGCCGCCCGATCCGTTACTCCTACGTGGACCGGGACTGGCCGATCGAGGACTACCAGACCGTGTTCGCCACCTGGCCAGGCAGCGCGGAGATGCCCAGCGCCAGCCGGCCCTTCACCCCCGGCGTAGTCACCGCGCTGGTGGCACGCGGGGTCATCATCGCCCCGCTCACCCTGCACGCGGGGGTGTCCTCGCTGGAAGGCGACGAGGACCCCTACCCCGAGCCCTACGACGTGCCGCCCGCCACCGCCCGCCTGGTCCAGCTCACCAGGCGCAGCGGCGGCCGGGTGATCGCCGCGGGCACCACGGTGGTCCGGGCGCTGGAGACCACCGGCGGGCGGGCCGCCGCCGGCTGGACCAGCCATGTGGTGACCAGGCAGACCGGGCTGTCCGTCGTGGACGGGCTGCTCACCGGGCTGCACGAGCCCCGCTCCAGCCACCTGCTGATGCTGGCCGCGTTCCTGGGCGACGGCCTGCTCGGCCGCTGCTACGAGGCGGCGGCCGGGCACAGCTACCGCTGGCACGAGTTCGGCGACACCCACCTGATCCTGCCCTGACGGGTCCCGCGGGGAGCGGGCGGGTCCCGCCGTCGGCCCACCAGTTCGCGGCCAGGGGCGGGGCACGGGTAGCGTTACGAACGCCATGGGAGCTACCGACACCACTGTGCTGGTGACGCTGACCGGCCGGGACCGGCCGGGGGTGACGTCCAGGCTTTTTACCGCGCTGGCCGCCGACGACGGGCTGAGCGTCCTCGACATCGAGCAGGTGGTCATCCGCGGCCGGCTGGTGCTCGGGGTGCTGCTCGGCTGCGGGCCGGACCCGGATCTGACCGCGATCCACCGCGGCGTGCGGGCGGTCGCCGCTGACCTCGGCATGGACGTGGAGATCACCATGGGCTCGGGCGAGTCGCCCCGGCGGCGCGGCCAGCTGCACGTCACCGTGCTGGGCAGCCCGCTGCTGCCCGCCGCCATCGCCGCCATCGCCGGCCGCATCGCGGCGAACGGGGCGAACATCGACCGCATCGACCGGCTCGCCGACCGGCCCGTCACCTGCATCGAGCTGGACGTGTCGGGTGCCGACCCGGACGCGCTGCGGACCGCCCTGACCCGCGAGTCCGTGGCCCAGGGCGTCGACGTGGCGGTCCAGCGCGGCGGGCTGCACCGGCGGGCGATGCGCCTGATCGTCATGGATGTGGACTCCACCCTCATCGCCGGCGAGGTGATCGACATGCTGGCGGCCCGGGCCGGCTGCGCCGAGCAGGTGGCCAAGGTGACCGCCGCCACCATGCGGGGGGAAGTGGACTTCGCCGCCTCCCTGGCCGAGCGGGTGGCGCTGCTGGCTGGCCTGGGCGCGGACGTCCTGGACCAGGTCGGCCGGGAGCTGCGGCTGGCACCGGGCGCCCGGACCCTGGTCCGCACCCTGCGCCGGCTCGGCTACCGGTGCGGGATCGTCAGTGGCGGCTTCACCCAGATCACCGACGGGCTGGTCGCCGAGCTCGGGCTCGACTACGCCGCCGCCAACACCCTGGAGATCAGCGACGGCAAGCTGACCGGGCGGCTGCTGGGCCCGGTGGTGGACCGGGCGGGCAAGGCGGAGGCGCTGCGGCAGTTCGCGGCGCGGGCGGGCATCCCGCTCAGCCAGACCGTGGCCATCGGGGACGGCGCCAACGACCTGGACATGATCGCCGCGGCGGGCCTGGGTATCGCCTTCAACGCCAAGCAGGTCGTCCGGGACGCGGCGGACGCCTCGGTCAGCGTGCCCTACCTGGACACGGTGCTCTACCTGCTCGGGCTGTCCCGGGACGAGGTCGAGGCCGCCGATGCCGGGGAGCAGCGCAGCCAGGGCTAGCAGCCAGGGCTAGGTGCGGGCCCGCCGGCTACGCCCGGTCAGGCTGGGTTGCGCGGTGTCCACAGCCTGGCCAGTTCACCGGCCCCGGGCGCCGCGGCGGCCCATTCCCCCGGCAGTTCGATGACCGCCAGCGCGGAGGTGGGGAAGGCGAGGTCCCGCTGCCCGGTCAGGTCCACGACGAGCTGATGCGACGACGGGTTGTGCCCCACCAGCAGCACCGTCTCCACCTCTGGCGGGCCCTCCTGGACGATCTCCAGCAGCGCAGCCGCCCCGGCCTCGTACAGGCGCGGCTCGAAGCTCACCTGTGCGTGCTCTCCAGCCGTGCCCAGCGCCGCGCTGACCTGTTCCCAGGTCTGGCGGGTGCGGACCGCCGCCGAGCAGCGCACCAGGCCGGGGATCAGGCCGGTGGCCAGCAGCCACTGGCCGGCGGCTGCCGCGTCGCGCAGGCCGCGTTTGGTGAGCGGCCTGTCCACGTCGTCGAATCCCGGGTCATGCACGGCCTTGGAGTGCCGCAGCACGCCCAGAACCCGCCCCACGCCGTCAGCCCGCGGTATGCGAGGACTGCTCCGCCGCCGGTGCGTCCGCCTTCTCACCGGGCGCGGCCAGGGCCTCCTTGGCTCCGTCCGGGCCCTGCCCGCCGCCGGTGACCGCCGCGTCGCCGTCGCCGCTCGGCGACATGCTGATGGACCGCCGCTTGGAGATCACGATCGCCGTTACCACGATCGCGACCGCTGCCACCGAGACACCGACCCGGAGCGGGACGTTGTGGCTGTACTTGACCACGCTGGTGGCGATCAGCAGCGAGACCAGGTTCATGACCTTGATCAGCGGGTTGATCGCCGGGCCGGCGGTGTCCTTGAACGGGTCGCCGACGGTGTCGCCGATCACGGTGGCGGCGTGCGCCTCGGACCCCTTGCCGCCGTAGTGGCCGTCCTCGACCAGCTTCTTGGCGTTGTCCCAGGCCCCACCGGAGTTGGCCAGGAAGACCGCCATCAGTGCACCGGCCGCGATGGCCCCGGCCAGGAAGGCGCCGAGTGGCGCGTACCCGGCGGCGAAACCGACCGCGATCGGGGTGAGCACCGCCAGCAGGCCAGGGGTGGCCAGTTCCCGCAGCGAGTCCTTGGTGCAGATGTCCACGACCCGGCCGTATTCCGGCTTCTCGGTGTAGTCCATGATCCCCGGGTGGTTGCGGAACTGCTCGCGCACCTCGAACACGACCCGGCCCGCGGCGCGGCCCACGGCCATGATCGCCAGCCCGGAGAACAGGAACACCACCGCCGCGCCGATCATGACCCCGACCAGCACGTTCGGCCGGTCGACCGAGAGGCTGAACGTGGCAGCGGTCTTGCCGAGGGCGGCCTCGACGGTGGTGCGGAACGAGCCGAAGAGCGCCGTCGCGGCGAGCACCGCGGTTGCGATCGCGATCCCCTTGGTGATCGCCTTGGTGGTGTTGCCGACCGCGTCCAGCCGGGTCAGGATCTTGGCCCCTTCGCCCGTCACGTCGCCGGACATCTCCGCGATGCCCTGCGCGTTGTCCGAGACCGGGCCGAAGGTGTCCATAGACACGATGACGCCGACCGTGGTCAGCAGGCCGGTGCCGGCCAGCGCCACCGCGAACAGGGCGATGGTGGCGTTGCCGGTGCCGAGCAGGAACGCGCCGAACACCGCGCCCCCGATCAGCAGCGCGGAATAGACGGCCGATTCCAGCCCGACCGAGATTCCGGACAGGATGACGGTGGCCGCGCCGGTGAGCGAACTCCGGCCGATCTCCTGGACCGGCCGCCGGCTGGTCTCGGTGAAGTAGCCCGTGAGCAGCTGGATCGCGCTGGCCAGCAGCAGGCCGATCAGGACCGCGCCGATGGCCAGCCAGCGCGGGCTGCCGCCGTGGTGCAGGATCGCCGGGTCGGTGACCCCCTGGAGCCCGCTGAACTTGGCCGGCAGGTACAGGAACGAGGCGCCGATCACGAGCACCAGCGAGATGATCGCGGAGATGAAGAAGCCCCGGTTGATCGCGGTCATGCCGCTGCGGTCATTCTTGCGCGGGGCCACCACGAAGATCCCGGCCACCGCGGTGATCACGCCGATCATCGGGACGATCAGCGGGAAGACCAGCCCATCGCTGCCGAACGCCGCCTTGCCCAGGATCAGCGAGGCCACCAGCATGACCGCGTACGACTCGAACAGGTCCGCAGCCATCCCGGCGCAGTCGCCGACGTTGTCGCCCACGTTGTCGGCGATGGTGGCGGCGTTGCGCGGGTCGTCCTCGGGGATGCCCTTCTCGACCTTGCCCACCAGGTCGGCGCCCACGTCCGCGGCCTTGGTGAAGATCCCGCCGCCGACCCGCATGAACATGGCCAGCAGCGCGGCGCCGAACCCGAAGCCTTCCAGCACGCTGGGCGCGTTCTGGCGGAACAGGATGACCACCATTGCCGCGCCGAACAGGCCCAGGCCAACCGTGAACATGCCGGCGACACCGCCGGTGCGGAACGCGATCCGCATCGCGTGCCGCTCACCGGTCTCCCGTGCCGCCGCCGCGACCCGCACGTTGCCGCGCACCGCCAGCGACATGCCGGTGAACCCGGTCAAGGCCGAGAACAGCGCACCAACCAGGAAGAAGGCAGAGCGGCCCCACCGGACCTCGGCGGTATCGGCGGGCAGGAGCAGCAGCACGAAGAAGATCAGGACCACGAAGACGCTCAGGGTGCGGAACTGCCGCCGCAGATAGGCGGCCGCGCCCTCCTGGACCGCGCGGGAGATCTCCTGCATCTTCTCTGTGCCCTTGCTGGCGGCGAGAACATCCCTCACCAGCCAGCCCGCCACAGCGAGCGCGAGCAGCGCGATCACGGCGACGACGATGACCCAGGTCAGGTTCGAGCCGCTCACACCGACCGCCCCGCCACCCGCGGCGAGACTGAGCCTAGACATCCGTCCTCCTTGACAGGGGGCACACGACACTCCGCGCGCACATCAGCGATCCGGGGCACTGCCACGGCGCTCCAGGCATGGACTCACTGGACATACACGGATGCCATTGTGGACAGAGCCGGGATTCTACGCACGATCGCCAACCGATGGTAAGCCGGGGTCAGTTCCGCACGGTTTCGCAATGCGCTAGCCGTCAAAGATAACCACACTTGCACGGCGTATGGCCCGCTCAGCCCGCGGCTGCCAGGGCCGGCCAGCTCATCCGGATGCTGAGGCCAGCGCCGGTGCGGGCGATCTCGACGTCGTCGGCCAGGCCAGCGATGACGGCCAGGCCCAGTTCGGCCGGCTCGGCGGGAAGGTCGCCGTTGCCAGGGCTGGCCGGGGTGGCGCCGGGGCCGGAGGCCGGCGCCCCTGCCTGCGGCACCGTGTGCGCGCCCTCGGCGGCGGCATCGGTCACGACCACCTCGAACCGGCCGTCGGTGCCGGTCAGCGCGACCCGGACTGGCTCGCCGGGGCAGTGCTCCTGATGTGCCTCCACCGCCCGCGAGCACGCCTCCCCGACCGCCAGGCGTACCTCATCGAGCAGCGCCTCATCGACCCCGCTGCGCCGGGCCACGGCCGTCGCGACCAGCCGCGCCGTGCGCACATGCGCAGGCAGCGGGGTGAAGCTCATCTCGACCGTGGCCATCAGCGTCGTCAGCCCGGGTGGGGTGGCTACTTCTCGGACTTCCTGGCCGCGATCGCCTCGTCCACGCTGTCGTGGATGCCGAAGACCTTGGTCAGGCCGGTGATCCGGAAAATCTTGAGTATGCGCTCCTGGGTGCAGACCAGGTCGAGCGACCCGTCGTGGGCGCGGACCCGCTTGAGGCCGCCCACCAGCACCCCCAGCCCGGTGGAGTCGAGGAACTCCACCTTCTCCATGTTCACGACGAGCTGGTAGTGACCGATGTTCACCAGTTCGATGAGGAGCTCGCGCAGTCGCGGGGCGGTGTAGACGTCGATCTCCCCTTCGACATCGACGATCTCGATCCCATCCTTGCCGTGGTGGTCCAGCTTCAGGTCCACATATCCTCCCGCGCCATGCTCAGTCGCCTGCGTGTGCGCCGGGCCGGCCCACACCCTCGTTCCGGGCGCCACCTCACCCCGCGCATTCAACCACGCTCTGAGGTCATGTCTACACGAGTTCAGGCTGAGAGGCATCTCGCGCATCGATGTCACACTGGGAGTCGATGCCCGCGCCCACGCCACCCGCCCCTGGCGGGCCGCCACCCAGCCCCCGGCCGCCGGGCCCTGGGGCGGGCGCCCCTGCCGGCATCCCGGACGGGCCGCCGGAGGCGGCGGCCCGGATCCTGCGGCGTGGCCAGCGGACACGGCGGCTGATGCACGTCACCCGCATACCGGCCAGCCCGGGCCGCTGCCTGCCCTGGCCGGAGTGGGTTCCGGCCGAGGTCAGCGAGGCGTTCGGGCGCTGCGGGGTCAGCCAGCCGTGGGCTCATCAGGTCGCCATGGCCGAGCATGCCCGGCAGGGCAGGAACGTGATCATCTCCACACCGGCCGCCTCCGGCAAGTCCCTGGGCTACCTGCTGCCAGCCCTCACCGCCGTGCTCGACGGGCACACGGTGCTGTACCTGGCGCCGACCCGGGCGCTCGCCGCCGACCAGCTGCGCGCCCTGCGCGCGCTCGGCCTGACCGGTGTGCGGGCGGCGGTGGTGGACGGCGACACGCCGGCGGCTGAGCGGGAGTGGGCGCGCGCGCACGCGACCTACCTGATCACCACCCCGGACATGCTGCACCACATGCTGCTCCCGCGGCACACCCGGTGGAGCGGGTTCTTCCGGCGGCTGGCCTATGTGGTCGTCGATGAATGCCACGGCTACCGCGGCGTCTTCGGCTCCCACGTCGGGCACGTACTGCGGCGGGCACACCGGATCGCCGTCCACCACCGCGGCCGTCACCCGGGAGCAGGTCCCGCGGGACGGGCGGCCACCCCGGCGGGCCCGGCGGGCACCCGTCCGCGCGGCCCGGTCTTCCTGCTCGCGTCCGCCACCATCAGCGAGCCGGGCGCCTGCGCCCGGCTGCTCACCGGGGCCGGCGCGCAGGAGGTCACCGAGAGCGCCGCGCCGAGCGGCCAGCTGACGTTCGGGCTCTGGGAGCCGCCGCTCACCAGTGCCCGCGGCGAGGCCGGCGCCCTGGTCCGCCGCAGCGCCACGTCCGAGGCGGCGGGCCTGCTGGCTGACCTGGTCGCGCACGACGTGCGCACGCTCGCCTTCACCCGCTCCCGCCGGGGTGCCGAGGCCGTCGCCATGGCGGCCCGCCGCGCGCTGGGTGAGGCGGACGCCGTCAATGGCGGTCAGCGGGTGGCTGCCTACCGCTCCGGTTACCTGCCCGAGGACCGCCGGAGGCTGGAGGAGGCGCTGCGTGCTGGGCCGCTCGTCGGGCTCGCCACCACCAGTGCGCTCGAGCTCGGCATCAACATCAGCGGGCTGGACGCGGTGCTCATCGCGGGCTGGCCAGGCACCAGGGCGGCGGTATGGCAGCAGGCCGGCCGGGCCGGCCGGGAAGGCCAGGCGGCGGTGGCCCTGCTCATCGCCCGCGACGACCCGCTCGACACCTACCTGGTGCACCACCCGGAGGCGCTGCTCGGCCGGCCGGTGGAGGCAACCGTGCTCGACCCCGGCAACCCGCACGTGCTGGCACCGCATCTGTGCGCAGCCGCAGCCGAGCTTCCGCTGGCCGAGCCCGACCTCGCCCACTTCGGCCCGTCCGCCCCGGCGGTGGCGGACGGCCTGGTCGAGCGCGGCATGCTGCGCCGCCGGGGGCAGCGCCTGTACTGGACGCGGCGCGGCCAACCCGGGCAGGACGGCCTGCGCAGCACCGGCGGCCGCCCGGTCAAGATCGTCGAGGAGCCGACGGGCCGGCTGGTCGGGACGGTCGACGAGCCTTCCGCCCACATGATGGTCCACACCGGGGCCGTGTACCCGCACCAGGGAGAGCTGTACCTGGTCACCGGGCTCGACCTGGCGCGCGGGGTGGCGCTGGTGCGGCCCGGCGACCCGGGCTACGCCACCTCCGCCAGGAGCATCACCGGCATTGACGTGGTCACCGAGCTGCGCACACAGGCCTGGGGCCCCGGTTCGGTGCACTTCGGCGAGGTGGAGGTCGTGCGGCAGGTCACCTCGTTCACCCGGCGCGATCCCGAGACCGGGCAGCCACTCGGCGAGGTGCCGCTCGACCTGCCGCCGCGGGCACTGCGCACCCGCGCGGTGTGGTGGACCATGTCGCCGGGCCAGCGGACGGCGCTGCTGCGCGCCGGGGTGGACATCCCCGGCGCCGCGCACGCCGCCGAGCACACCGCCATCGGGCTGCTGCCGCTGTTCGCGGCCTGTGACCGCTGGGACATCGGCGGCGTCTCGGCCGACCTGCACCCGGCCACCGGCCGGCTGACCGTCTTCGTCTATGACGGTCACGAGGGCGGCGCGGGCTTCGCCGAGCGCGGCTTCACGGTGGCACGGGAATGGCTGTCGGCCACCGCGGAGGCGATCGCGGGCTGCGAGTGCCAGAGCGGGTGCCCGTCGTGCATCCAGTCACCCAAGTGCGGGACCGGCAACGACCCGCTCAGCAAGGACGGTGCGCTGCTGGTTCTTGGCCGCCTGCTGGCGTCCGGGCAGCGGCAGCCGCGCCGGGCCGCACGGGCCCGGGCCTGACAACGCCCGCCAAATGGCGCCCGCGCCGGGCGGAAAAGACGTGGCCGGAAAGGACCCGGCCGGAAAGGACCCGGACATGGGGCGACCCCCGCCGGGGGGGAGAGCGGGGGTCGCCGTGCGGTCCCGATCCGGGTGGGATCGGGACCGTCATCCAGAAAAGCTTCGTGCGCTATACCAAGTTACCAACCGGTCACGCGGAGATGCCATGGATTGCCGCGTTTAGCCTTATGCTGCCGGATCGTGGGCAGTCCCGTCGAGAGCAGATTTCACCCCATCGCAGCGTTCTTCGACCTCGACAAGACCATCATCTCCCGGTCGAGCACGCTGGCGTTCGGGCCATCGTTCTACCGCCATGGCCTGCTCAGCCGGGGTGACGTGGTCCGCAGCGCACTGGCGCAGCTGATGTTCAGGGCCGGTGGCGCGAGCCACCAGCGGATGGAGAAGATCCGCGACCAGGTGAGCCAACTGTGCCGTGGATGGCCAGCCGACCGGGTCGCCGAGATCGTCACCCTGCACCTGCCCGACCTGATCCTGCCGCACGTCTACGCCGAGGCGCGGGCGCTGCTCACCCAGCACCGCAGCGCCGGCCAGGACGTCATCATCGTCAGCACGTCCGGCGAGGAGATGGTGGCCCCGATCGGCGCGCTCCTCGGCGCGGCGTCGGTCATCGCCACCCGGATGGAGGTGGCCGACGGCCACTACACCGGCCAGGTGGAGTTCTACGCCTACGGCCAGGCCAAGGCCGACCAGGTGCGCATGCTCGCCGCCGAGCGCGGGTACTCGCTGCCGGACTGCTACGCCTACAGCGATTCCGTGACCGACCTGCCGATGCTGGAGGCTGTGGGCAACCCCCGGGTGGTCAACCCGGACCGGGCGCTGCGCCGGATCGCCGTCCAGCGGGGCTGGCCGGTGCTGACCTTCACCGCCGGCCGGGCGCCCGGCGCCGACACTCCGGCGCTCGGCGGCATGTGAGCCCGGCGATCAATCGAGATCACCAATCGGTAACGCTCACCCCTTTGCATCCGGCCCGATCCGGCATAGAAAGGTGTCACGGACCAACGCGTCCGGGCATGGCAGCCGGGCACCCACGCGCGACCAGCCGCGGGAGGCGAGCCGAGGCACGGACTGCCCTGGCGGACAGGCACCAGGATTGGGTGCCCAGCCAGGGTGGACTGCCCGGCCAGTGAAGGTGCACGCTTGGTAACCCGGCCTGGTATGCCAGGCGACGGCGCCCCTGAGGGGGCGCCGTTCGCTCGTGCCCACCGCCACCCGGGCGCGCCGTGCCGCCGCCGCCACGGCGCCGGGCACACCACGCCGCCCGCAGTCCATCACCCCAAGTGCGGTGTCGGGCGCGAGTACCGGATCATGCGTGCGCCACACTAGAGACACAAGCGCACGAGGGGAGAAAGCGTCATGGCCGAGCCCACCACCGCGCGGCCGCTGGCGGATGACAGCGACCAGACGGTCGGCGACCTCATCTCGCAGGCGGTGCGGGACGCGACCCGGCTGGTCCGCTGCGAGCTGGACCTGGCAAAACTGGAGCTGCGCTCCGACGCCAAGCGGCTCGGGCTGGCCGCGGCGCTGGTGTCGATCGCGGTGTTCACCGGCTTCCTCGTCCTGGTCATGCTGTGCTTCGCCATGGCCGAAGGCCTGATCGCGCTGGGCATCTGGCCCTGGGCGGCCTTCCTGATCGTGGCCGGGGCGTGCGTGCTGCTGGCCGCACTCGCGATCGGTGTGGTCTACCTGAAGGTCCGGCGGATGAGCGGGCTGCGCAGGACCCGCGAGTCGGTGCACGACGACCTGGCGCTGCTGCGGCGCGACGACGAGGCGGCCGTCCCGGCGGCAGCGGAGGCCGGGTGAGGCGATGACGGTCAACGGGGAGTCACCCGTCTACGTTGACGGCCCGTGGACCCACCGACCGGTCACCGCAAACGGGACGCGATTCCACATCGCCGAGGCCGGCGAGGGGCCGCTGGTCCTGATGCTGCATGGCTTCCCGGAGTTCTGGTGGACCTGGCGGGCGCAGCTCGCCGCACTGCCGGCCGCCGGTTTCCGGGCGGTGGCCGCTGACCTGCGCGGCTACGGCGGCAGCGACAAGCCGCCCCGCGGCTATGACCTGATCACCGCGGCGTCCGACGCGGCCGGCATGGTGCGCGCGCTCGGCGAGGCCAACGCGGTCGTGGTCGGCCATGACTGGGGTGGCCTGGTGGCCTGGACCATGGCCACCTACTTCCCCAAGGTGGTCCGGCGGCTGGCCGTGGTGTCGGCGGCTCACCCGCTGCGGACGCGGGCCGCGACGCTGACCGACCCATTCCGGCGGGCCGCTGGCGGCGGGCACACCCTGGGCTTCCAGCTGCCGGTGCTGCCCGAGCGGCGGCTGGTCCGCTACGACGCCCAGTGGGTCGGCCGGATGCTGCTCGCCTGGTCCGGGCCCGGGTGGCCGGACCCGGAAACCGAACACCGCTACCGGGCGGCCATGTGCATCCCCTCGGTGGCGCACTCGGCGCTGGAGTATCACCGCTGGTTCATGCGGTCCAGGCTGCGGCCGGACGGGATGCGTTACGCCCGCCGGATGCGGGCGCCGGTGCAGGCGCCCACCCTGCAGCTGCACGGGGCACTGGACAGCTGTGTGCGGCCCGCCACCGCGCGCGGGTCGGGCAGGTACGTCGACGCTCCGTACCGGTGGCGGCTCATCGACGGCGCCGGCCATTTCCCCCAGGAAGAGCAGCCGGACCGGTTCACCGACGAACTGCGTAGCTGGCTGGCCGATCCCGAGCCGGAGCGATGACCGGCCAGGGTGCGCCGGAGCCGGCCCGCACCCGTGACCGCGACCCGGCGGGCCGGCCGCGCAACGCCCGGCCCCGGGACGGGCTCGGGCGCCCGCTGCCCCACGGTGAGACCGGCGAGGAGCGCATCCCCGACGACCTGGCGGTCACGCCGGCACAGGCGCTGAGCATGGCCCAGCACCTGCTCGATACCGGCCGCCCGTTCCATGCGCACGAGGTGCTGGAGGCGGCGTGGAAGAGCGCCCCGGTGGCCGAGCGTGACCTGTGGCAGGGGCTGGCCCAGATCGCGGTCGGCCTGACCCATGCCCGGCGCGGTAACGCGGTGGGCGCCGCCACCCTGCTGCGGCGGGGCGGGCAACGGGTCAGCGGGTACGCGAGCACCTGCCCGCACGGGATCGCGGCCGGGCCGATAGCACGCCAGGCGGCCGCCCTGGCCGACCAGATCAGCCGGCACGGGCTGGCGGGCGCGGATGGCTTCGGCTTCCGCCTGACCGGCGAAGGCGCAGACGCGGCTGAGGCCGCCGACGCCGAACCTGCCGGGTGAGCCGGCCGCGGCCCGGGCGGTCAGCTGCAGAGCTGGGTGGATACCGCGCTGGTAGCGGTCCTGCCCCGGTGGACGTCGGGGGCGACCTCCCCGGCGGTGAGCGCGTAGCCGGTGTCCTTGATGCCGACCGCGGCGGCGAACACGACCCCGTACACCGCGCCGCTCGGCGCGAGCAGCGGCCCGCCCGAGTTCCCCGGCTGGACCAGCGCCCGCACCGCGTAGATGTCGCGGGTCACGGTGTGCTCCTGGTAGATGTCGGGGCTGTTCGCGGACTGCTCGCTGCCGATGCGGGCCGCGACGACGGTGAAGGTGCTGTTCAGCGGGTAGCCGGCGACGATGGCGTTGTCGCCGGTGCTCGCATGGCCGTCGAACGACAGCGGACGCGCCCGCAGCCCGGGCACATAGAGCACCGCAAGGTCTCGTTCAGGATCATAAAGAACTACCCGCGCCGGGAGGGCACGCCCATGCCCCGCGACTACGGTGGGCCCCTGCGTCACCCCGGCGACGACGTGGGCATTGGTCAGAACGTGCTGCGGCGCGAACACGAACCCCGAGCCCTCCAGCGTGCGCGAGCAGCTCGGGGCCGTCCCGAAGACCTTCACCACGCTGGGGCGTGCCCTGACCAGCCCGGCCGATTTGAGCACGGCGGGATTGGCCGGCGGCACCCGCAGGGCGCCTTCCGCCCCGAGCGCCCCGAAGACCTGGGTGTACGGGCCGCTGGCCAGCAGCCGGCGGAAATCGGAGAACATGACGTGCGCACCGGGCGGCATGAACCTGTCCACCCCCCGCAGCACCACCGACCGGCTCACCTGGCCGGCCACCGCCGGGAACGGCGCGTTGGCGACCGCGGAGCCGATCAGCCAGGCGATCAGCAGCACCGAGATCACGCTCACCGCGGCACCGCCGACGGCGTCCACGAAGGCCACCGGCCGCCAGGTCACCTGGGAACGCATCGCCGCCCCGATCAGGGACGCGATGAGCTGGCCGACCATGGCGGCGAGGAAGACCACGATGATGGCGACCAGGGCCTGCTGGGCGGGCCCGCTCACCAGGGTCCGGGCGACAGCCGGCGAGAACAGGGCACCGACCGCGGCGCCACCGAGGAAGCCGATGAAGCTCATCACGCCGACGATGAAGCCCTGCCGGTAGCCGGCCACGGCGAACGCGGCCGCGAGTGCGATCAAAATCAGGTCCAGCAGATCACCGGGCACCGCCCCACCGTATAGGGCCATTTCACCTGTGCGCACCACGGCTGTTCACCGGGCGCACCCGGCTCGCCACCGCCCCGGCCGCCCGGGCGTGCCAGCCGCATGCGCCAGGGCAGGTCCTAACCGCGGGCGGCGGATTCCAGCACGTCGGGCGGGAGATCCTCCTCCCGCCCGGTGTCCCAGGGCCGCTCCCAGCCGCCGAGCACCAGCAGCCGGTCCACCAGCGCCGCGGTGAATCCCCATACCAGCATGCCGTGCACACGGAAGGCCGGCCCGGCCGAGCCCATGGGGTGCCGGACCCGGAGCCGGTTCGCGGGATCGGCGAGGTCGGCGAGCCGGACCCGGACCGCCGACGTCACCTCGCCGTCCGCCGCGGCAACCACCGGGACCGGGCGGCGCCACCACGCCAGCACCGGGGTGACGCTGAATCCGCTGCGGGCGATGAACAGCTCCGGCAGCACCGCGAGGACCTCCACCCCGGCCGGGTCCACCCCCGCCTCCTCGGCGGCCTCCCGCAGGGCCGCGCCCACCGGCCCCTGGTCGGCGGCCTCGACGGCACCACCGGGAAACGCGGGCTGGCCGGCGTGCCGCCGCAGCCACGGGCTCCGCTGGACGATGAGCAGGTCGGGCTCGCCGCCGGTCTCCCCGAAGAGCATCAGCACCGCCGACGGCCGCCCGCCACCGGCGGGCGGCGCGCGAAGCGGCGGCGGGACCGCCAACTCGCGGGCCTTGCCGGCGAGCTCGGCGAGCCAGTGCGGGGTCGCGGCGGACGGCGTGGCAGCGGTCACGAGAACGGGCCCTGCCTTACCAGCGCTCGCGCCACCTTCTGGTCCACCGGCCCCTCGCCGAAGGACGGGCAGAGCCGGGCCAGCGGGCACACGCCGCAGGCCGGGCGGCGGGCGTGGCACATCCGGCGGCCGTGCCAGATCAGGCGGTGCGACAGCATCGTCCACTCCGAGCGCGGGAACAGCGCCCCGACCTCGGATTCGATCTTTTCGGGATCAGTCTGGCTGGTCCAGCCGAAGCGGCGGGACAGCCGGGCGAAATGGGTGTCCACGGTGATCCCGGGCACGCCGAACGCGTTGCCCAGCACCACGTTGGCGGTCTTGCGGCCCACTCCCGGCAGCGTCACCAGGTCACGCAGCCGGCCGGGCACCTGCCCGCCGTACCGGTCGCACAGCGCCTGGCCCAGGCCGATGATGCTGGTGGTCTTGGCCCGGAAGAAGCCGGTCGACTGGATGATCTTCTCGATGTCCTCGCGGCTGGCGCAGGCGTAGTCGGCCGCGTCGCGGTACCGGGCGAACAGCACCGGGGTCACCATGTTGACCCGCTTGTCGGTGCATTGCGCCGACAAGATGGTGGCTACCAGCAGCTCCAGCGGCGTGCTGAAGTTGAGTTCGCAGTGCGCGTCCGGGTAGAGCAGGGCCAGTTCGCGGTTGATGCGCCGGGCCCGGCGAACCAGGCCGGTCCGGGAGGGGGAGTCCAGGGTCACGGATCCAGCCTATTGACGGCCGGGGACACGTGCCTGCCGAGCACCACGACCGCCACCGCCGCGGCGCCTGCCAGTTTCAGCGCGACGGCCGCCGACTGGGCGCTGGCGCCCGATGCCCAGGTGTCGTCGAGTAACAGGACGGATGCTCCCGGCAGCGGCTGCCGTGCCCGGAACCGCCCGGGATCCAGCGCCCGTGCCCACGGGTCACCACCCGCCTCTGCCCGCAGCGTGGCCCACGGCAGCGCCAGATAGGGAGCGACCAAGGTCTGGAGCGGATGCGTGCCAGGGCGGCCACGGCCGCTGGGCACCACACAGGCATGACTGGGCCGGGCCATGCCCGCCTCCCGCCAGACGCGGCGGCCGTGGTCGTGCAGGAACACAAGCAGGAGCGAGAGCAGATGCACGCGCGCGGGCTGGCTGCCCGGGCAGCCAGCCTTGTACCGCCACAGGTCCTGGGCCAGCGGGCTGCCCTTGGCCGCGTGAGCGACCGGCGCCACGGTGTCCGCCAGCAGGCCAGGAGCGCCCTGGGCGTGCAGCTCACACTGGAAGCAGCGGGCATAGCCCGGCCGTACCGGGCCGGTGCAGGCCCGGCAGCGAGCCGCCGTGCCCGGCGCGCGCGGCGTGCGCGCCGGGCTGGCGGCCCGCTCCGCCGCCTGGGCGCGGATCCAGTCCCAGGCGCGGATCGGGTCCCCGGCGCCGACGGCTGCCGGGCAGGCCTGCGCGTCTGCCTGCATGGCCCGGATCGTAGGCGGGGGCACCGACAAGCGGGCTGGTCGGGGGATGAGCTGGTCACGTGAGAAGATGGGGGCTGGCATCCAGCAGCCGGACGGTGTCGGCATGTCCGGGCGACGGCCCTCGCCAGGGCGGCAGTCGCGGAGCGTTTCGCTATGCTTACTCAGGGCTGATCGGGGGGAGTCCGGTTTCCCGCAGGCCAGTCTGAGCATGCAGCGCGACGCAACGTTCGGTACCCGTGACGGCAGGCAGACGCGGCCGCGCGGGCAACGGCCATCATCGGGCGGGATAACCTTCATGCGAATGCCTACGACAGCCGCGGGACAGCCCGTGCCTGCCAGCCCGGGCTGGCTGGCACAGCCGAGCGCGCTGGCACGGCGCACGCTGGCACTGGCACGCGGTGAGCTGCCGCTGGTGCGGCGGCACTGGCTGCTGGCCCTGCTGCTCGCGGCAGGCCTGGTGCTGCGGGCGGCGGCCCAGATCGCCTACCGGCCCGCCCTGTACTACATCGACTCGATGAAGTACCTGTTCGGCGCCTACCCGGGGAACGACCCGCCCGGCTACCAGGTACTCATCAAGCCGCTGCTGGGGATAGCCAACCCGTCGCTGCTGGCGGCGGTGCAGCATGTGCTGGGGCTGGCCATGGCCATCGCCCTCTACCTGGTCCTGCAGCGCCGCGGCGCACCCCGCTGGCTCGCCGCCCTGGCCACCGCCCCCATCCTCCTCGACGCCTACCAGATCCAGATCGAGCAGAA
>DATKRG010000224.1:0-25722 GCA_035532275.1 Streptosporangiaceae bacterium | reverse complement strand
GTGCTCGGGCTGCACGGCTTCGCGTTCAGCGCCTTCGTGCAGGGGCTCTACCTGTGCGCCAACGGCGTCACGTTCATCCTCAGGTTCGTCATCTTCAACTACCTGGTCTTCGCCGACCGCCGGGCAACTTCGACAGTCTCCTGACCCCGGGCGGCGCGGGCAGCGAAGCTCTTTGCCGGTCACGCCGGTCACGCCGGTCATGCCGCTGGGCGGGTGGTCTTGCCGAGGCGGGATAAGTACTGTGACCTTGACCGAGGCGCGGGAGGAGATGGTCTCGATCCGCGTCCTCCGCAGGCGCTCCAAAGCCCAGCCGCCGCCAGCGTGGGCGATCTACGAGGCACTCAGCGATCCAATCGCAGACCAGGCGCGCCGCACATGGCTTGATCTCCGCGATGACGAACTCCCGCCCCGCGTAGTTCAGACCGTCTTTCCTTCCCTGGTTGTTTGGGCATCCCTGTGGCCCGACCGGCCGGATGACCAGATCCGCTTCGACATCGAGGACCAGCGCCTCACCTGGACGCTGATGGGCGAGGCATCCGACGAGGATGCAGAACGCCTTGACCAATTGCGCTACCGCCTTGATGTCATGATCAACGCGGACCTGCGCCTCTCGTTCGGAAACTAAACGCCGCCCAGGACGTCCACTCATGCCGGTAAGCGGAGACGGTGATGGCCGGCGGCTGGACCCCGTCGTGGAAGAAGCGCTGAAGCGGCTCCGCTCTTTCACCTATCGCCGCCGGCGCCTTATCAGCACGGCTAAGCCCAGCCAGAGGCGTGCGCGATCCCCGTTCACGAGGCCCACTGCGCTCGATGTCGTCAGGCATGTGGCGCATCTGCGTCCCGAAGAGCGCGACAAGAGCCTGAACGATCCCGGGGCACGCTCGGGTGCCGTCCACATTTTCAAGCACCTCAAGCATCATGGCTACAGCTGGGAGCCTGAAGATATTCACGCGTGGGCCATCGCCAACGGCTTCACGGCGCAGGACAGTCAGCAACGGCGGATGCATCAGCATCGGCGGCACGGCTGCTGGTCATTTCCCGCCGATCAGGGGAGGGGCGTCCTCTTCCCGACGCGACCGCAAATGCGCGAATCAGATCAGGTGACATTATGCAGGGCATGGGTGAGCTGATCTTGATCAGGCACGGCGAGACCGAGTGGAGCCGGTCGGGCCAGCACGCGGGCCGCACCGACATTCCGCTGACTGACGCGGGCGTGGCCGCAGGCAGGGCATGACCGCGGCGCAGATCCAGGAGACCAGGCCGGGCTGGTACCTGTGGCGGGACGGCGTCATTCCCGGCGGTGCCGGCCATCCTGGCGAGCAGCTCCAGCAGGTGGCTGCGCGCGCGGACGCGGTGCTGGACCGGGTCCGGCCGCTGCTGAACGACGGCGACCTCGCCCTCGTCGCGCACGGTCACCTGCAGCGCGTGCTCACCGCCCGCTGGCTCGGCCTCGACCCGTCAGCCGGCCGGCTGTTCCGCCACCCACATCCGGGCACTCTCAGCGCGCTGGGCACCGAGCACGAGCAGATGGTCATCTCCGCCTGGAACGTCCTGTAACGGCGCGGCTAGGCACGTGCCCGGATCGCGTCGATCGAAGTCGAGCCTGCCAGAAAACGCTCGACAGCCCCGGCGTCGCGCACAGAGACACCGTACCGCGTGAGAACGTACGTCATATGGGCGTCGGCCGCCGTCCCCTGAAACCCGAACATGAGGTGGGAGGCAAGGGACACCAAGGGCAGCGAATTCAAACGGTCCACCGTGGCTCGCAGCGCGCCGCTCTCGCTTTCGACTGACTCGTCTTTGTCCTTGCGCCCCAGGTGCATAACCCACCCCGTCTCATTCCCGACACCCACCCAACCAGCGGACTCGGTCGCTGAGCTGGGCATCCGGCTACCCATGCTCGTCAACGCCGCCGAGCAGGTCTTCAAGAACCATCCTGGCGCGGTCCGGCACAGGCTCGTCCGGGAAGACGTCCGCACACACGGCTAGGACCTCTGCCACGCTAGAGAGCCGGAGATGCTTGACCAGAAAGCTGATGTCCTCTGCGTCGCGGCGCCGCGCTGCGAGCACTTTCATCGCCAGTAGGTGCTCCGGCGAAGCAGCTGACACGCGAAGTCCCGGGTGATCGAACACACGCGGGGCAGCCACATCACCACCAGGAGCAACATAGGCGCTCGCCTGCTCATTGAGCCACCACCGAGGCAGCCCAAGCTCATCGGCAACCGCCCATGCCTCTTCCAGCACCACTCCGTGCGGCTGGAACACCGCGTCTATGTCTCGCGTTGCCCGGCGCGCGTCGTAGGCCAGTGCCATCGCCGCACCACCGAAGACGTATATGTCCGCGACGACGCCGCGACGCGCGAGTCGATCACCGAGCCGACGGAAAGCATCCTCAATGGCGGCGCGGTCAAGGAGAGGATCGGGCTCTGTCATGCCACGTCCAGTTCCTGTGGCGCCACATACACGCCCCGCCGCCGGAACGCCGCGGGCGCGTGGACCAGCGCATCTACCCGCGCCGCTCGCGTGTTGAAGGGGAACCACAACCGTCGCAGCGAACGTTGCTCCACCCACGGCGGAGCACCGCGTCCGTCCCGGGCAGCGAGATGCTCCGCGAGCGCGGCGAGGAAGACGTCCCAGCGTTCGTCACCCGTCCCGGGCGGTTCATCATCTAGCAGGGCAAACCGTGTGCCCGACGGCTCCCAGCGGTAGTCCTCCAAGAACTCGGCAACCAGCCGCCAGCGCCGGGACTGGTCCGCCCCAACTAGCAGGCGACCCAGTTGCACCAGGCTCAGCGGCTCGTATGCCAGGCGGCGCTCGTGACCGTCCATGATGATGACGCTAGTACATCGTGTGCCGGAAACCGGTTGTCGCAGCCAGTGTCCTTCCGTACCTGCGAGGCCATGCGCGGACAACACGGTGATCTTGACCCTGGGCGGTCCCGGCCGCTCCATGCCTGCTCCTCCCCCGTCCTCGCAGCAGCCACCCTTGGCAGGGGCCGGCGTGTCAATGCTCACGAAGCGACCGCATAGCGGCTCGGCCTTGGCACGGAGGACTCGGCCGAGAGGATCGAGCGGCGAGGAAGAGCGAATCAGTGCGGCGTGCCCTCAGGCGATATGCGGTGATCATCTCCCTCCGTGCTGCGCCGTGCCGTGACCAGAGCCGCGACCGTGCTGGCGCGAATCGGGCGCCCGAGTCGGGCATACATGGCCTCGTGTTCACGCTCAAGGGCTTGGCGTTGGCCCGGTGAAAGCCGGGCGTAAAACGACATCGTACGTACGAGCGCATTGAGCTCGTCAGGAGTGTGCTCGATGAGCTTTGGCATGACTGCCACCTGAACATCACCGAACAAGCGGCCGGCGTAATCTTGCCCTATGTCATAGCTGCCGAGCCAGGCCCATACCTCTGAGACGTTGCCACGGCGTTGCTCCATCCCAGCGAGCGTGGCGTGGAGATCCCGGTAGGCCGGCCAATTAGCGGCAATGTCCGGGGCGACCTTTCTCATGGCAGCGAGTGCTGCTTCCTGATCTCGCTTGCTACGCGGCTCCTCAAGTCCGCAGTATTGCAGGAGGGCGAGCGTTCCACCGGGAACAAGTACGTCAGCGGTCTTCTGCCAACTAACCTTAGGGTCAACCCAGTGAAACGCGGACGCAGAGAACACGGCCTGAAACTGCTCGCGGGGAAGCAATGCATCCTCAAACTGAGCGTTCACAAATTCTACCTCTCCAGCACCTTCCAGGTTCTGCCTGGCCAGTGCTATGAGGCTCTTGCCGGGTTCGAGTGCTGTGACGTGCAGGCCCCGAGCGGCAAGGCCGCGCGTCAGTTGGCCGCTTCCACACCCAACCTCAAGCACATGATCACCGCTCCCGATCCCCGCGACCTGACAAGCTTGGTCGACGAGTTCGTCAGGATAGGTCGGACGGCGGCGGTCGTACTCAGCCGCGATCTCATCAAAAACCCTGCCGTAACGACGTGCAGTAGAGTCTGGCAGCCGTGTCATCCAAGGCCTCCGGAATCCCTCGGCAGGGAGCGGTCTTCGGCCAGGCCTGCCACGGCGGCGCCGATCGCGCGCATGCGGTCCTGGTCGTGCATGAAGCGCCGGGCTGAGGCCGCAGCAGCCGGGGTCCACCGGATCTTCACCGGTTGCTGCCGAGCAGTCCGGCCATGACCTCCTCGTGTGACAGCGCGCCAGGGCACCCGGCGGCGACCCACTCGTCGTGGGTGGCGAGCGTGGTCTCGATCTCTGCCTCTTCCAGCGCTTCCGGGGAGGCATGCCGCTCGACGGCCCGCAGTCGCCGCAGTTCCGCCAGGGGGACGATAGCGGCAGATTCCCCACCGAGGTGGATCACTTCATACGCGCCGGTCATGTCCTGGCCGCGGTCAGGCTGCGCGGTCATGACAGCAGCGTACCGGCCACCGGCCACCCGCGCCGGCCCGCCGCGCACACGCGTTCTAGGGCGTGCGCTCGACCACCTGGCCCGCGGCGAAGCCCAGCGCGGCCGCGCCCGGCCCCCCAGCGGACCGGCGGCTCCCCGGCCTGAGCGGCGTTGATGCAGTAACCGCCGGTGGTCTTCTCCGTCCCGGTCTGGGCCTGGTTCTTCGACACATATCCGAGGTCGTAGCCCTTCGTCACGGTGACCGCCACAGCCATCAATCGCCCCCTTTTCCCACCGCCTGGCCCGCAGAACTGACCATGATCATTCGGTAATGCAACGGTCTGCAGGGCTATGGGTCATGGTGGCAAGGCAGGCGAGCAAGATCAGGAAGTTATGGGCGGCAGGGGACGGGTGGGGGCGCAGGGTGGAAGGCGGTGAGCAGGAGAAACGGCGGCATGGGGGACTGTCGGCGAAACGACGGTTCTTGCAGGCGGTGACAGGCGCGATGGGGGTGACCGGTCAGAGCCCGAGGGGTACGCGCCAGGTGAGAACGTCCGGGGCGGTCAGGTCTCGGCCGGTGGCTGTCCGGCGTAAGTGCCGCGGCCGGGCACGGTGTAGACGATCCCCTGCTCGCGCAGGAGCGCGATGGCGCGCCGGACGGTGGTGGCGGCGACTCCGGTGAGCTGCTGGATGTCGTTTTCTGAGGGCAGGCGCTTGCCGGGTGGGAACTCGCCGGCGTCGATGCGTTTGCGCAGCCAGGCGGCGATCTGCCGGTGTGGTGACAGCGGTGCCTGGTAGTCGATCTCCAGTCCGTCCATGGTCCCCCCAGCGTGCAGGGGGCGCTTCCACGCTACGAGCGGTCCAGCTGTTGATCCGCGAGCTACGAGCGGCCGACCGTCACTCTTGCTCCCGGCCACGGTTGTCACCACTTACACACGATGCACGAGGTCAGGACGCCCTGACTATGAAATCAGCGTGCGCCTCTTCTTTGCCATCAATTTCGACGGTCCAAGAGTAGGCACTCCCAGGTTTGAGTGGAAGAGCGCCGATGTTGATCGCGAATGATGCAGGCAGATCCGATACGGCGTCCCAGGCGTCAGGGACTTGTATCTCGACCTGCCCGGAAATCTCTAGGCGTTGCATGCCTCCCACGCCTGGTGTCTCGACCACTTGTCTGGTCTTGTCTAGCAGTCGGGCGGTGAAAGCAATCGGTGAGTGCACGCGATCTGGCGAGACTCGCAGGAAAGCGACGATAGCTTGCGGGCTCGGAGCGGGACCGGTCACTGACCAGCCTGCTCCAAGGATGTGAACCTTGCCTGAGGAGGGATCTGTTTCGGCGAAGTCACCCAGGATGAGCGTCACTTCCATCAAACGACCCTGACGCGCGCCGGAGCCATAAGGGCACGGCTGCGCCCGCTAGCCGTAGTCGTAACCTGCTCCCCTGGGCCGTGGATTACCCGGCTTCTGCTGGTGCTGTCGGTGAATATCAGACGCGGCTCACGCTCATCCAGCTCAACCCCAGAGTCCAAGTAACCGGCAAGGTCGATCCGTACCAGTCTCTTGGTCTCATACAGAGTTGGACCCATCACTTCAAACCCTGTGAGGTCCGGCGATGACGCGTGGACGCGGCCGTCTTCGTAGCGATAGTTGATGACTATCTTGCGGTTAGGCCGGATCAGATCTACGGGCTCACCAGAGCCGAACGCCGCAACAGCCTCGTCCCAACTGGGCTCGGGCTCGCTGTCGTCCTGCTGATACTCGGTCATCTTCTCCACAACCTCATCATGCCCGTATCGGGTCTGTGGTACTACCACTAGCTCGGCTCAGAGAGCGCGGTCTTCAGCTTGAAGGTGCCTTCTTCGGGATCGTTCTCGTTAAGGGGCACCAGGTAGGCGATGACGGGGCGACCCATGTAGGTCGTTCCCGTTACCACCAGTCGACGCCCGTGCTCCGGGTCGTCATCCCAGGCGGCCTGCGCATCAGGGGCGAGCCTGACAGCCTCGTGCACCTCAGCCGGGGTCAGTTTGTGCTTCTCTTTGATCTTGGCTTCAACGGAGGCGTCGATGATCAGTACAGCGACCACGACGCTCGATCTCGGCACGGACTCACAGAGTAGCGGCGTGTACCGGACGCTGGAGCGCCTTCTGGCTGACGTGTGATGCTCGTTCATGCATCTATCGGCAGGCTGCCCAACCATGTCGCGCTCAGGGTTGCCTTGTCGGTGCTCGGCTTTCCGGATCTGCTAGCTGAAGATTTGGTCCATGACCTCGGCGCCGCGGGTTAGGGCGGGCACGATCTGATGCCGGTAGACCAGCTCTGTCGTGGCGCTCTGGTTGTGCCCGGCCAGCAGCGCGATCGCTTCCACCGGCACGCCATGAGCGGACAGCAGCGACACGAACGTGTGCCGCAGCTCCCGGGGCACCCAGGTGCTGCCAAGTCCGGCGGCCTCGGTGATCTTGCGGAACTGTCTGCGGACGTTGTGATCATCGAGGGGCGTGCCGACGGTGGAGGCGAACACCAGGTTGTAGTCCTGCCACAGCTGCCCGGCGACCAGCCGGTCCGCTGCCTGCCTGGTCCTTTGCTCGCGCAGTGCGGGCGCGCATCTGCGGGCCAGGGCCGGTGTCCTCCGGGACTTCGGGGTCTTTGTATCGCTCCCGGCGCGATCGGAGCGCCAGACGAACACCGCGAGTTCCTCGTCATCGAACCCGGGCCTCGGTGACCGGCTGCCACTGGTCACCGGCCCAGGCGACGACGTGGTCCCAGCGCAGCGCGCGAGCCTCCTCCGTCCGCAGACCCGTGAGAAGGGACAAGGTGATGTATGCCTCCAGCCGGGTGCCCCTTGGCGGCATCCATCAAGGCGATCGCCTGCTCCAGGGTGAGCGACTTCGATGGGCGCCCGGCGCGCTGGCCCTTGGGTGGCTTGACCAGCGCGGCGACGTTGCGGACGACCAGGCCGTCCCGTTCGGCGTGCCGGATCGCCCGGACCAGCACGTTGCGCGAGATCTGCACCGTCCGGGTGGACACCCGGGACGCCAGCGCCGTGAGCGCGCCCTGGACGTCGCTCGACATCAGATCCCGCAGCCTCACCGTGCCGAGTTGCGCCCGCAGCATCGGGGCGATCGTGTCCCGGTACAGACCCACGGTCCGCGCGGACACGCCGTCCAGCCCACACGCCAGCCACTCGTCGAGCGTGTCGTTCACGGTGTAGGTCCGGCTGGTCCGCAGCCCGTTGTCGACTTCCTGGTGCAGATCGCGGAGCTTGTCACGGACATCGGCCTTGGTGCGGCCGGTGACCTTCCGGCGGATGCGCTCCCCGGCCGGGCTGAACCCTAAGCTGACCGCGCCCACGTAGCGGCTCTTGGACAAGTCTCAGTAGATGGAGTCCTCGCCATACCCGCGGCGCTGGCTGGCGCGCCTGGCAGGATTCGAACCCGCGACCCGCTGCTTAGAAGGCAGCTGCTCTGTCCGGCTGAGCTACAGGCGCCCGCTCCTTATTGTGCCGCTTCCAGGTCACGCAACGGACACGTACGCTGCCGGTTGACCTGCACGCCCACCTCGCCGGCGGGGCATAACGCGCATCTCGCCACCGCTGCCTTCGTCGGCTTGACTGGGAGGCAGGAGGTGGCCTCGTGGGCAGTGCCGGTGTTGTGATCCACGGAACCTGTGCCCCCGGATACGAGCGGGTTCGCGCGGCGTTCGCGCAGAACTTCGAGGAGCGCGACGAGCTCGGCGCCAGTGTCGCCGTGGTGGCGTCGGGGAAGCCGGTGGTGAACCTGTGGGCCGGCTGGGCCGACCCGGCGCGCAAGCGCCCGTGGCGGGCCGCGACGCTGACCAACGTCTGGTCGGTGACCAAGGCCATGACCGCGTTGTGCGTCCACATCCTGATGGACCGGGCGGGCCTGGATCCGGACCGGCCGGTCTCGTGGTACTGGCCCGAGTTCGCGGCGGGCGGCAAGAAGGACATCCCGGTGCGCTGGGTGATGAGCCACCGCGCGGGGCTGGCCGGGTTCACCGCGCCGGTCAGTGTGGCCGATTTCGGCGACTGGGAGAAGGTGACCTCCCTGCTCGCCGCGCAGGAGCCGCTCTGGGAGCCGGGCACGGTCAGCGGGTACCACGCGATCACGTTCGGCTTCCTGGCCGGGGAGATCGTCCGGCGGATCACCGGGCAGAGCCTCGGCGCGTTCTTCGCCGCCGAAGTCGCCGGGCCACTCGGGGCAGATGTCCACATCGGCCTGGCGGAGGAAGACCTGGCCCGGTGCTCGGAGCTGAGGCCGCACTGGTTCACCCCGCGGGAGCGGGAGCTCATGGGTGAGCGGTTCGCGACGGCTCACCCGGCGGCAGCGGCCGCGCTCCTCAACCCGTCGCTGAAAGGCGGCGAGGCCAACGATCCCGCCTGGCGCCGGGCGCAGATACCGGCCGCGAACGGGCATGCGACCGCGCTGGGCCTGGCCACCGTCCTCGGGGCGCTGGCCGACGGCACGCAGCGGATCGTGCGGCCGGAGGCCCTGCGGACGGCGTGCACCGGCCAGGGCCGCTGCACTGACCTGGTGCTCGGCCTCCCGCTGGAGTTCTGTCTCGGATATCTGCTGTCCGGGCCGGAGGGTCATTACGGCCCGAACCCGGCCGCGTTCGGCCATGACGGCTTCGGCGGCTCGTCGGTCTGCGCCGACCCGCAGACCGGGCTGGCGTTCGCGTACGTCATGAACCGCATGAGCATCAACCTCGCCGACGATCAGCGCAGAATGTCCCTGCTCGACGCCGTCTACGCCAGCACCGTTTCCGCTGTGTAGCCTCTTGGCGAGGAGGTCCACCTATGCATGAGCCGCCCGTGCCCCACGTCGCACGCACCGACCCGGAGACCGCGGACCTGATCAACGCCGAAGCGCGCCGGCAGTTCGAGAAGATCCGCATGATCCCGTCGGAGAACTATGTCTCCGTCGCGGTCCTGGAAGCGGCCGGCACGGTGCTGACCAACAAGTACTCCGAGGGGTACCCGGGCCGGCGCTACTACGAGGGCCAGCAGGTGATCGACCCGCTGGAGAAACTGGCCGTCGACCGGGCCCAAACGCTGTTCGGCGTGGACCACGCGAACGTCCAGCCCTACTCCGGGTCGCCCGCCAACCTCGCCGTCTACCTGGCGTTCCTCCAGCCGGGCGACACGGTGATGGGGATGGCGCTGCCGATGGGCGGCCACCTGACCCACGGCTGGCCGGTCTCGGTGACCGGCAAGTGGTTCCGTTCCGTGCAGTACGGGGTGCGGGCCGACACCGGCCGGGTGGACCTCGACGAGGTCCGTGACCTGGCCCGCAAGGAACGGCCGAAGGTCATCTACTGCGGCGGCACCGCGATCCCGCGCACGATCGACTTCCCGGCCTTCGCTGAGATCGCGGCCGACACTGGCGCCCTGCTGGTGGCTGACATCGCGCACATCGCCGGGCTCATCGCCGGCGGTGCCCACCCCTCGCCGGTGGGATACGCCCCGGTGATCACCACCACCACGCACAAGACCCTGCGCGGCCCCCGTGGCGCCATGATCATGTCCGACGCCGAACACGCGTCGGCCCTGGACAAGGCCGTCTTCCCCGGCCTGCAGGGCGGCCCGCACAATCACACCACGGCGGCGATCGCGGTGGCGCTGCACGAGGCGGCACAGCCGGAGTTCCGCACCTACGCGGAGCAGGTGGTCGCCAACGCGAAGGCCCTCGCAACGGCCCTGTCCGAGCGCGGGTTCGACCTCGTCTCCGGTGGCACCGACAACCACCTCATCCTGATGGACCTGACGCCGAAGGGCATCGCGGGCAAGCCCGCCGCCAAGGCGCTCGACCGGGCCGGCATCGAGACGAACTACAACACGGTCCCGTTCGACCCGCGCAAGCCGTTCGACCCGTCCGGCCTGCGGATCGGCACGCCCGCGCTGACCACCCGCGGCCTGACCGAGCAGCACATGCCACAGCTCGCCGCCTGGATGGACGAAGCGGTCTCGGCCGCCTTGAAGGAGGACGAGGCGGCCATCGAGCGGATCGCGGGCGAGGTCCGGGACCTGCTCGCCGGGTTCCCGATGCCCGGCTGGTCCACCCACCCCTAAAACCGTCCAGCCGAACGAGGACTTCAGCGGCCCGCCAGCCCTCACACCCTGCCCCGCCGGGCGCCAGCCAGCACGGGCGCGTCCGCACGCGTGCCCGTGATGTCAGCAGGATGGCGCCGGGTCCCGCTGGGGCCGCGGGGCGCGGCGCCAGCCAGTACGGGTTGGAGCCCTCCTTGACCCGCAGCGCCAGCGGGGCGGGCAGCGGCGGGTCGGCGATGGTCTGGTAGGTGACCGGGGCCAGGCCGGCCACCAGTGGCGCTATCCGCGCGAAGGCCTGCGCGCTGAGGTCGATGTGGCCCGGGCCCGCAGTCCGGGCACTGATCGACGACTTCGACCGTGACCGACCCGTCCGGCCCGGTGACGTGCAGGTAGCTGCCGCAGGCGGCGGCCGAGGCATACGTGCCCGGGGGAAGCGCCACATAGAGCTGGTCGGCGGGCGCTGCCGGGTAGGAGCAGTTGCCCATCGTGGATCCGAGCTCATAGTGGGTCGCTTCCCCGCTGGTCTGGAGCGGTGCTCTCTTCATGTTCTGATGCTCTGCTAAGCTTGCGCCGTGAACGCCAGCCGTACCGCACGCGAGCGGGTCCGGGCGGAACTCACCCGTGAGATCACGCAGACCGCCCGCAGGCACCTGGCCGTATCGGGCGCGGCCGGGTTGTCGCTGCGTGCGGTCGCCAGGGACCTGGGCATGGTCTCCTCGGCTGTCTACCGCTACTTCCCCAGCCGGGACGACCTGCTCACTGCCTTGATCATCGATGGTTACAACGCGATCGGGGCGGCCGTCGAGAAGGCCGAGGGGGCCTGCCGCCGCGACGATCACGCTGGCCGGTGGCTGGCGGCCTGCCGTGCCGTCCGGGAGTGGGGCCTGGCCCATCCGCACGAGTACGCCCTGGTGTACGGCTCGCCGGTGCCCGGTTACCGGGCGCCCGAGCAGACGATCGGGCCGGCGGCCCGGATCGCCGTGGTGCTCGGGAAGGTCATCAGCGATGCGCACGCCAGCGGGGCAGTTGGCCCGCCCGGGTCTGGTCCGGCCGGGTCTGGCCAGCCCGGGATCTGGCCGCCCCCGCCCGGGTCGTTCGCGCCCGACGCCGTCCGGCTGCGGGAGTCGGTCCTGGCCGCGGTGCCCGACGACATCGCGGCGCGGTCACTGGCCGCCTGGGCCAGCGTGTTCGGGATGGTGAGCTTCGAACTGTTCGGCCAGTTCGAGAACGTGATCACCGACCGGGCCGGATTCTTCGACCACGCTGCCCGCTGCCTGGGCCGCATGATCGGCCTGCCCAGCTGAGTGATCATGGCGTGGCTATCGTTCCAGCAGCAGTAATCCCATGATCACGTAGCGGAATCTGGTGGCCGGACCGGCCCAGTTCATTGTCATAATCGTTAGTCGAATATATATTCGAGCAGGTAGTTGCGCTGCCTGTTCTTCCCCCGGGCGGTTTGCCGGGAACAGGGAGAGCGGGGCACGTGAGCAGGGTGTACGGAGAGCCGGTTGACGTCTGGGTACGGGACGGCAGACCGGCCAGGTTCGTCTGGCGGGGCCGCCACTATTCGGTGCTGAGAGTGCTCGAGCAGTGGGTGGTCAGCCTGGAGCTGAAAGCGGATTCTGGGGAGCCGTCGGAGCACGAGTTCTGGCGGGTAGAAGCATCGCCGGGCCGGAACGTCCCGGCCGCCACCTACGAGTTGCGGCGGGACGCCGGCACCGGCAACTGGCTGCTGGCCCGGGTCTGGGATTGAGGAAAGGGAGCAGGTTGCCGGGGGCGCACTGATGCCGGGGCTGAGCTGGGCGGAGGACTTCGCCCACCTGCACGTCGCTTCGTCGTACTCGATGCGGTACGGCGTGGCCGGGCCTGCCGCGCTGGCAGCCCGGGCAGCCGAACTCGGCATGCCAGCGCTCGCGCTCACCGAACGCGACGGGCTGTACGGAGCGGTCAAGCACGCCGTGGCATGCACGGGGGCGGGGATAGCGCCCATCCTCGGCGCGGACATGGCGCTGGCTGACACGGCGCTGGCTGACACGGCGCTGGCTGACGGAACCGGGACCGGAGCAGGTGCCAGGGTTGCCGGGGGTGCGGGTGGCAGGCTGCTGAACGCCCAGGCGCCGGTCCGGCTGCGCAACGAGGACGCCGCCAGGGTGACGCTGCTGGCCACGGGCGGACGGGGCTGGGCGTCCCTGTGCCGGCTGGTCAGCGCGGCGCACGCGGCCGGTGAGCGGGGTGCGCCAGCCGTGACGCCGGATCTGGTGGCCGCCCACGCGGAAGGCCTGGTGGTGCTGCTTGGTCCCGCCAGCGACGTCGGCCGGGCGGTCGCCGCCCGGCGGCCCGACCTGGCGTCGGCGGCCCTGCTGCGCTGGCGGGAACTCGCCGACGTGGTGATCGAGATCGTCGATCACCAGAGCGCGGGGGAGACCTTCCGCGCCGCCCGGATGCTGCGGCTGGCCAAAGACACCGGCGTCCCGGCTGTGCTCACCAACGCGGTCCGCTACCTCGAACCGGCTGACGGCGCGGTCGCGCAGGTGCTGGACGCGGCCCGCCAGCTGGTCCCGCTCGGGCGCAGCCATGCCCGCAACGCCCGGGCCTACCTGGCCAGCGGCACCGAGATGGCCCGGATCGCGGCCCGGATCTGCGAGGTGCCGGACAGCGTGGCGGTGGGCGGCGGCCGTGCCCTCCGCCGTGACCAGGCCAGCTACCGCCGCGCCACCCACCACCAGGCCAGCCACCACCAGGCCAGCCACCACCAGGGCAGCTATCACCAGGCCGGCCGCGGCTGGTCCGCTGGCGCGGACGCGATGGCAGGACTGCTCGCCGACACCGTCAGCCTCGCCCAGCGCTGCGCCCTTGACCCGCTGCTGGATCTGGGCATCGGGGGGCGGTTCCTGCCGGAGACGGCCGGCGATCCGGTCGCGCTGCTGCGCGCCAGGTGCGAGGACGGGCTGGAGCGCCGTTTCCCCCGCGCTCACGGCGGGCCGCCCCAGGTCAGTCGGCCGGGCCAGACCCGCCGGGCAGCGCACGCCCGCCGCAGGGTGGCCCACCGCCGTCTCGATCACGAGCTCGCCATCATCACCAGGACCGGGCTGGCCTCCTACTTCCTCACGGTCGCCGACGTGGCCGGCCTGATCAGGAACCAGGGCATCCGCTGTTCCATCCGCGGCTCCGGGGCTGGCAGCCTGGTCAACTACCTGATCGGCATCTCCGGCATCGACCCGGTCGAGTACGACCTGGTCATGGAGCGGTTCCTGTCGCAGGGCCGTCAGGGCCTGCCCGACATCGACCTCGACGTGGAGTCGGCCCGCCGGATCGAGGCCTACCGGGTCATCTTCGACGCCTACACCGGCCAGCGGGTCGCCTGCGTGTCGATGGTGGAGACCTACCGGGCCCGCAGCGCGATCAGGGACGTCGGCGCCGCCATGGGGCTGCCGCCGCACGAGATCGACGCGCTTGCCAAGGCCTTCCCGCACATCCGGGCCGCCCACATCTCCGGTGCCATGTCCCAGCTGCCGGAGCTGCGCGCCAGCGGGCTGGACATCCCCCAGCTCAGCCACATCTTCCAGCTCGCGCAACACCTCGACGGGCTGCCCCGGCACATCGCCATGCATCCCTGCGGGGTGGTGCTCTCCGACGCGCGCCTGCTGGACCGGACCCCGGTCGAGCCCAGCATCGAGGGCCTGCCGCTGAGCCACTTCGACTCTGGCGATGTCGAGACCGCCGGGATGATCAAGCTGGACGTGCTCGGGGTGCGGATGCAGTCGGCGATGGCCCACACGCTCGCCGAGATCGAGCGGACGACCGGGGAACCCGTCGACATCGACGCGATCGACACCCATGACGAGCCGACGTTCGAGCTGATCCGTTCCGCGCGCACCCTCGGCTGCTTCCAGATCGAGTCGCCCGGCCAGCGCGAACTCGTCGCCAAGCTGCTGCCGCGCGACGTCGGCGACCTGATCGTGGACATCTCGCTGTTCCGCCCCGGCCCGGTCAACTCCGACATGATCACTCCCTACCTGGCGACCAGGCATGGCCGCCGCCCGGCCCGCTACCCGCACGCGGACCTGGCCGAGGTCCTGGCCGAGACCGGTGGCGTGGTCATCTTCCACGAGCAGGTGCTGCGCGTCATCGACATCATGACCGGCTGCGGCCTGTCGGACGCCGAGCTGACCAGGCGCAAGCTCGCGGGTGAGCCGGACAGGCGGGACGTGGGGGAGTGGTTCGCCGGGGCGGCCCGCGACCGCGGCTACCCCAGCGAGGTCGTGGATCAGGTGTGGGAGGTGCTGGCCGCGTTCGGCGCGTTCGGTTTCTGCAAGGCGCACGCGGCCGCCTTCGCCATCCCGACCTACCAGTCGGCGTGGCTGAAACGTCATCACCCGGCCGCCTTCTACGCCGGGGTGCTCACCCACGACCCGGGTTTGTACCCCAAACGCGTGATCGTGGCGGACGCGCGGCTGCTTGGCACTCCCGTCCTGCCGGTCGATGTGAACGCCTCCGCCGGTGACTGGCGGGTGGAGCGGACGGACGGGAACCCCGATGGCCTGCGGGCTGGCCTGCGCGAGGTGAAGGGCATCAGCGACGCCGAGGTGGCGCGGATCGCGGCTGGCCAGCCGTACGCGTCGCTGCGGGACTTCTGGGAGCGGGCTGGCGCCTCCCGCCCGGTCACCGAGAACCTGGTCCTGGTCGGCGCCTTCGACCCCCTCTACCCACCTGCCGCCGGGGTGACCCGCCGCGACCTCCTGGCCCGCGTCGGCGTGCTCGCCCGTGCCCGGTCGCGGCATAGCACGGATTCGGCGCTCGCAAATCACTACAAAACGGGCGCAGGAGTAGCCCAAACCCGTGCTATGCCGGAGGAACAGCTGCCGCTGGAGCTGGGCGGGGACGGGTTCGCTGGGCTGGTTCCGGCGGGGGGGCTGCGGGAGCTGACCGATGCGGAGCGGGTTGAGGTGGAGCTGGCGGTTCTGGGGATCGATCTGAGCCAGCACCTGATGGGCTTCTACCAGGACCTGGTGACCGAGCTCGGCGTGGTCCAGTCCGCTGACCTGCACCGCTGCCGGGCCGGCGCCCGGATCATCGTGGCCGGGGCGAAGGTGGCGACCCAGACGCCAGCCATCCGGTCCGGCCAGCGGATCATCTTCGCCACCCTGGACGACCTGACCGGCCCGGTTGACCTGGCGTTCTTCGAGCCGGTGCAGGAACGCTGCGCCGCCCGGGTGTTCGGGTCCTGGCTGCTGGCCGTCCGCGGCCGGGTGCGCCGGGCAGGCGGTTCGGTGTCGGTCAACGCGGCCGAGTGCTGGGACCTGGCGGCGCTGGCGGAGATCCACGCGGCCAGCGGGATCCGCGCGGTGCGGGCCGCGATGGCGGCCGGGGACGTGCCGGGCCGGGGCGCCGGGAGCGCCAGGCCGGGTACGTCCGCGGCTGGCCCACCTAAGATCATTTATCCGAACGGATTCGCGTTGTCACCCTTTGCCGAAACCGGGGCGCCCGGTGCGCCGGTGAAAGACCCGCCACGGCTGCTGTGGCATGCGAGCCCCGGAAGTCCTGGTGGCTGGGACCCAGACGCGTGGCAATCATTAGCCACTTTCGGGATAATCATCACAATAGCGCTCCTGCCCGGCTAATTGCGACTGTCCAGCCGACCCGTGACAGTCGGGCTGTTGGGCAACAAGTATGCTCCTTTGCGGAGATGAATAGGCGCCGCATCATCAATGCCACGTGCCCGGCGGACAGGGAGAATTCCGCGGGCACGCCGCTGCCAGTCTCCCGCTGATTACACCGGCGGCAAAGCTATCCCCGGTGGGTAATCAGCCAGCGTGGCCTGGCAGCGCCTGCATCCGGCTGCGATGGCGGCTGGCACGGGGGAGGTGTCGCCGATGATCGTCAAAACGGCCCGGCACAAACAGGTGCTGGCAGCTGGCAGAGGTTTCGCAGGCAGAGGTTTCGCAGGCAGAGGTTTCGCAGGCAGAGGGCTCGCTGGCAGGGTGCTGGCGAGCACGGTGCTGGCGAGCACCGTCCTGACGAGCACGGTCCTGGCGGCCGCCGTCCTGCCGGTGACGAGCGTGCCGGCGGACGCCAGCGCGCGGGCGGCGGCCGCGGCCGGCGGCACCCGGCAGGTCAGCTACCGGGGCTACCGGTTCCAGGTGCCCCGCGGCTGGCCGGTGGTCGATCTGGCCGCCCACCCGGCCACCTGTGTGCGCTTCGACCGGCATGTTCTCTACCTGGGCGATCCCGGGCCGGGCCGGTCGTGCCCGAGCGGGCTGGTGGGTGCCACCGAGGCGGTGCTGGTCCAGCCGGCCGCCGCTGGCCAGGCGACCCACGCGGTGGTGGACCCGGTCGGGCACCGGGTCACCGTCACCGCCCCCAGGATCGCGGTGACCGCGACATACCAGACTGATCCCGGGCAGATCACGGCCATCCTGGCCAGCGCCGGGCTGCCCCGGCCGGCCCGGGAGAACCCGGCGGCGCTGGCGCCGCGACTGGCCCCGGCCGGTGCGGTCCCGAACCGGGCTACCAGCTTCACCGGCCGCGGCTTCGACGCCTGCGCCGCCCCGGACCCGCAGGCCATGCAGGCCTGGCTGGCGCATTCGCGCTACCGGGCGATCGGCATCTACATCGGCGGCTCGGACGTGGCCTGCGCCCAGCCGAACCTGACCGCCGCCTGGGTGAGCCAGCAGGCCGCGGCCGGCTGGCACTTCATGCCGCTGTACGTGGGCCCGCAGGTCTCCTTCAAGGGCGAGGTCACCACCCCGGTCACGCAAGCGATCGCCGCCGCCCAGGACGCGGTCGTCCAGGCCAAGCTGCTCGGCTTCGGGCCGGGCACGCCGATCTATTACGACATGGAGGCATATCAGGCCCGTCAGACCCCGTTGGCGCTGGCATTCTTCACCGCGTGGACGACCGAAGTGCACGCGCTCGGATACCGCTCCGGTATCTACGGCAGCTCCCTGTCGGGCGTCACCGATCTGGCGAACAACTACACCAATCCCGTGTACACGATGCCCGATGTGATTTACGACGCATGGTGGAACGGGATCGCCAACACCGCCGATCCCAACATCCCGGCCACCGCCTGGGTCAATCACCGGCGTATTCACCAGTACTCCGGAAATATCACCCAGAATCATGGCGGCGTGAAGATCAACATCGACCGGGATTTCCTCGATGTCCAGTTCGGCGCCGGGGTGTCCGGCGCCGCCACCCGGCAGGCGTCAGCGGCGGTCGCCGTGGGCGCGTCGGTGGACGCGTTCTTCACTGGATCGGGCGGGGCGCTGTGGCAGGTCGGCTACCAGCCGGGGACCGGCTGGTCCGCCCCGGCCCGCCTGGCCGGGGCGCCCGTCTCGTGGCCGTCAGCGGTGGCCAACGCCGCAGGCGGGGTGGACGTGTTCTACCGGGGCACCGGCGGCGCTCTGCGCTACCTGGAGTCGCTCCCGGCCGGCGGCTGGTCGCAGCCGCTGGCGGTGCGCGGCGCGGGCAGGCTCGGCAGCCCGCCGCTGGCCGTGTCGGCCAGCGGCGGTGTCATCGACGTGTTCTGGCGCGGCGCGGCCAATCCCGCCAACCTGTGGACCGCCCAGTTCCGGCCGGGCCAGGGCTGGGCCGCGCCCAGGCTGCTCAGCGGCGGGCTCGCCTCTGCCCCGTCCCCGGCGGTGTCGTTCGCCGGCCGGGTCAGCGTCTTCTGGAAGGGAACCGACGGGCAGCTCTGGTACGTCTTCCACCGCCCCGGCCGGGCCTGGGTGACCCCGTCCACGCTGGCGATGGGGCAGCTGGGGAGCGGGCCGCACGCGGCGGGCCAGGGCAGCGGCGCGATCGACGTGTTCTGGCGCGGGACCGACCGCGCCGTCGCCTGGCATGCCCGGTTCACCTGGGCGCACGGGTGGAGCGCGCCCGCGCGGATCGGTGGCGGGCTGGCCGGCCCGCCGTTCCTGGTCGCGTCGGCGGCGGACAGCACCAGTGCCCTGTGGAAGGGCCGGGGCGGGCGGCTGTTCTACGCGGCCGACCAGCACGGCGCGGGCTGGCAGGGCGCGGCCGCCCTGCCAGTGGGACGCGTCCGCGGCACGGTGTTCGCGGCCGGGCAGGACAGCGGCATCATCGACGCGTTCTGGACCACGCCGGCGGGCGGCGGCCTGTGGCACTCCCGGTACCTGCCGGCGAGTTCATCCTGGACCAGCCCGGGCAGTCTGGGCGGGAGCTTGAGGCAGCCCGCAGCGGGGGGTGGGCGGGTGTGAGGAGGACCGTGCTGGGTAGGCACCGCCGGGCGGGCGCAGTGCTGGCAGAACCGGCCCGCGGGACGGAGAAAGGTGCCCTAACCAGCTCACATTGCCTGCGCGTGACTGGTGCCCGCGATAACGTGGCGCAGGCAAAGCCCGGAGGCCGCCCGTCTCCCGCCTCCGGTTGCTCCCGTACTGTAGACCTGTCTGGACGGCCCACAGGTCTCCGTGAACATAGGAATCCCATGACTTCTGTCTTGTCCAGGATTGTCACGGCTGTGCAGCACAGGCTCAGGACCACCGTCGGTAAGCGGTTCACCAGGTTCGTGCTGGTGGCGGTCGCGTCGCTGGCGTCCAGCATCATCATGCTCAACCTGCTGCTGGGTGTGGCCCATCTCACCGCTGGCCTGTCCGGGGCCCTGGGCGCCGTCACCGGCGCGGCGGTGAGCTATGTGCTGAGCCGCTGGGCATGGGAGCGCAAGGGCCGGCCGCACCTGCTCAAGGAGACCCTGCCGTTCTGGCTCGTCTCCCTGGGAGCCTGGACCGTGCTAGGGCTGACGAGCCACTACGCCAGCGTCTGGGCGCTGTCGATGGGACACACCCACTGGGAGCGGGTCCTCATCGTGGATGGCGCCTACCTGGCGGCCAACTGCGTGACCTTCGTCACCCGGTTCGCGATCTTCCACTACGTCCTTTTCGCCGACCGGGGCGCCACGGTGGTGCCGTCCGCGCCCGCCGAGCTGGCCGCGCCCGCGGAGCTGGCCGGGCCAGCGGAGCCAGTCGCCCCCGAGCCGTTGGCGTCCACCGGATCGGGCGCCGGGCTGGCCGGCTCGCCCGCCTGGGCGGGAAGCACCGCGGAACGGTCGCCGGGGAGGCGTCCCGCCACCGGCAGGCCAGCGCTGCCGGAGCCCGGCACGCGGCGCTGACGCTCGCGCCACCAGGTGCCGACCACGACACCTGCGTAGTGGAGCCCGTAGATGGCGTTGTGCCCCTTCTTGCTCTTGCCGACCTGGCGCTTGTGAATGGTGGCTGGCACCTCGCGCACCCGGAACCCGTGCGTGAGCACGCCGATGAGCAGCTCCGATGACTGGTACTGAGGCTGCTCCAGCCGGACCGCCCCGGTGACCTCCGCGCGCATGGCGCGCAGCCCGAAGGTGGAGTCGGTGATGTGATGGTGGGTCAGCATGCTGATGGTGACGGCGAACACCCAGGTGCCCAGGCGGCGCACCGGGTCGTTGGTCTCCTGGCTGCCGAGCTTGCGTGACCCGGTGACGAAGTCGGCCTCCCCGGCCACCACCGGGGCCAGGATCCGCTCCATCTCCGCGGGGTTGTACTGGCCGTCGGCGTCGGTGGTCACGATGTAGGTGGCGCCGCCGTCGCGGGCCAGCCGGTAGCCCAGCCGCAGCGCGGCGCCCTGGCCCCGGTTGACCGGCACGTCGCAGACCAGCGCCCCGTGGGTCTTGGCCGCCCCCCCGGTCTTGTCCTGCGACCCGTCGGACACCACCACGACCGCCGTCTTCAGATCGCAGATCGTGGCCGGGAGCGCCTCGATCACCTGGCCGATCACGTCCTGCTCGTTGAAGGCCGCCATCACGATCGCGACCGGCGGGAGCTGACGGGCGGCGTCGCCGAACTCGGCGAAGAACGCCTCGGCGGCCGCATCGTCGATCGCCGCGTCGTCCACCTGGGGGTTGGTCACTGGGCTGCCTTTCCGTCTGCGGCCGGTGGCGCGAATTCGGGCCACACCGTCGCCATGCCGGACTTCAGGTCGTGTGCGGGCCGGTAACCCAGCGCGCGGGCCGTGGAGATGTCCACGATGACCGCGGGCATCTCGCCCGGCTTGGCGGGCACGTGCTCGACCGGGATGGGCGCCCCCGTGACGGCGCGGGCCGCCGCGATGATGTCGTTCACGGTGACCGACTCGCCTGCGCCCAGGATGACCGGGCCGGTGTGGCCGGAACGCCAGGCCAGCAGGATGCCGGCCACGATGTCGTCGACGTGGACGAGGTCGCGGATCTGGGTGCCGTCGCCGTATACCTGGACGCCGTGGCCGCCGGCGGCCGCGCGCATGAGCCGCGGCACGAAGCTGTCCTTGGCCTCCATGCCGGGGCCGTAGACGTTGGAGAACCGCAGGGCGGCACCGGCGATCCCGTACGAGGCCGTGTAGCAGCTGAGCAGCATCTCGCCGGCTGCCTTGGTCGCGCCGTACGGGGTCAGCGGGCGGATCGCGTGCTGCTCGGTGATCACCGCCGTGCCGACATCGCCGACCACGGCGTTGGTGGAGGCCAGGATGAAGGTGCCCACGCCCCGGTTCCGGGCGAGCTCCAGCAGGCTGGCGGTGGCGGCCACGTTCGTCTCGTAGGTCCCGACCGGGTCCTCGATCGAGCGGAGAACCGAGGTCACCGCCGCCAGGTGGACGATGACATCGGTACCGGGGCTGACGGCCCGGGCGGCGACAGCCGGGTCACGCAGGTCACCAATGACCTGCTGGACGCCGGGTGCGGACGACTCCCGCAGGTCTGCCACGGTGACGTCGGCGCCGCTGTCGAGCAGCGCGGCGACGAGCCGCCGCCCGATAAAGCCGGCCCCGCCGGTCACCAGTACCCGGGAACGTTGCTCAGCCCCCAATGGATTCTCCGTTTCGCGATTCCGTCACAGTTGTGTTCCACCTGGTTGTACCGGGTTTCGCCGGGCTATGTGGCCCGGTCGAGCCGAAAACTACCAAGCGTCCCAGGGCGGTTCTGCTGCTCCTGGGGGTGGCCCTGATGCCGGAGACCGGCACCGCCGGACAGCTACTCCGGCCACCTTCCCCCGCCGCGCGGTGCCAGCGACTCACGTCGTTTGCTCCGGAAAGCCTTCACCTTGCCCCGGACCGCGACCGCAGGTGCGTGGACAGTGTAGCCGCGCTGGTGCCGGTGCAAGCGCGCCCGGTCCACTCCCGGACGGGCCACGGGCGCGCCCCGGGACCACTCTGAGCCTCGGCGGCCCAGGCCACGGGGCTGTGAGCCGGGCCGAGGACGGGCCAGGCCAGCCTGGACGTCGGTTACTCTCGATCATTGCTGGCTGCGCAGCATGCCGGGGTCACTCGCCGCGATGGCAGATCGTAAGCGTCTGTTTCGGGCATCGTGGTGGGTACCCTGCCCAGGCGGTACATAATTACCACAGCACCGGGAAGCGCTCTGGGGAGGGGTCCGCCGTAACCCGCGGTGGTCTCTTGCCGTACCGGCGCCGTGCGGCGGCTGGTAGTGGTGCGGGGTCACTGCTGTGTGACCAGCCGGTCACTAGACGGGACGTGTTCAGGCGGGATGACGGAAGGGCGATGGCCGAGGGTCAGCGTGTGACAGCGGCGGCGCGCGAGCAGGGGGCGGGCGTCGCCTTGCCCGCTGCCCAGAATCCGCCCGTCGCCGATGGCTCCCCTGCCGTGCCAGCTCCCGCCGTGCCAGCTCCCGTCATGCCGGCCCCAGCGACGCGGGCTTCGGTCCCCAGGGCGCCACAGGCGCCTCCCGCGACGGCAGACGGAGCTGCCACCCGGCCGCCCGCCGGGCCCTCTGTCCGCGTGAACGCGCAGATGATCGAGTCCGCGATTCTCGCGCTGCGCAAGCCGATCGTCGCCGCGCAGCTCCCGCTGGAGGCGCCGGGGGCGGAGGAGGCGCGCGCGGAACGGCGCAAGCTGCTCGGCCAGATCGACGACTACCTGCTCCCGCGGCTGCGCGAATCCGGGTCGCCGGTCCTGGTCGCCCTGGTCGGCTCCACCGGGGCTGGCAAGTCAACCCTGGTCAACAGCATTGTCGGAGCACAGGTCAGCATGACCGGCATCCGGCGGCCGACCACCAACAGCCCGGTGCTCGCCTGCCACCCCGACGACGTGGACTGGTTCGCGGAGAACGTCTTCCTGCCTACCGTGCCCCGGGTGCGCCAGGAAGGCCTCGCCCGGTCCGGCCGTGACGGCCTGCTCGTGCTGGCCGCCAGTGAGGGCATGCCCAGGGGCGTCGCCCTGCTCGACACTCCCGACATCGACTCGGTGGTGCAGGCGCACCGGGATTTCGCGCATCAGTTCCTGGACGCATCGGACCTGTGGCTGTTCATGACCACCGCGAGCCGTTACGCCGACGCCGCGGTGTGGGAACTGCTCCAGCACGCGCGCGACCGCGGCGCCGCCCTCGGGATCGTCCTGTCCCGGGTGAACGCGGCCGCCGCGCCCTACCTGATCGATCACTTCGGCGCGATGCTCGAGGCCAACGGCCTCAGCCGGAACCAGCGGTTCCTCATCCTGGAGACGGTGCTCAACGACGGCAAGCTGCCGCCCGAGGCGTCCGCCCCGATCCGGCACTGGCTGGCCGAGGCCGCCCAGTCCGACCGCCGGGTGGCCGTGCTGACCCAGACCATGTCCGGCGTCCTGGACACCTTCCCGGTCCGGGTACCCGCGCTCGCCGCCCAGGTCGAGGCCCAGGTGGCCCTGCGCGGCAGCCTGGTCGGCGCGGTCGAGGGCGTCTACCGGTCAGCGCTCGCCGAGCTCGACGAATCGACCGCCGACGGCTCGCTGCTGCGTGGCGAGGTGCTCGCCCGGTGGCAGGACTTCGCCGGCACCGGCGACCTGCTGCGGGCGCTGCAGACCCCCCGCCGGGCCGCCGGCAGCCGGGCCGGCGGCAAGCAGCGTAAGCACCGCAGCCCGGCCCGGGCGCAGACGCTCAAGTCAGCGGTGCGGACGGCGCTGGAATCGCTGATCATCTCCGTCGCCGACCGGGCGGCCGAAGGGGCGGTCAGCCGCTGGCGCGATCACCCGGCAGGCGCCGCCCTCCTCGACACGCTGCCAGATGGTGACGCAGACGACTGGGACGGCTCCCAGTTCGCCGCCGACGCGAGGCTGATCTTCGGCCTGGAACCGGGCACCGACGGGAGCACGCCGCAGGCCGGCCAGGACGCTGCCGCGCAGACAGCCAGCACGCTGGGGCGGGCATCGCCCGACCTGGCCACCCGTGCGGCACGGGCCGTCAGTTCCTGGCAGGAGCAGACACTGCGCATCGTTAAGGCTGAAAATGTGACTAAGCGGTCTATCGCGCGCGTCATCAACTTCGACGACGAGTCGCTCGCCACCGTGCTGATGATCGGCATGCTGGCCCAGAACGCGCCCGAGGCCGAGCTGGAGGAGAGTTCGACCGCGATCCCGCAGCGGCTGCTGACCTCGCTGTTCGGGGCCGGCCCCATGCGGGAGGTCAGCTCCCAGGTGCGGGTGGACCTGCAGCACCGGATCAGGCTGATCCTCGACGAGGAGATGCTGCGGTTCTCCAGGATCATCAGCCGCACCGATGTTCCCGACGCCAGCGCCGCCGTCCAGCTGTACCAGGCGGCCTATGCGCTTGAGGTGACGAGGTGACCGACGTGGAGACGCCCCGGGCCGGGCTGGCGGGCCCCACGCGGGCAGGCTCAGCGCTGGCCCGCGGTCACCTGGCCAGCAGCGGGTTCCCCGGCGCCGGCCCCGCAGGGCCGGCCCGCAACGGCGCGGCCGGTGCGCCGAGCCTGTCCGACCGGCTCACCTCGCTCGCCCGGATGACCCAGATCGGCTTCGCCCGCAGTGGGCACGACGGGTTCAGCCCGCAACTGCTGCGGGACTCCGAAACGCTGCTCGGCAGGGCGGGTGAGCGGCTGCGGCTGTCGGCCGGCCACACCGTGGTGGTCCTGGCCGGCGGCACCGGCAGCGGGAAATCGTCGCTGTTCAACCGGCTGGCGGGCGCCGACTTCTCGCCGGTCGGGGTGGTCCGGCCGATGACCAGGGAGGCCTACGCGTGCGTCTGGGGCATGGAGGGCGCGGGGCCGCTGCTGGACTGGCTCGGCGTGCGGGACCGCAACCGCTATGCCAGGTCGAGCGCGCTGGACGAGGGTGAACGCTCGCTCGGCGGGCTGCTGCTGCTCGACCTGCCCGACCACGACTCGGTGCTGGCGGGCCAGTCCGGCTCGGTGAACCGGCTGCTGTCGCTCGCCGACCTGATGGTGTGGGTGCTCGACCCGCAGAAGTACGCCGACGCCGCCGTGCACAGCCGGTACCTGGTGCCGATGGCCGGCCACTCGTCGGTGATCGCCGTCGTGCTCAACCAGGCGGACCTGCTCACCCCGGCGCAGGCCGACGATTGCGTCGGGGACCTGCAGCGGCTGCTCGAAACCGAAGGCCTGCATGACAGCCGGGTGCTCGTCACCTCGGCCGTCACCGGCGCCGGGCTGGAGGACCTGCGGGATGTCCTGACCAGGACCGTGTCCGCCCGCCGGGCGAGCGCCGAGCGGATCGCCGCTGACGTGGACGCGCTGGCGGCCCGGTTTGCCCCCTACGCGGGCGAGACGGACGTCGCGGGCGTGGGTGCCGGCGAAGAGGCACTGGTCACAGCGTTCTCCCAGGCCGCCGGGGTGTCCGGGGTGGGCCGCGCGCTGCAGAGCGCCCGCGAGCTCAAGGCGGTCGACTACGTCGGCTGGCCGGTCTCCTGGCTGGCTGACCGGGTGCTCCGGCGGGACCCGGTGCGCAAGATCCGGCTGGGCACGCTGTGGGACGAGCTGCGCGGGGTGTCGGCCGGCCCGGCCGGCGCGCACAAAGCGGAGATCGACAACGCCATCACCGCGCTGGCCGACGAGGTCGGCCCCGGCCTGCCCCCGCCCTGGCCCGCCACCACCCGCACCGCCGCCCGGTCGAAGGTGGACGAGATCCCGGCCGCGCTCGGCAGCGCCATCGCTAGCGCGCTCCCTGCCGATAACAACGTCATGCCCTGGTGGCGGCTGGTGGCCGCCTGGCAGGGCGTGCTGCTCGGTGCGGCGGCAGCCGGGCTGGCCTGGCTCGGGGTGCTGCTGGCGGTGGGCGTCTTCCACGCCTCCCGTCACGCCGCTGCCCTGTTCAGCAACGTCATGCTGATGCCCTGGGTGGCGGTCATGGTCATCGCCGTCCTGCTGCTCGGCTGGCTGACCGCCAGCGGCTGCATGACGCTGGTGATGCGCTCCGCCGACCGGGAGCGGGAACGGGCCGAGCAGCAGATGCGGGACGGGATCGCCGGCGTGGCACGGGAGATGGTCGTCGTCCCGGTGGAGCAGGAGCTGTCCATCT
>DATKRG010000223.1:0-3894 GCA_035532275.1 Streptosporangiaceae bacterium | reverse complement strand
GCTCACGCCCTGGAACTGCTCCTAGACGAGATCAACGCCACCCCGCCTGCCATGCCCGGCGACGCCCGGCCCATCACCTACCGGCTCGCGCCAGCAGGCCAGATTTAACTACCAGCCAGGCTCAACTGCCGGAGTTCTGAGACCTTCTCCACGAACAGCGGATCGGAGGACAGCTTGAACGTATCGGCTACATGCGGCTTAAGGCGGAAAGCCTTCCAGATCCTGCCGATAGTGGACTTGGACAAGCCGGAACGTTCCGCCATGGATGCCCTCGACCAGTGGGTCGCATTAGCCGGAGTTTCCTCCAATGTATCGACCACGACTTTTTCCACCTGCTCGTCGGTGATCGTCGGTGCGCGTCCCGGACGCGGCTCATCAACCAGCCCGTCCAGGCGCCGATCGATAAACCGCTTGCGCCACTTCCCGACCGTTGTCTGATGACACCGGAGCAACGCTGCTGTTTGTTTATTGTCGTAGCCCTCCGCGCAGGTCAGGACGATATTGGCCCGCAACGCCAGGGCCTGTGATGATTTCGCCCGCCGCGCCCACCTTTGCAAAGTGGCCCGCTCATCATCGGAAAGCGTCAATTCGGCCTTAGGCCGCCCCGTCTTCGCCATGACGGTAACTCTATTGACATGAATAGGCACACTCAGTTATGACACGCGATTACGCGATGTGACCTAGCTCACTTATATGTCTGATCAAAGACTCAGGACGCTAGGAAGGGAGGGAACATGGCAGCCAGCACGGTCATGGCACGGGTGCACCCGGGCGAGATCTTGCTGGAGGAGTTCCTCAAGCCGCTTTCGGTCAGCCAGTACCAGCTGGCCAAGCAGATCGGGGTGCCGGCCCGGCGGATCAACGAGATCGTGCACGGCCAGCGGCCCGTCAGCGCGGACACCGCGCTGCGGCTGGCCCGGTTCTTCGGCACCTCCGGGCGGTTCTGGATCAGCCTGCAGGCCAGCCGTGACCTGGAAGCTGAGAAGGACCGGCTCGGCGACGCCCTGGAGGGCATCCGCCCGCTCAGCGCTGCCAGCTGAGCGGGTCAGGCCAGGCACATCGGGCCCCGGGCATCGTGCAGAACATCTGTTCCGGTGCAGCACAGAGCGGTTATACCGGCGCTCAGGTCCCCGCCGAAGCCAAAACCCCGCGGCGACTACAGCCAAGACACCCAAGTTCGGCCTTGAGATAACGGCGGTTACACGTGCGCCTACTACACTGTCAGGGGCGATCACGCAGGGTGAGCCGGGGCGCGGGGTCGTGCGCAACGGGATCGCCGAATAGGGATGCATGGAGCTCATTCGCCGGGGCTGACGTTCTGCGCGGTCTGATGCCACGGGCGGCGCGTTGCTCTTGGGATGGCCACGTGCTGGCCATGGTGACCTAAATTTACCCGCCGGGTGCCGATGACCGGCAACTCCCGCTGTGGCCCATCCGTCTTCCTGTTGGGACTCCCGTCTGGCCCGAAGCTGTACCGTGCGGCCGTCGGTCCGGGCGGCACCATGCGGTGATCTTGAGCGGGCTGGGTGGGTGCCGGCATCGGGGATGAGGCTGACGGCCGCGGATTGGCAGCGTGGAGGTGCGGGTGCGGGACAGCGGGCAGTCACGATCGCAGTGGGCGGTTGCCGTGGGCGGGCGCGTCCGGGTGCCGCTGATGGTCATGGCGGTGGTGCTGAGCTTGTCCGCGGTCGCGTGCTCCGCGTCAGCGGCCGCGGGGGCAGGGTCCTCTGCGGCGCGGCTGTCCATCTCGCCGTCGAACGGCAGCGCCAGCGTCCGTCCTGGCTCCAGGGTCACTGTCGCTGTCAGTAAGGGCCGGCTCGGTCACGTCAGCGTGACGAGCGGCGGGAGCGCGGTTCCGGGCACGCTTGCCGCTGGCGGCACCGTCTGGCGCAGTACCTGGCCGCTGCACCCCTCGGCTCGCTACACCGTGACCGCGACGGCGAGCGGGGCTGGTGGCACGACGGTGCGGAAGACCAGTTCCTTCACGACCCTGACGCCCGCGCGGACGTACACGGTCATGATTACCGAGGGGTATCAGCAGGCCTACGGGGTGGGAATGCCGATCAAGCTCAAGTTCAGCCAGCCGGTCACCCGCCGGGCGGCCGTAGAGCGGGCCATGCGGATCACGACCTCCAAGCCGGTCGTCGGCGCCTGGTACTGGCTGGACGGCGACAGGGAACTGAACTTCCGGCCCCGCAACTACTGGCCCCAGCACACGCGCGTGAGCTTCGCCGGCCACTTTGACGGGCTGGCGATCGCACCCGGCGTATATGGCACTGCCGACTTGACCCAGCAGTTCACCATCGGCGACTCGCTCATCGTGGTCGCCAGCACGGCGAGCCACTACATGAAGGTCTGGTACAAGGGCAAGCTGCTGGGTACTTGGCCGATCAGCACCGGCAAGGCCGCCTACCCGACCGCCAATGGGACGTACCTGACGATCGACAAGCACAACCCGACGCTGATGAGCGGCCCTGGGTACAAGAATTTCCCGGTGCCATACGCGGTGCGGTTCACCTGGAGCGGCAACTACATCCATGACGCCTACTGGTCGGTCGCTCAGCAGGGAAACATCAACGTCAGCTTCGGGTGCGTCAACGTGGCTCCCGCCGGCGCCAGGCTCTACTACCGCCTCGCCGACCCCGGCGATCCGGTCACGATCGCCGGCAGCCCCGCGGCCGGTCAGTGGCGCAACGGATGGACCGACTGGTTCCTGACCTGGAACCAGGTGCTGCAGCGCAGCGCCACCCATCTCGCGGTGGAAGCCGGACCCCGCGGCAGCACATTTGTCAGCCCGTCCGCCGTGCCGGGCACGGCCCTGACCACCACCCGGCACGGCTCCAGGCCAGGCAACTACCTCGCCAGCTGACCCATGCCGGGTCTGCGGCCGCGCGCGGCCACGGCCCCGGCGGCGGCGCCGCCACGCCGGTGGCGGTCAGCTCCAGCGGGGAAGCGTGCACGTCACCGGCTACAGCCAGAGAACGGCCCCGGGCATGGCCTCGGAGGCGCTCGCTCAGACCCCCGGGAACTGCAGCGGTAGCGCGCCCGGCTGATGGTTCGCTGGGCGCACACCGGGAACCTGGACCAGAATCCCGGTCGTTCACTTGTCGTCCGGTTTCTGTTAGCACGCCAGTAACCTCGTGCGGCCTGGGCCCACCATCGGCGGCGGACCGCCTGCGCCGGCCTGGCCCTCCGCTGGTTGCGTCATCATTGCGCCTGCCGATGAAGGAGACACCACCAGATGGCAACCTCTAGTGTCCCGGCCGCCGCCCACCCACGCGGCCTGGCCGACAGCCTGGCCAGCGGTGCGCCCGTCCCGCGCACCTCAGGCGCTCACGGGCTGGACAAGGCCCTGTTCCTGGACATCAACCATTTCGCCCGCGATACCGGATGGCTGCATACCCCCCTATACGACTGCGCCACCTACGGCGCCGTCCTGTTCGCCGCGCTGCTGATCGCCGGCTGGTGGGCCGCCCGGCACCGTGACCCGGCCGCGATGGCCGCCGCCCTGTGGGCGGGCGCGGGCACGCTCCTTGGCGTCGCCGTGGCGCAGCCGCTTAACCACGCGGTCGCCGAGGCACGGCCATGGCAAAGCCTGCCGCACGCCTTGATTCTGGCCGCGCACTCCACCGACTTCTCGTTTCCCTCCGACCACGCGGTGATGGCCGGGGCGGTCACCACCGGGCTGCTGCTCTACCACCGCCGCCTGGGGACCATCGCAGCAGCTGCTGGGCTGGTGCTGTGTTTCGCCCGTGTCTACATCGGCGCGCACTACCCCCAAGATGTCGCCGCCGGGTTCCTCCTCGGAGCCGGCGTCGTGCTGGCCGGCTACGCCATCGCGCGCAGACCGCTCACCGTCCTGGTCCGGCTGCTGACCGCCACCCCACTGCGGCC
>DATKRG010000222.1:0-1877 GCA_035532275.1 Streptosporangiaceae bacterium | reverse complement strand
GCTCACGCCCTGGAACTGCTCCTAGACGAGATCAACGCCACCCCGCCTGCCATGCCCGGCGACGCCCGGCCCATCACCTACCGGCTCGCGCCAGCAGGCCAGATTTAACTACCAGCCAGGCTCAACTGCCGGAGTTCTGGGTCCGCGCCAGGTAACGGCGCAGATTAGGCGGTTCTCGTACACGGCCGGGCGGTGCTGCGGGGCGCATCGCTCACGTACATGACGAGCCTGCGGCGGGTGGCCGTCGAGGCGGCGCGGTCGCTGTGGCGGGTTCCTATTCGCTTGCGAGTTCGGGATGGCGGCTGAGCAGGCGCCGGACTGGCTCGGCGGTGCGGCCAAGCTGCCAGCGGCCGGCGTAGACCTGGCAGAAAAGGGCCGGCGTCTCTCGCAGCACGTTCCGGACTTTGGCCTCTCCGCTGGGCACGGGCATGCCGGGCAGGACCGCGCGCAGTTCTCTGGCTGAGCAGTGGCCGCAGCTGGCCCGGGCCAGGCTGTGCGCGCACGCCCGGGCGAGCACCGCCGCATCCGGCAGCTCGACAGCCTGGTCCTGCCACGTCGGGCCGGTGACCGCACATGCCGCAGGTCGGGTTAGTTAGGGGCCTGGGGTGCCGGAGGGCTCTTGCACCTGGTTCGATCGGGATGGACAGGTGCCGGGTGTCCGGCAAGGTCCCTGTTCACCGAGGAGGCTTTCGACATGAGGGTGTGTGTGCCGATCACGGCCGATGGCCAGGTTGACCCGCGCTGGGGACGAGCCGGCCGCGTCGCGGTCGCCGACGTGGCCGGCGGCCAGATCCGCGACTGGCAGGAGTTCGCGGTGGGCTGGGATGCGCTGCACGACCAAGGGACCGAGGGTGCCCATCACGCCCGGATAGCACGGTTCCTTCGGGACAACCAGGTCCAGGCAATCGCCGTCGGCCATGTGGGGCCCGGCATGCAGCGCATGCTCGGCACGATGGCCATACGGGTAGTCACTGGTCTTGGCGGAGATGCCCGCAGCGCGGCAAGCGCGGCCGGGTGAGCACCGACCCCCGATCGAAGCAGAACTCAAAGAACGAGATCGCCGGCCGCTTCAGCGGAGATGGCTCAGACTCCGCGGTGCCGCCACCTGCCTGGTCATGAATGAAGGCTGCACGCACAGCTGGCGGCCAGAGCCAGTGTCCGGCCTCGGCCCGGCCTGCTGGCGAGGGCCCTTCGGGACATCCAGCACCGGCGGCAAGCGCCATGTCCGTGACCCCTGATCAGTGATGGGCCTTGCCGGCCGGTGCAGCGACTGCGGGCTCTACTGCCCAGCTTCGTACTTGAACGAGATCTGAAGCTTGGTGCGGTAGGTGATAGCCCCGCCCTCGTCGACATGGATGTCCTGCGCAACAACCTCGGCGACCCGGATATCGCGGATCGTCTGACCCGCAGTCCTTACCGCCTCAGCGGCGGCGTCCTCCCACGAAGTGCTGCTGGTCCCGATGATGTCGATCACCTTGTACACACTCATGGCGTCTCCTTTGACGGCTCCTCGAGCATATGACGGCACCATGCGACGGCGGGCACCCAGCGGGCAGGACCGCAGCCGGCAGATGCCTGGGCCCGCGGCACTCCCTCTGCCAGGCACGGCATCCAGACAGATCCCGCCGCGCGCCCTCGTGGCCGACACCGATGTCCCCAGCCTGCCCGCTTCTGCCGCCGGCAGTGGAACCGGGGCAGATGCGGTGCTCAGCCCGCCAGCGCGCGTACGCCCTGGTGCACTTTGCCGGCGGCCAGGTCCAGTTCGCCGCGGCCAGGACGGCGCCATGCCGCCTTGATTCGGAACCCGTCACCGGGCGTCCGTGGCAGGACGTGCAGATGCACGTGGAATACCTCTTGGAAGGCAGCCCCCCCGTCGG
>DATKRG010000221.1:0-7248 GCA_035532275.1 Streptosporangiaceae bacterium | reverse complement strand
CTTCTGGTCGGGGTGGCCGGATTTGAACCGGCGGCCTCTTCGTCCCGAACGAAGCGCGCTGCCAAGCTGCGCCACACCCCGCCGCCCGCTCGCGCGGCGCCGGGCTCCGGATCGATCCCGGAACCTCCGGAAGTCTAGCCGATCCGCGGAACCAGCGTGAGCAGGCTGGCCTCCGGCCGGCAGCTGAACCGGAACGGCGCCCACGGCGAGGTTCCCAGCCCGCCGGAGACGTGCAGCCAGGGCCGTTCCGGGCCGCCCTGGGCCGGATGCCGGCTCAGGCCGCGGGCACGCATGGGGTCGATGCCGCAGTTGGTGACGACGGTGCCGTAGAGCGGCAGGCAGACCTGGCCGCCGTGGGTGTGCCCGGCGAGCAGCAGGTCGTAGCCGTCAGCGGCGAAGGCATCCAGCACCCGCGGCTCTGGTGAGTGCATGACGCCGAGCCGCAGGTCGGCCGCGGGATCGGTGGGCCCGGCGATGTCGGCGTAGCGGTCGCGGCGGATGTGCGAGTCGTGCACGCCGCCGACCTCGATGTCCAGGTCTCCCGCCTTGACCCGGCCGCGCTGGTTGTTGGCGTCCAGCCAGCCGGCCGCCATCATGCCCACGCCGAGGTCGGCCCACGGCATGTCCGGGACGTGGCGGCGGTTCGCCAGATCCGTGGTGGCGTAGAGGTAGCGCAGGGGGTTCTTCGGGGTCGGCGTGTAGAGGTCGTTCGAGCCGTAGACGAACACCCCGGGCCGTTCCAGCAGCGGCCCGAGTGCCGCCAGGAACGGCTCGACAGCTTGCGTGTGCGCGATCGAGTCGCCGGTGTTCACGACGAGGTCGGGGTTCAGGGTGTCCAGCGACCTGATCCAGGACATGAGCCGGTGCCGGCCGGGAGTCAGGTGCGCATCGGACAGGTGCAGGATCCGCACCGGGGCAGCGCCCGCTGGGAGCACCGGGACCTCGTACCGCCGCAGCGCGAACCAGTTCCGCTCGACGACGCAGGCGTAGCCGGCGGTCGCGGCGCCGGCGGCGGCGGCGGTGAGGGCGAGGGCGCGCAGGGGTGCTCGCATCTACATATGGTGCCATGCCAGCCGCCCTGCCCGGGCCGGCCGCCGACCGGGCAGGATAGACCCATGGCTGCACTGAAGGACCGGCTCCGCGGCGACCTGACCGCGGCGATGAAGGCCCGTGACCAGGTCCGCACCCGCACCCTGCGGATGGCCCTGACCTCGGTCACCCAGGAGGAAGTCGCGGGTGCGTCCGCCCGCGAGCTCACCGACGAGGAGGTCGTGAAGGTCCTGACCCGGGAGGCGAAACGCCGCCGCGAGGCCGCCGAGGCCTTCGCGGCCGCCGGGCGGGATGAGCAGGCGGCAGCGGAGCGGGCCGAAGGCGCCGTCCTGGGTGCCTACCTGCCCGCTCAGCTCAGCGACGAGGAGATCGCCGCAATCGTGGCGGCCGTCATCGCGGAGACCGGCGCGGCGGGCATGGCGGCCATGGGGCAGGTGATGAAGGCCACGACCCCGCGGGTGGCTGGCCGCGCCGACGGCGCGCGGGTGGCCGCGGAGGTCCGCCGCCAGCTGGCGGGCTGACCAGCTGGCGGGCTGACCAGCTGACCGGCTAGTGGCCCGGGCCGGGGCCGCCGCCACCACCGCCGGTGTGCTTCTTCTTGGGCGGGGTGGGGGAGACGATCCCGGTGCCCAGGGCGAACAGCGGGCTGGCCGGGTCCACGGGCACGAAGTTGAGCGCTGGCGATGCCAGCCGGGCATGCAGGAACGACATCTGCCAGGTCTGCCCGGGGGCCATCGACCCGTACATGACGCCGGGGCAGCCGGGGCGGTAACACGAGCCGGGGTAACCGGACATGGGGAACCGGTACGGGTCGGCCGGGTTGCCCACCCAGACCGTCCCCAGCAGGTCCGGCGTGTAGCCGACGAAGAACGCGGACACATACTGGTCCGCCGTCCCGGTCTTGGCGGCCGCCTGGCGGCCGATGGCGTCGCCCGGCGCTGTCCCGAGGCCGGTCAGGTCGCCCTGCAGGATGTAGTTGGCGGCATCGGCCACGGTCTTGGAGAGCACGCGGTGGCATCCGGCCGACTCCACCGGCAGCCTGCCGCCGCTCATGGTCACGACCTTGGTGATCGCGATCGGGTGGCAGTAGATGCCCCGGGCCGGCAGGGTGGCGTCAGCGGCGGCGACGTCGATCGGGGCCACGTTGGCCGCGCCGAGGGTGAACGACGGCAGGTTGTCGGCGCTCAGGTAGTGACGCTCCTTGGGGTCGGGCTTGAGCAGCGACTTGCCGTCCGGCCAGGTCAGGCCCATCTTGGCGGCTGTCTTCACCACGTTGCACAGGCCGACCTTCTGCTCCAGGTAGGCGAAGAACACGTTGATCGAGGCGGTCGTCCCGGTGTAGAGGGTGTAGTGGCCGCCCCGCTCGCTCTCGTCGTTGTGCACCGTCCACGGGGCGGTGTCCTGGCCCTTGCAGTTGGTGTAGCCGCCCACGGTGGCCGAGAAGCCCACCGTCTTGCTGTACCCGAACGGGACGCCTTGCTCCAGCGCGGTCACCATCGTGTAGATCTTGCCGGTGGAGCCGATCTGCACCCCGTAGCTGCCGTCGTACTGCGGGCCCACCGCGTAGTCGACGACGTTCTGGTGCGGGCCGTAGCCGTAGGGCCGGTCGATGGCGATCGCGCGGACCTTGCCGGTGCCCGGCTGGATCAGCACCTCGGACTCCGCGTTGTGGCCGGGGTTGAGCGAGGAGGGCGGCGGCGGCATCTCGTAGTTGACCGCGTGCCTGGCCGCCTGCTGGTCCACCGGGTCGAGGGTGGTGTAGACCTTCAGCCCGCCGACCCCGGTCAGCCGGGCCCACGCCTGCTTGTAGGCGGCGTCGTGCCGCATCACGGCCAGCACGTAGTCACAGAAGTACGCCGCGTACCGCGCCGACGCGCTGGTGCAGCCCATCTGCGGGACCGAGGCGTTGAGCCCGAGCGGCTGCTTCTCGGCCGCGCTGGCCTGGGCCTTGGTGATGTCGCCGAGCTGCGCCATCCGCCCCAGCACCGTGTTCCGGCGCGTGGTCGCCTGGTTCGGGTCGAGCAGCGGGTTGTACAGGGCGGGGTTCTCCACCAGGCCGGCCAGCATCGCTGACTGCGCCAGCGTCAGGTGGGCTGCGTCGGTGCTGAAATAGCGCTGCGCGGCGACTTCGATGCCGTACGCGGAGTTGCCGAAGAACGCCGCGTTCAGGTAGCCGGCCAGGATCTGGTTGCGGGTCATCGTGTGCTCGACCCGCACCGCCATCCGCAGCTCGCGGATCTTGCGGCCGATGGTGTCCATCGTGGCGTTGGCGAACGCCGCCTGCGGGTTGGGCGCTGACAGGATCTCCACGTTCTTCACGTACTGCTGGGCGAGCGTGGACCCGCCCTGCACCGCCTGGTGCTGGAGATTGTTCACCAGTGCCCGGACGGTGCCCTTGAAGTCGAGCGCGCCGTGCTGGTAGAAGCGGGAGTCCTCGATCGCCACGATCGCCTGGCGCATCACCGGCGCGATCTGTGCGTAGCTCACCGGTACCCGGTCGATACCGCGGCCGTAGTAGTAGGCGATCAGGTTCCCGTGCCGGTCCAGGATCTCGGAGCGGACCGGCAGCTGGCCCAGTTCCGGCGTGGACAGGGTGTTGAATTTCGTCGACATGTTGCGCACCGCGATACCGGTGACACTCACCGTGGGAATGGCGAGAGCGGCGACAAGCCCGCCACCGGCCGCGGCCAGCCCGACAAGCTGGGCGACAACGCCGACTTTCCCGGCGAAACGTGATGTCAGCACGGAGCAAGGGTACGCTCCGGCTGCCCGCGGCCGGGTGCTGTCTGGCGGGTGACTACCCACCGCACACGGCATGGCCCATGCGGGCTATCTGTGAAATGGGCCTAACGGGGTCTAGCGCACGGGCCTGTACTTTGCGTAAGTTACTTTTTCGCAACTATGACACCCCAGGGTGGTCGGCTGTGCTGCGTAAGTGCGTGCTGCCGCCCTGGACCGCGAGCAAACGCCATCCGGCGTGACGGCCCCTGCGGCCGTGACGATCAGGAGGAGTTGGACCACATGTGGATCGCTGACTGGACCAGCCGTGCCGCGTGCAAGGAGTCTGACCCAGACGAGCTCTTCGTCCAGGGGGCGGCGCAGAACCGGGCCAAGCTGATCTGCCGTGGCTGCGCCGTGCGGACCGAGTGCCTGGCTGACGCCCTCGACAACCGGATCGAGTTCGGCGTCTGGGGCGGCATGACCGAGCGCGAGCGCCGCGCCCTGCTGCGCCGCCGCCCCGATGTCACCTCCTGGCGTGAACTGCTGGAGCAGGCCCGCAACCAGTACGAGCGCCAGGCCGACGAGCTCGTCGCCAGCTGACCCGAGCCTTCCAGCTGACCCAGGCCCGCCAGCGGACCCCAGCCTTCCCGGGCTGACCCGCCCCGACCGCGGGCTACCGGCCCGCGAAACTCTCGCCGATCGTGCGCAGCCCCGTCAGGTCGTGCACATCCTCCGGCTGGGCCGGGATGCGGACGGCGGGCACTCCCGGATGAGCTGTCGTGAAGCGCTGTGCCAGCCGCCGCTCGTTAGCGGCTAGCTGCATCCGCTCCGCATGCAGCCGCAAAGCCGTCACCGCCAGCGGGTGCAGCGTTCCCGCTGCGGTGTCCCCGCCACTATCGTTGCGCATCGTGGGGGTTGACGCGCTGGACTGCAGCGCCTCCGCGGCGGCCAGGCTGCGGGCGGCGGACAGGTGCGCCGCCGGTGACCGGTGCACGCGGTTGAGTATCAGGCCCGCCAGCGGCATCCGGTCCTGCGACAGCCGCTCCACGAAATAGGACGCCTCCCGCAACGCGTCCGGTTCGGGGGTGGCGATCACCAGGAAGGCCGTGCCCGGGGTCTGGAGCAGCTTGTAGGTGTCCTCGGCCCGCTCCCGGAACCCGCCGAACATCGTCTCGAAGGCGGCCACGAACGTCTGCACGTCCCGCAGCACCTGCGCGCCGATCACCTTGGTGACCACGCTGGTGAACATCCCGATCCCAGCGTTCACGACCTTGAGGTAGGCCCGCCCCCCGGCCCGGGTGGGCGCTGTGAGCAGCCGGATCAGCCGCCCGTCCAGGAACCTGCTGAGCCGCTGCGGGGCATCCAGGAAGTCCAGCGCCGACCGGCTGGGCGGGGTGTCCACCACGATCAGGTCCCACTCGTCCGCCCGCCGCAGCTGGCCGAGCTTCTCCATCGCCATGTACTCCTGGGTGCCGGCGAAGCTCGACGACAGCGACTGGTAGAAGGGGTTGGCCAGGATCTGCGCCGCCCGGTCGGGGTCGGAGTGCGCCTCGACGATCTCGTCGAAGGTGCGCTTCATGTCGAGCATCATCGCGTGCAGGCTGCCCCCGGCCTGCTCGGCCGCGTCCGGCAGCGGCACCGGCCGGGGGGTGTTGTCCAGCGACGACAGGCCCATCGACTGGGCCAGCCGGCGTGCCGGGTCGACGGTCAGCACCACCACGTGCCGCCCCCGCTCGGCTGCCCGCAGCCCCAGCGCGGCCGCCATCGTGGTCTTGCCGACGCCGCCGGAGCCGCAGCACACGATGATCCGGGTGCGCGGGTCGTCGAGCAGCCGGTCCACCTCCAGCAGCGGCGGGCGCACCTCCAGCTCCCCCAGCTCTCCCAGCTCTCCCAGCGGGCCCTCGGCCGGGGCGGGTTCGGCCTGCATCAGGCGGCCCCCTGCTCCACCAGGGCGGTGGCGAGCCGGTACAGCCCGGCCAGGTCCATCCCGTCGGTGACCAGCGGCAGCTGGTAGCTCGGCTGGCCCGCTTCGGCCAGCCTGCCGGCCTGCTCACGCTGCGCCAGCGCCTCGATGGCGTGCTCGGTGAGTTCGGCGGACAGGCTCCCGGCCAGGTCCAGGTTGCCGGCCCGGCCGAAGCTGTCCTCGATCCCGGCGGCCTTGAGCCCCAGCGCGATCTCGTGCACGTCCAGGGTCCCGGCCGCGGCGGCGGCCAGCTGGTCGTCGGTGAGCGCCACCGGCCGCACCATGTTGATCATGATGCCGCCCACCTGCAGCCCGCCCTCGGCCAGGCCGCGCAGCTCGGCGATGCCGTCCAGGGTCTCCTGCACCGGCATCTCCTCCAGCACCGTGACGAAATGGACCGCGGTCTGCGGGGACCGGATGACGCTCTGCACGGTGTCGGCATGGCCCCGGATGGGGCCCATCCTGGCCAGCCCGGACACCTCGGTGGCGACGTTGAGGAAGCGGCTGATCCGGCCGGTCGGCGGCGCGTCCATGACCACCGCGTCGTACATCGGCCGCCCGTTCACCCGCCGCCGGGTGGCCTCGGCCGCCTTCCCTGTCAGCAGCACGTCCCGCAGCCCCGGCGCGATGGTGGTCGCGAAGTCCACCACCCCGAGCCGGGTGAGCGCCCGCCCCGCGTGCCGCAGGTTGTAGAACATCTCCAGGTACTCGATCAGGGCCGACTCCGGGTCGGCGGCCAGCGCGTACACCTCGCCGCCCGCCCGGCCACGGGCCCCGGGCGCCACCGCCACCCTGCGCTCCTCATACGGCAGCGGCGGGCAGTCGAACAGCTGGGCGATGCCCTGCCGCCCCTCCACCTCCATGAGCAGCACCTTGCCGCCCGCCGACGCCAGCGCGAGCGCGAGCGCGGCGGCCACCGTGGTCTTGCCGGTTCCCCCCTTGCCGGTGATGACGTGCAGCCGCACGCCCTCCCAGTCGGTGTCCCGAGCGCTCACGCTTAGGAGGCTATCTCCGCCCCGGGCCCGCCCCTGAACCGAGCCACTGGCGCGCACGTGGATTGTTACTAGGCTGGGGAGAGAAACGACCGGGCATGTCGGCAGAAAAGGGGTGTTCCCGATGGAGGTCGCAGCAGTCCTCCTGGTGGTCCTGATAGTGCTCGTGGTCGGTGGGCTGGCAGTGGCGGCCCGTTCGCTGCGGGTCGTGCAGCAGTACGAGCAGGGGCTGATCTTCCGGTTCGGCAAGGTGCTGCCGGGTACCCGCGGGCCGGGGCTCACCATCATCCGGCCCATCGGCGACCGCATGCAGAAGGTCAACATGCAGATCATCGCCATGGCCGTGCCCGCCCAGGAGGGCATCACCAGGGACAACGTCAGCGTCCGGGTGGACGCCGTGGTGTATTTCCGGGTGGTGGACCCGATCAAGGCGGTCGTGAACGTGCAGAACTACATGTTCGCCGTCTCCCAGCAGGCCCAGACCTCGCTGCGGTCGATCATCGGCCAGTCCGAGATGGACCA
>DATKRG010000220.1:0-1415 GCA_035532275.1 Streptosporangiaceae bacterium | reverse complement strand
AACAGCGACTCCGCAGCCGACTTGATGAGCTGCCCGCGATGCGGCCACGCCGCGTCAATCAGCACCCAGGACGGCCCGGACCGCACAAGGTACACGTTCGCCTCAGTGAGCCCCCGCCCGGTTCGGACGCAGTACACGCCCTCGGCGACTTCCTCCGTCCGGGCACCCGCTGCCGCCACCGGCCTCTACCTCTCAGACGGAGCCGGTCAGCGCGCCGACTCGGCGGCCAGGTGCCGCGCAAGGCCAGCGCCCCACGCCTTGGCCCGGTCGCTCTCGCCCCCGCGCAGCGGCCCTTCCACACCCTCAACGACGAAACCCGCCGGCTTGGCCACGACGTCGTAGCCGTGCCGGCGAAGCCCCCTGGCGATGGACCGGGACGCCCCGCCGGACAGCGGGAACGGCAGGCGGGCGTCGAACGCCGCCGCCTTATGCCCGCGCGGCTGTCCCGGCAGGGCATCCAGCCACTCCCGGACCCCGGGTCCTTCGATCCCCGGCTCGCCTTTGACGTCATCCCTGCCTTCGGCGGAGGCCTTCTCGACGACCTCCAGCGCCTTCTGCCGGGAGGAAGCCTTGCTCATGCCCAGCATGTGAGTCGGTCCCCCCACGACGGCCAGCGCCGCCTCACCGATCTTGTCCGGCGTTGCCTCACCCACCCGCAGGACTGCCACCCGGGTGTCCAGCGCCGCTTCCCGCACTCCGTCGGCAACCGCCTCCGCGATAACGCGGGTGTTGCCGAACTCGCTCTCATACACAACGGCTACATCCATCACGCGCACCCTCTACCACCGTCCGTCCGCCGCCCGGGCCGATGGGCGGGCCGTTGGTCCCCAGCATGAAGGCGTTAGCCCTCACGCGCCCTCGCCGGCGGGTCCCCGTCGAGCGATGGCACCTGCGGAGCGCGTTGGTGCGCCGGGACGATGTCCACTCCCGGCCGAGCTTCAGGGTGCTGCGCTGGGGTCCTGACCGTCTCCGGGTGACTCATGCGCCTGCGTTTCGCCGGCCGGGCCCGTTGGCTGGCCGCTGAGGGCTGGGTCGTGAGCGATGCCGTTGGCCCAGGCCTCGATCTCGGTCCAGTCGCGGAAGTCGCCTTCGGGCAGCATCGCGCGGGCGGCCGGCAGCTTGCGCAGCGCCCGCTCAGCGAAACTGAGCCGATCAGGTTTCAGAGCCCCGAAGAAGACGCGGTGGTCACGGGCCGCGATGGCCTCTTTAAGCTCAGGGATCTCCTTAGGTTGGGCAACCTCGCGCAGGTCGCGGCCTTGCCCGTCGGTGGTCTTGGTGCCCAGCGGCCCGCTGCTGAACAGCCACACCGGCCGGGCGGCCAGTTCGTCACGGTGACGCTGAACGAACTGCCTGGCCTCCTTCAGCCAGTGCCCCTCGTACGCCGCGCTGCCGACCACCACAGCGTCATAGCCACC
>DATKRG010000219.1:0-26628 GCA_035532275.1 Streptosporangiaceae bacterium | reverse complement strand
TCCGTGCCCTCGCGGGAGCCGGGGGCACCGCCGTCGCGCAGCCGGGACGGCCGGTTGCGGCTGCCCCGGAACAGGTTGGTGGCGACGATGCCCGGGCACAGCGCGGTCACCCCGATCGGGGCGCCGCGTGCCCGCAGGTCGGCGTGCAGCACCTCGGACAGCGCCAGCACGGCGTGCTTGGTGATGCCGTACATGTTGCCGGCGCTGGTCACCGCGGTCATCGAGGCGGTGTTGACGATGTGGGCAGGCTCGCCGTGGGCGAGCATGAGCGGCACGAACGCGCGGATGCCGTGGACCACGCTCCAGAAGTTGACGTCCACCGTCCAGGCCCAGTCGTTGCTGGTGGCCTCCCAGATCGCCCCGTCCAGGTAGCCCTCCACGCCCGCGTTGTTGCACAGGAGGTGCACCGCGCCGAACCGGGCCACCGCCTCATCCGCCAGCGCGCGGACGGCGCCCGCGTCCGCGACGTCGGTGAGGACCCCGGTCACCTCGTGGCCGGCCGCCGTCAGCTCGCGGACAGCCGTCGTCAGCGCGTCCTGCTCGATGTCGGCGGCGACGATCTTCATGCCCTCGGCGGCGAAGCGGGCGGCGAATGCTTTGCCCATGCCGCTGCCGGCGCCGGTGATGACGGCGACCCTGCCCGCGAGCTGGTCCATCTGCGGCTCCTTCAGGAGGCGGTGTGCACGGTGGGCTGGGCGGCGTCCCGCTGCCCTGGGCGGGTGAGGACGCGGACGAGCTCCCCGGGAGTGCGCAGCCGGGCCAGCGCGTCCGGGGTGGCGGCCAGGCTGACCCGCTCGCTGACGAGCTGGCCGACCGGGACCCGCCCGCTGGCGATGTGATCGACGGCTGCCCGGTAGGCGCTGGCGGGGAAGGCGCAGGCACCGGCCAGCCGCAGGCCGCCGCCGACCAGATCCAGCAGCGGGACGGCGGCCGCCTCGGGGGTGAGGGCGACCTCGACGCAGGTGCCGCCTGGTTCCAGCACGGCCAGCGCCTCGGTGACCGCCCCGGCGGCGCCTGAGCACTCCAGGACGGCGGCGAACCGCCGGCCGCTGCGCCGGGCGTGGTCGGCGATGCTGATCTCGCGGGTGTCGATGACCACATCGGCGCCGGCCGCCCCGGCCGCCGCCCGGCGGCCCGGTGACCGCCCGGCCGCGACGACGAGCCCCACGCCGGCCAGCCGCAGGCCCATGATCGCGGACAGGCCGATCGGGCCAGCGCCGTAGACCAGGACGGCGTCACCAGGCCCCACCCCGGCCAGGTCCACCGCGGCCAGCGCCACCGCCAGCGGCTCGGCGTGGGCGCCCATCTCCACCGGCAGCTCGTCCGGCAGCGCCACCAGCTGGCCCTGCGGCACGGCGACGTACTCGGCGTAGGCACCGGGGGCGCTGACGCCGATGTTCGGCACCTCGCTACACCGGAAGGGCAGGCCGCGGCGGCACGGCCGGCACCGCCCGCAGGACCCGAGCGGGTTCACGGCCACTGCCTGCCCGGCCCGCCAGCCCGTCACCCCGGCACCGAGGCCGGTGATGCGGCCGGCGAACTCGTGCCCGAGGATCTGCCCGTCCCTGGCCCGCCCGCTGGCGATCGCGTGCACGTCCGAGCCGCACAGCCCGCATGCCTCCACCTCGACGACGACCTGCCCGGCGGCGGGCCGGGGGTCCGGCACATCGGCCAGCTCACAGCCGCCGGGCACGCAGACCACGGCCTTCACCGGCCACCGCCCGCCGTGCCCGGCCGTCCGCGGGAGCAGGCGCCTGACCGCTCAGGCATCGACCAGCTCGTGTGCCGCGCCGACCACGCCGTCCACCGTGAGGCCGTAGTGCTCATACAGGTCCGCGGGCAGGCCGACCTCCAGATCGGCGTCGGGCAGGGCGACGGCGCGCAGGCCCACGCTGAGCCGGTGCCTCGCCACCGTCTCGGCGACGATGCTGGCCAGCCCGCCGATCTGGTTGTGGTCCTCGATCGTCACCACCCGGCGGGTGCGGCGGGCGGTCGCGACGGCCTCCGTTTCGTCAAAGGGTTTGAGGTAGGCCGCGTCGTAGACGTCGGCCTCGATGCCCTGGCCGGCCAGCCGCGCCGCGGCCCGGACCGCCAGCCCGACGCCCATCCCGTGGCCGGCCAGGGTCACGTCGGCGCCGCTGCGCAGCCGCAGCCAGCGGCCGTGGCGCAGCCGCGGCGGTGCGGCGTAGACCGGCAGGGCACCCTCGCTGACCCGCAGGTACAGCGGCCCGTCCAGGCCGGCGGTGGAGCGCATGAGGGCCAGCACGGCCTGGCTGTCCGCCGGTGCCACCACCGTCATGTTGGTGAGCGTGCGGGCGATGGCGATGTCCTCCACGGCATGGTGGCTGGTGCCGAAGAACCCCATCGCCAGGCCCGCGAGCCGGCCCACCAGGCGGACCGGCAGGTGGTTGTAGGCGACGTCGGTGCGCAGCTGCTCGGCGCACTTGATCACCCCGAACGGGGCCATCGAGAAGATGTACGGCAGGTAGTCACAGGCGGCCAGCCCGGCGGCCAGCGAGACCGAGTTCGTCTCGGCGATGCCAAGCTCGATGTAGCGGCCGGGGTGACGCTCACGGAACTCGGCGAGCACCGCCCCGAGGTCGGCCGTGAGGGTGAGGATCCGGGGCTCGCCGTCGGCCATCGCGGCGATGGCGTGGCCGGCCGGGTTGCTGGCCAGCGCGGTGTCGGGCTCGGCGTCGGAGAAGACGTCGACCATCGGCGGGGCGGTGCTGCCGGCGCTGCCACCCGCGGTGCCACTGGAGGTGCTGCTGCCGTGCGTCCCGGTGTCCTGGCTCATCCCATCCTCCCGGAGATCTCGGCGACCACCTCGGCCTGGATCTCGGCCGGCAGCAGGCCAAGGTGCCAGGCCTGCGGCGCCTGCTCCAGCCGGGCCGCGCCGTGGCCCTTGCGGGTGCGCGCGATGACGCAGACCGGCTGGCCGTCCGCGGTGCCCGGCAGGCCGTCGAAGGTGGCGGTCAGCGCGGTGACGTCATGGCCGTCGACCTCGTGCACCAGCCAGCCGAACGCGCGGAACCGGCCGGCCAGCGGCTCGATGTTCATGGCCTGCGAGGTCGGGCCCGCGCCGGAGAAGCCGTTCGCGTCCACCACCGCGACCAGGCTGCCGAGCTGGTAGTGGCTCGCCGCCATCGCCGCCTCCCAGACCTGCCCCTCCTGGAGCTCGCCGTCACCGGTGAGCACGAAGGTGCGGTAGTCGCGCCCGTCCAGGCGGCCAGCCAGCGCCATGCCGGCTGCCACCGACAGGTTGTGGCCCAGTGCGCCGGAGCTGAAGTCGATGCCGGGTGCCAGCCGCATGTTGGGGTGGTCGTTCAGCGGTGAGCCGATCCGGCCGTAGGAGTCCAGCCAGCCGCGCGGGTAGTAGCCGAGGTCGGCAAGCACCGGCCAGAGCCCGGTGGCGACATGGCCCTTGCCGAGCAGGAAGCGGTCCCGGTCCGGCCAGCCCGGCTCGCCGGGACGCAGCCGCAGGGTGTGGTAGTAGAGCGTGGCGAGGATCTCGGCGCAGGAGAACGTGCTGGTGTAGTGGCCCAGGCCCGCCCGCTCGATCAGGCGCACGGTCTCCAGCCGGATCCAGTCCGCCCGCCACGACAGCTGGGCCGCGCTGACCGGGCGCCCGCGCTCCAGGGTCCCGGTCATTGCGGGACGCCCGGCAGTGGCAGCGACTGCAGGAGCTGGCCGCCGTCGACCGGGTACACCCCGCCGGTCATGAAGCTCGACGCGCCCGATGCCAGCAGCATCGCCAGGCCGCGGACCTCGTGGGCGTCCCCCATCCGGCCCAGCGGCACCGTGGCGTCCCACTGCGCCTGCACGGCGGGCGGGATCGGGCCGTCGCCGCCGATGTTCGTGCGGATCGGCCCCGGTGCGATCGCGTTGACGCGGACCTGCCAGCGGGCCAGGTCCAGGGCCGCCTGGCGCATGAGGTTCAGCACCCCGGCCTTGGCGACCACGTAGGAGTAGGACACGAACGGGTCCTGGCGCAGCCCCGCGGTCGAGGCGGTGACGACGATGCTCCCGCTGCGCTGCTTCTTCATGGGCGCCGCGGCGGCCCGCAGCGTGTGCACGACGCCGTGCAGGTTGACGTCCACCAGTTCGTGCCAGTCGGCGAGGTCGAAGGTGTCGAGCTGGCCGGCCGGGTCGCCGGGCCCGCTGCCTTTCGCGATGCCGGCGTTAGCGAACACCACGTCGATCCGACCGTGGGCGGCCACGATGCCGTCCACCAGCGCGGTGACCGCCCCCGGGTCGCTGACATCGGTGACGGCCTGCTCGGCACGGCCCAGTGCCGACAGCTCAGCGCAGGCCGTTGCCAGCCGCCCGGCGTCGCGGTCGGCCGCCACCACCACGGCGCCGCATTCGGTGAGCACCCGCGCGATGGCCAGGCCAAGGCCGGAGGCGCCCCCGGTGACCAGCACGACCAGGTCCCGCACGTCGAACAGATCGGAGAGCACGTCACCCGCATCGGTTCTGTCCATCAGTTCAGCCCTCGCAGATTGGGGTTTGCCCGGTGGCCGGGCGGGCGGCCCGTGTGGGGCCCGCCCGCCCGGCCTGCCCGCGGCCGGTCAGCCCTTGTAGAGGGCTGGCGTGCCGTCCGGCTGGATGATTTCCATGGCGGCGAGCACCTGCGGGATGTTCTCGTAGTTGGCAGGGGTGCGCGCCCACACGATGCCCAGCGTGTTGATATTCAGGTGCTGGAGCTTGTGCATGACCGCGGTCTCGTCGAGAGTGCCCGCGCTCTTGATCGCCCACTGGATCTCCAGCCCGGCGTCCCAGCCTTCCTGGCTGTTGTCGATCTGGTTCTCGCTGGACAGCCCGGCCGCCCGCATGCCGGCGAAGTACGCCTTCAGCCCGGTGGCGGTCGCCTGGGCCTGCGCGGAGGTGCCCTGCTCGGCCGCGGTGAGCCAGTTCTGCATGGAGCCGAGGACATAGATGTTCTGCATCGCCTTGGCCCCGCCGGCGGCGGCGATGAAGCTGGGCAGCTCACATGCCGAGCACTCGCTGATCGGGATGGTCGGGTTCTGGGCCCGGATGGCGCGGATGGCGGTGATCGAGTCGGTGCCCGGCACCAGGCCGAACAGGATGATCTGCGGCTTGGCCGCCAGCAGGGCGAGCACCTGCGGGGTGATGTCGGTCGCGCCGACCTGGTCGATCTGGGTGGCGACCAGCTGGAAGTGGTACTTGGCGGCCAGCGCCTGCACCGAGCCCTTGTTGGCCAGGCAGACCGAGCCGCAGTTGTCCTCCAGCAGCGCGACCCGGGTGTAATGCCGCGGCAGGATCAGGTTCTGCACCGAGGCCAGCTGGTCCTGGTAGAAGACGTCGTAGAAGCCGGGGAAGCCCCAGGAGCTCAGCTCATTGGCGGGGTAGCCATTGGTCTGCCAGCCGGAGGACAGGCTGATCAGGATCGTGTGGTACGCGATCGCGATCGGCATCGCGGACAGGGTGTCGGCGCCGGACTCCGGGCCGACGATGAACTTCGCGTGCAGTTGCTGCACGCACTTACGGGCGATGAGCTCGGACTGGGCCGCCGAGGACTGGTTGTTGAACACGGTGTACTGGACCTTGTGGCCCAGGATCCCGCCGGTGGCGTTGACATGCTTGAAGAACGCGGTCGCTCCCCAGTTGTCGGTCTCGCCGATCTGGGCGTACGGGCCGGCCAGGGCCAGGTCGCCGCAGATGACGATCGGGCCGTTCGCCGAGGTGCCCGAGCTGGACGAGCCGCCGCAGCCCGCCAGCGCGAGCGCGCCGGCAGCGGCCACGGCAAGGGACGCGAAAATCCGTCTTCTTGTCGGTCTGCTCAACTTTCCTACCTCACAATCACTGGTCTTTTCCCGTGAAGGACATCCGTCTGGCGGATCCCTGACAGGCGACCTCCCATTCGTTCAATGGCGGCCCGGTGGGCGCCGCCGCCGTCCCTACAGCCCGACGAGGAGGGAACTCACCACCGCTGAGTTCCGGAATTCCTCCGGGCTGCCCTCGAAGACCAGCTGGCCGCTGGCGAGAACGAAGATCCGTTCGGTGATCTGCGCGACCAGGCCCAGGTCGTGCTCGACCAGCAGCACGCAGGTCATGTCGCCGACCGTGCGCAGCACCTCCTTGAGGCGCTCGCGCTGCGGCTCGCTCAGCCCGGAGGCGGGCTCGTCCAGCAGCAGCAGCCGGGGCCGGGCGGCGATGGCCCGGGCGAACTCCACCATCCGCTGGTTCTCCAGCGTCAGCGTGGACACCTCCATGCCGCTGAGCCGGCCCATGCCCAGGTAGTCCAGCGCCTCGGCGGCCTTGTCCCGGGCCTGCGCGAGCCGGCTGCGGACGATGCCGGCTGCCAGGCTGGAACGGTGCGAGCTCAGGCAGGACACCGCCACGTTGTCCAGCACGCTGCGGCCGGCGATGAGGTGCACCGCCTGGAAGGTTCGGCTCACACCCAGGTGGAAGCGCTGCTGCGGGGGCAGCCGGGTGATGTCGGCGCCGTCCAGCAGCACCCGCCCGGCCACCGGGGGCACGCTGCCGCCGATTACGCCGAGCAGCGTGGTCTTGCCGGCCCCGTTCGGGCCGCACAGCCCGAACAGGCCGCGGGCGGGAAGCGACAGCCCGATCGAGTCCAGCACCCGCAGCCCGCCGTAGTCCTTGGTCACCCCGGTGCACTCCAGCAGGGGCGCGCCCGCCCGGCCGCCGGCCCGTGCCTGCCAGCTGCGGCCAAAGGCCGAGGTGCGGCGGTCCGCCGCCGCGACCTCCTCGGGCGTCACCCCGGCTACCGCGTCACCTGTGCCCGCGCTGCCTGTGCCCGTGTGGCCCGTGCCCGCGCTGCCGGCTCCCGCGGGCGCCGGGCCGCCGTCCGCGGCGGCTCCGCCGGCCCGCCGCGCACGCCGCAGCCGGGCCGCCAGCGAGCTGACGATGCCGGCCAGGCCCTCCGGGTCCACCAGCAGCACCACGGTGATGAGCACGCCCTCGACGACCAGGATGTTGACGCTGACCCAGGTGCTCGCACCGGACACGTACTCGATGATCAGCGCCCCGGCCACGGCGCCGAGGATGCTCCGCCGCCCGCCGATGAACAGCATCATCAGCAGCGACAGCTCGGCGGTCGGGTCCACCAGGGTGGCGGGCACGAACAGCTGGGTGCCCGCGTACACCGCCCCGCCGAGCGCGGCGAACATGGACCCGAGCACGAACAGCTCGAGCTTGCGGCGCGGGGTCGACACCCCCATGGCGGCGGCCATCCGCTCGTCCACGCCCAGCACGTACAGCTCCAGGCCGATGTCGGAGGACAGGATCCGGCTGGCCACGAAGACCACCACGCCGATCACCGCGACGGTGATCATGCCGTTGCCGACGGCCATCGCCTGCGGTGAGGACGCCGGCCACAGGCTGCCGGTCAGCGGCATGCCGACCGAGCCGCCCAGGTAGCCGGCTGAGCTGAGATAGCCGACGGCGATGAGCGGGAGCATGATCGTCGCGACGGCGAGTGCCAGCCCGGACGCGCGGGTGACGACCGAGCCGAGGACCAGGGCCACCAGCCCGCTCGCCACCGTGACGGCCAGCGCGGCCAGCAGGCTCGGCATGTTCAGGTTGGTGTTGAGCACGGCCACGCCGTAGGCGCCCAGTCCCATGAACACCGACTGGCTGAACGCGATCTGCTGGCTGAACCCGATCTGCACCGCCATCCCGGCGGTCACGATGGCGTAGGTGAAGGCCAGCAGGACGACGCTGCCGATGTACTGCGCGGCGTAGAAGGACATCACGATCAGGCCGGCGGCCACCACCAGGCCGCTGGTGCCGAGCGGGCCGCGCAGGGAGCGGCTCCGGGCAGGGCGGGCCCGGACCCCGGCCGCCGGTGTCACCTTGGACGTCACCATGGGCCCTCCTCAGCCGCCGACCGCGGATTCGAAGCCCATGGCGCGCGGCCGGGCCAGGACGAGGGCGGCGAGGATGCCGTACATCAGCGTGTCGGCGTACTGCGTGCTGACATATCCGCCGAGCAGCGCCTCGAGAATGCCGATCGCGATCCCGGCCACCAGGGCCCGGCCGGGTTTCTGGAAGCCGCCGTAGGCGGCCGCGATGAAGCCGGTCACGCTGATCGTCGCCCCGGACAGGAAGGTGTAGCCGGTGATCGGCGACTCCACGATGCCGAAGACGGCGGCCAGCATCGCGGTGCCGACGAAGATGATGCGCCGGTACTGCCGGGTGTCGATCCCGACGATCCGCGCCCCCAGGTTGTTCTCGCCGCACGCCTCCATCGCCTTGCCCGACAGCGTGTACCGGATGTAGATGGCGAACATCAGGCCGCTGATCAGCGCACAGCCGAGGACGAGGAGGCCGGCCCGCTCGAGGTGCAGCCCGGTGGCGAAGGTCAGCGAGTTCCCGTTCCACAGCCCGGGGGCGGCGTGCACGTCCGTGCCGAACAGGATCTTCGCGACCCCGTCGATGAAGAACGACAGCGCGAAGGTGAAGAAGAAGGTGATGACGATGCCTTCCTGGCGGCGCCGCCCGTCCTGGGCCAGCCGCAGCACCACCTGGTCGTAGCCGTAGGCGAAGGCGCCGACGATGGCCAGGGTGGTGGCGATCGCGGCCGGCAGCGGCCAGCTGTCGACCCGGAACAGGTAGTCGACCCCGAGCGCGCCGACCATCGCGAAGTCGCCCACGGCGAGGTTGAGGATGTTGCTGACCCGGTACCAGACGGCGATGCACACCGCGAAGACCGCGTAGATCGAGCCGGTCACCACCCCGGCGATGAGCAGGTTGCCGAATTTCACCAGGCCCCCTTAGCTGGCGATGCCATTGCGGACCTCGACCCGCCGGGTACAGATCTGCAGCGCACGCTTGGGGGCCTCTTCCACGACGATGAGCGTCGTGCCCTCCGCGTGCACCCGGGACAGCGCCTGGTAGACGCGCTTGCTGACGGCTTCGGCGAGCCCCAGGCAGGGCTCGTCGACCGCCAGGATCCGTGGCTTGCTGGCCAGGCCCCGGGCAATGGCGACCATCTGCTGCTGGCCGCCGGACAGGGTCCCGGCCGCCTGGGCCAGATGCGGCTGCAGATCGGGGAACAGCTCAAGCGCGAAGGCGTAAGCGCCGGACTTCCTCGCCTTGGCGATGCTGCGGGTCCAGCTGTAGCAGCCCAGGATGATGTTGTCGGCGGCGGACAGCTTCGGGTAGAGCTGCCGGCGCTCGGGGACCAGGGTCAGGCCCCGGCGGGCGGTCCACATCACGTCCCGGGGCGGCGCGGGCTTGCCGAAGATCTCGACGTCGCCGCGCCGCGCGGTCAGCCCGGCGATCCCCATCAGGATGCTGGACTTGCCGTTCCCGTTCGGCCCGGTGATCGCCACCGCCTCGCCCTCGGCGATGGTGAAGGTCGCGTCGTGCACGGCCACCACCGGGCCGTAGGCGACGGACATGCCGCGGACACTGAGCGCCGGGGGTGCGGTCGGCGCCGGTGGTGGTGCGGGCAGCGGCGCGGGGGCGGTCACGGCGCACCCGTCCCCGGCTCGGTGAGCACGGCCCCCTCCGGCAGCGGCCGGACCAGCCGCTCGTAGATGGACAGCCAGCCCTTCTCACCCGACGGCGGCGGCGGGGCCAGGCGTGCCCGCCGGCGCTCCTTCTCGCCGGCGGGCACGTCCAGGTCCACCACCCGGCCGGCCACGTCGATCCGGATCGTGTCGCCGGGCTCCACCAGGGCCAGCGGGCCGCCGGCGGCCGCCTCCGGGGACACCTCGCCGACCACGATGCCCTTGTTGACCAGCCCGGACAGCTGGCCGTCGGTCACCACAGCCACCCGGCCGGTCAGCCCGGCGCCGTCGAGCGCGAACACCAGCTGGGACGCCATGCCCATGCCGGGGCTGCCGGTCGGGCCCTGCCCGCGCAGCACGACCACCTCGCCGCCGGTGATCTCGCCGGCGCGGACCGCCGCCAGTGCCGCGGCGGGGGAGTCGTAGATCACGGCCGGGCCCGTGAACGCCAGCGTCCGGTCGTCGGCGACGGCCAGCTTGACGATCCCGCCGCCGGGGGCCAGGCTGCCGCGGATCAGCACGATCGTGGGCCGGTGGCCGAGGGCGCGGGTGAGCGGGCGGATGGTGTCGGAGTCGGCGACGGTGACGCCGTCCAGGTTCTCCCCGACCGTCCGGCCGGTCACCGTCATGGCGCCGGTGTGCAGCAGGTCCTGCAGCTGTTTCATCACCGCGCGGGCACCGCCGGCGTCCTCGAAGTCCTCGATCGGCGCCTCGCCGTTGGGCCGGATCGCGGACACCAGCGGGACGCCGTCGGCCAGGTCCTCGAACAGCCGGTAGACGTCCACCGGGCAGCCGGCCTCCGCGGCGACCGCCTGCAGGTGCTTGACCGAGTTGATCGAGCCGCTCACCGACAAGATGGCCGTCACCGCGTTCGCGAAGGCCTCCGGGGTGAGGATGTCCCGCGGCCGCAGGTCCTCGGCGACCATCTGCACGATCCGCTCGCAGGCCCGTTCGGTCGCGTCCCACATCGGCTGGCTGTTCGCCCGCACGGGGGCCGTGCCCGGCAGCGCCATGCCCAGCGCCTCGCAGGCGATGTGCATCGTGTTGGCGGTGCCCATGCCCGCGCACACGCCCGGCCCGAGCACGGCGTTCTCGCTCATCTCGGTCAGTTCCGCCAGCGTGACCTGCCCGTTGGCCAGGTGCCCGGCGGCCAGGAACACGTCCTCGATGTCGCAGTGGCTGCCCCGGTAGGACCCGCTGGGCTGGTAGCCGCAGGGCACGATGATGGTGGGGATGTTCAGCCGCCCGGCGGCCATCAGCTGCGCCGGCGCGGTCTTGTCGCACGAGGCCAGGCAGAGCATGCCGTCCAGCAGCGCGCCCTCCACGGCCACCTCGATGTCGTTGGTGATCAGGTCGCGGGCGGACAGGATGTACCCGCCGCGGTGCCCGGCGCTGGTGATGAAGTCGCTCGGGGCGGCCGTGCGGACCTCGAACGCCACGCCCCCGGCCCGCTCGATGGCCCGCTTGGCCCGCCTGGCTATCTCGTCCAGGTGGCTGAAGCAGATCGCCAGCTGCGAGGACGAGTTGACGATCGCGATCTTGGGCTTGCCCATGTCCTCGTCGGTGAGGCCGAGTGCGCGCCACTGGGCGCGCCGGGTGGCCCAGCGTGACGTGCCCGGCTCGAAATTGCTGCGCAGGTTCGGCGTTGTGGTGGGCAACGGGTCGGCTCCGTTCGGATGAGGGCAGGGGGGCGGGGGAGCGGGGGGGTCAGCGGGTCGCGGCAGGGGTCACCTCCACCAGGCCGGCGCCGGCGTCGATCCGGACCCAGTCCCCGGTGCTGATCACCTCGCAGGGGTCGCGGTCCAGGCCGGTGACCGTGGGGACCCGGGTGACGACCGCGCCCAGCGCGGCCTTGGTACTCATCCGGACGAAGATCATCCCCAGTGGGGCGGTTCCCAGCAGCCGGGTGCTCTGGAAGAAGCCCGACCATCCCGACGACCCCTTGGCGCCGGGGAACACCAGGATCTTCCCGGTGAAGCACTGCCCGGCCAGCTCGTGCCGGGGCTCGATGATGATCCCGGTCGCCGGGTCGATGCCGCCCCAGCCCGAGATCGGCTCGTGGGAGACCAGGGCCTCCCCGGCGGCGACACCGGGCACCACCGTCCGCCCGCGCAAGGTGATCACGGCAGCTCACCCCGCCACCGGCCGGTCACGGCGGCGTCCACGCACTCTTCCAGCGTGCCGAACCAGGCCTCGATGCCGAGGATGGCCGGCAGGTAGTGGGCCTGCTTGGCCGAGTCGGTGGCGAACACCCGGGTGCCGGCCGGCGCGGCCCGCGACATCGCGGGGCAGGAGTCGGCGAGCACCTTCCCCCCGGCCCGCTCGATCGCGGCGGTGTAGCCGCTGCGGTCCGCGACGTCCTTGAGCGCCCGCGGCACCATCAGCCACAGCTGCGTGCCGGGGGACAGGCGGCGGCCGTCCAGCGCCGTGGCCGTCCGGCGGATCTGGTCCACCGACGCGTGCGGGCAGCCCAGCAGCACGAAGTCCACGTCGGTGCTGGTGCCCTGGGAGCTCAGGTCCTCGTAGACGGCGCGGCGCTCACGCGGGCCGTAGAGGGCGGCTTGCGGCACCGGCACCGGGCCGAACGCCGCCGCCACCGTCGGCGCCTCCGGGGTGATCCCCGGGATGTGGTACAGCTCGACCCCGCCCGAGGTGGCCGCCGCGGCGCCGAAATGCTTCAGCTCGGCCAGGTCGGGCTGGGCCAGGTCGCCGGTGACGACCGGCCGGTCCTCGCCGGCCAGGCTGCCGGTGAAGTAGCCGAGCATCCCCCACTCGATGAAGCTGTCCACCCGCACGGCGACGTCGATCAGGTGCGTGCCGAAACGGCCCTCGTCCAGGTGGTTCCCCCAGCACGGGACCTTGCCGGTGAGGGCGGCGGCGCCGGTCGAGGCCGTGCCCTCGCAGTTGGTCCGGGCGCCCAGCACCGAGTTGGCGTAGATGACAGCCGACGACTCCATCCAGGCGATGTGCTCCCCGCGGACCGGGATGTTGCCGACCTGGTAGGGAGTGCAGGTCGCCAGGATGTTCACCCCGTGCCGGCCGTAGAACGCCTCCGCGTCGCCCTGCAGTTCGATCATCTGCGCGGGGTAGGGGACGACGCCCTCGGCGTCGGCGCCGAAGCCGTGCTGGAGCTGGCAGGTCGCCACCCGCATCGGCGGGACCTGGATGTCCTCGTCGCTGTCGAGGCTGATCACGGCGAAGGCCTTGTCCCACCCGCCCTCGCGGACCAGCCGGGCCTTGGTCGGGGACGGCTGGGTCATCGAGGTGGCGACGTTGCGCACGTCGCACAGCTGCTCGCTGCCGAGTGCCTCGCCGTAGCGGATGAGCAGGTCCATCGCGGCCACCACGGCGGCGCCCTCGGCGCCGTCGCGCATCGCCTTCTCCTGGTCGGTCAGCCGCATGCCTGCCCTCCTCCCGGCCTCAGCCGACGTTCGCGGCCAGCCGCTCGCGCAGCAGGCCGGTGTCGATGTCGTGAGTGCTGCCGCCGCCCGCCAGGTCCAGCGCGTGCGCGGCACCGGCGCCCATGGCCGCGCAGGGGCCCATCACCCGCACGCTGGACAGCGCGGCGGCGTCGCCGTCCACGCACCGGCCCGCGGCCACGAGGTTGTGCGCGCCGGGCGGGGTCATGGCGCGCAGCGGGACATAGTGCACGTGGTCGGCCTCGAACATCTCCCACACGTAGCCGTCCGGCCGGTCGTGCAGCTCGATCGGCCAGGCGGTACGCGCGACCGCGTCGTCGAACCGGGTTCCGGACCGCACCTCATCCACGGTGAGCTGGTGGCGGCCCTTGATCCAGCGGGTCTGCCGCCGTCCCGGATAGCCGTAGGCGCGGACCCGGGCTCCGCCGAACGCCTTGGGGAACTCCGCGCGCAGCAGCGCGATCGCCCCGTCAGCCTGGGCCTTCCCGGCCAGCTGAGCCTGGGACGCGCCGACCGGATCCAGCGGCGCCTCGATGTGGGTCACGTTCAGCACCGCGGTGCCCCGGCCCGGGAAGTAGAACGCCAGCCCGCCGCGCCGCAGCAGCCCGTACTCCTCCGCCTTGGCGGCGATGACCAGGTCCATCTCGCCCGGGTCAGGCTTGTGGCCCTCGTCGACGTTCTCAACGATGACCTGCTGCGAGCCGTAGATGGGCCGCTCGGGAACCCAGCACGGCAGGCCCGCTGCCCAGGCCAGGGCCGCGTCGCCGCTGGCGTCGACGAAACCGGAGGCGGCGACCGAGACGGTGCCGTACCGCGATGCCAGCAGGACCGACTCGATCCGGCCGTCCCGCATCTGCACCCGCTGCAGGACGGTGCTCAGGATCGTCCGCACCCCCCAGCCGAGTACCTCCTTCTCCAGCCACCGCCCGAGCGCGACCTCGTTGTAGTAGACCGTCGTGGTGTGGCCGCGCTGGAAATGCAGGTCCCCGGACGGGCCGAGCTCGCGGAAGATGTCATCGAAAACGCCGTGCGTCAGCTGCGTGTAGCCCGGGGCGTTCCCGAACACGCCGCAAAACAGGCCGATCAGCGAATGGACCATCTGGCCGCCGATCACCGGGAGCGAGTCCACCAGCACCACATCGCGGCCCAGCCGCGCCGACTCGATGGCCGCTGACAGGCCTGCGATTCCCGCCCCGACCACGCATACGTCGGCCCGGACCTGGTGCACGCGCTCGGCCGCCGGCCTGGTCACCTCGTGGAGCTTCAGCTCCGTCAGGGCATGCGGCATAAACGCTCCCGTCACCAGGCAGCAGCGGAAAAGCTCACGTAACTCCGATGAAAGGCGCAGGTAACGCCGGCTTCATGCCCGGTACGCTAGAATTGCCAGGCTCGGTGCGCAAACAAACAATTCATCTAGTCGCCATAAATGCGATTGATATAAGGCGGAGACCGGTCACAGGCGGCGGGCGGCCTCCACGATGAGCCTGCGCAGCCAGGCGTGCGCGGTGTCCTCCTCGTACTGCCGGTGCCACCACAGCGCCTCGACGATCGGCTCTGGCTCACCGGGGCACTCCACCACCCGCAGGTCCATCCGCTCGGCCACCTGGGTGGCGAGCCGCTCCTGCATGAGCGCGATCCGGTTGGTGCCGGCCACGAAATGCGGCACGGCCAGGTAGCTCTCCACCCGCACCGCGACCCGGGGCTGGATGTCCAGCAGCGTGAGCTGGCGCATGATCGGGGCCGCGGACGGGTTGGGCTGGTCCCGGTAGTACGGCGCCACCCAGGGCAGCCGGGCCAGGTCGGTCAGCCGCAGGGTGCCGGCGTCCAGCACCGGGTTGTGCGCCGAGACCAGGCACACCCAGCGGTCCCGGAACAGTTCCGCGGACCGGGTGCCCGGCAGCACGAAACCGTGCGTGGGCGGGGCGACCATCCCGTCGATGAACCGCATCGCCCCTGCGTACTCGGCGGTCAGCGACTCCCGGACCAGCTTGACGTGCAGCCGCGCGCGGGGCGCCGCCTCGTGGATGAGCTGTGACAGCCGCTCGCCCATCACCCCGATCGTGTAGTCGGCCATGACCAGCGTGAACTCGCGCTCGGAGGTCGCCGGGTCGAAGTGGGTGCTGGCCGCGAAGAGGCGCTCGGCCGCCGCGCACACCGGTTCCACCTGGTCGGCCAGCTGGGTGGCCAGGGCGGTCAGCACGTACCCGCCCCGGTCGCGGGCGAGCAGCTCATCGCCGAAATGCCGGCGCAGCCGCGACAGCGCCGCGCTCGCCGCCGGCTGGGTGATGCCCAGCCGCTCCGCGGCCCGGGTGACGTTCCGCTCGCGCAGCAGTTCCCGCAGGGCCACCAGCAGGTTGAGGTCCAGGTTGGCCAGATGCGCGGCGGGGCGGCTCATCGCGGCGGGGCGGCTCATCGCGGCAGCCGGCTCAGCCCGGGGCGGTGCTGCCGAGCGAGAAGTCCTGCTGCGAGCGGGCGTAGGCGGCGAACTCGTCCAGCGAGCCGGGGTTGGCCATCGCGTTCACGTTGGCCGCCTCCTCCGGCGGCACGCCGAGCAGCAGCTTGCGCACCGGCACCTCCATCTTCTTGCCGGTGAGGGTCGCCGGGATGGCGTGCACCCGGATGATCCGGTCGGGGACGTGGCGCGGAGTGTACTCGGCGCGCAGCCGGCCGCGGATCTTGGCCCGGATCTCGTCGTCGAGTTCCAGGCCCGGTGCCAGGGTGACGAACAGCGGCATGAAGAACCCGCCGCCGGGCAGGTCGAGGTTGACGATGAGCGCGTCCTCCACCTCGTCGATCCCGGCCAGCACGGCGTAGATCTCGGCGGTGCCGATCCGCACCCCGTGCCGGTTCAGCGTGGCGTCGCTGCGGCCGAGCACGAAGCAGCCGCCGCGCTCGTTGACCTTGAAGAAGTCGCCCTGCCGCCAGATCCCGGGGAAGTCGGCGAAATACGACTCGCGGTACCGGGAGCCGTCCGCGTCCCCCCAGAACCCGACCGGCATCGACGGCATCGGCTCGGTGATGACCATCTCGCCGACCTCGTTCACGATCCGCTCACCGCGCTCGTTGAACGCGTGCGCCGCGACACCGAGGTTGCGGGCCTGGATCTCGCCCGCGTAGACGGGCAGGATCGGCACCCCGCCGACGAACCCCGAGCACACGTCCGTGCCGCCGCTGCCGGTGGCCAGCCACAGGTCCTGCTTGACGTTGCGGTAGAACCAGGCGCCGCAGGCGGCGGACACCGGCGAGCCAGCCAGCATGATCGCCCGCAGGCCGGGCAGGCTGAACTTCTCGCCCGGCACGATGCCCATGCGGATCATGAGGTCCACGTAGGAAGGGCTGGCGCCGAAGAAGCTGACGCCCGCGTCCTGCGCCACCTGCCAGAGCACGTCAGGCTCGGGCGCGGCCGGGTTGCCGTCATACAGCACCGGGCAGATCCCCAGCAGCAGCGAGCTGACCAGGAAGTTCCACATCATCCAGCCGGTGGTGGTGAAGAAGAACATCCGGTCGCCGGCCCGCAGGTCCATGTGGAAGCACTGCAGCTTGAGCTGTTCGAGCAGGATGCCGCCGTGGCTGTGCATGATCGGCTTGGGCAGGCCGGTGGTCCCGGAAGAGAACAGGATCCACAACGGATGCTCGAAGGGAACCTGTTCGCACGCGAACTCGCCTGCCGGGACGGGCGGATGGTCGAGCACCGCCTCCCAGCTGAGCGCCCCCGGGATGAACGGGCCGGGCGCGTCGGGATGCAGGTGGGGCAGGGTGACGACGTGATCCAGGCTGTGCAGGGCGGCGGCGATCTGGGTCATCTCCGCCGTGCGGTCGAAGTCCTTCCCGCCGTAGCGGTAGCCGTCGACGCAGAACAGCACCTTCGGGGCCAGCTGTGAGAACCGGTCGATCACCCCGCGCCAGCCGAAGTCGGGGGAGCAGCTAGCCCAGATCGCGCCGATGCTGGTGGCGGCCAGCATCGCGATGACCGTCTGCGGGATGTTCGGCATGACCGAGACGACCCGGTCACCGGGCACGACACCCATCGCCCGCAGCCGCGTGGCCAGGACGCGCACCTGGCCGGCGAAGTCTTCCCACGGCAGCCCCGCCAGGGGTGTGCTCTCGCCGCGGTACAGCAGCGCGTCGGTGCCGGGGCGCTCACCGCGCAGCACGTGCTCGGCGTAGTTGAGCCGGGCGCCGGGGAACCACTGCGCGCCGGGCATCGCCCGGCTGCCCAGCACGCGGGCCGGTGGCGCCGACGCCATCACGTCGAAGTAGTCCCAGACCGCCTGCCAGAAGCCGGCCAGGTCCGTGACCGACCAGTGCCAGAGCTCGTCGTAGCTGCCGGCGTGCACGCCGCGTTCCCGGGCGAGCCAGCCGGTGAACTCGGTCAGGTTGGCCCGGGCCAGGTTGCCGGGGCCGGGTGACCACAGCAGGTCGCCCTCGCGAACATCGGGGTCCACACAGGTGACGTTGGCACACACCGGTGGCGCAGGCAATGCTCACGGCCCAGGTAACGGCTCGGGTTTGTGAGGCCTCACAAGCTGCCAGGTGCCGATTGTGCGCCCGCACACAAGATCGTTTCGCTGGCTTGCTGATCGTGGCTGGTCGCCCTTGCGCCCATGTCAGCCGACATCTAACATCCGAGGCAAATCGAAGCACTCCCGGCTCAGACATTGTCATGAATCAGGGATCGCGCACCGTCGCCTCAGACCCCGCGGTGACGACAGAGCGCGAGTCAGCTCGCCTTGCCCAAAGGGGTTGGGTTCATGCCTGCACCACCAGGAGGTGGGGATTAGGTGAGGACACACAAGCACGTACCGGGCCCGCGGGTAGCCGCGGCCCTGGTCGCGGCAGTCGGGACGCTTGTTGCGGCCGGATGCAGCAGCAGTAGCTCCAGCAGTCCCTCAGCGTCGGGCTCGGCGTCCAGCACGTCGGTGAGCACGTCGCAGTGCGGCACCAAGCCGGGAGTGAAGGCGACCGGCACGCCGATCCCGCTGGGCGCAATCGCCACCAACCAGCCGGGGACGTCGTTCACCGACATCCCGAACATGGCTGCCGCTTATTTCGCGTGCGTCAATGACAACGGCGGCATCAACGGCCACCCGATCAAGTACTACATCGAGACCGAGCAGACCAACCCGGCCCAGATCGCGGCCGACGCCAAGCAGCTGGTGCAGACCGACCACGTGGTCGGGATCGTCGGCAACACGTCCATCCTCGAATGCACGATCAACCACGCGTACTGGGAGAAGCTCGGCTACTTCGTCGTCGACTCGGGGATCGCGCCCGAGTGCTACTCGACCCCGAACAGCGCCGCCATCAACATGGGCCCGCGCTACAGCTCCGACGGTGCGGTGCAGTACGCGCTCTCGCAGCACGTCTCGAAGGTCGTGTTCGACCAGTCGAACGTCCCGGGCACCGGCTACATCGCGGCCGGCCCCGCTGCGCTCGCGGCCGCCGCGCACACGCCGATCGTCCAGCTGACCGAGAACGTGCCGATCGCGGACGCCAACTCGGTGGCGATCAAGGAGGTCAACGACGCCGGACCGAACGGCGCCGTGGTCCTCAACTTCACCCCGCCGGAGGCGCTGGTGATCCTGCAGGCCGCACAGAAGCTGGGCCTGGAGAACCGGGTGAAGCTGTGGGGCTGCTCGACGCCGTGCGACACCGACTTCCTCTCCAAGGCGCTCGGCCCGAAGTGGAACAACAAGCTGTTCGTCAACGCCGAGATGACCCCGGCGGAAACGACCAACACGCCGACGATGCAGCTCTACAAGGCCATCCTGGCGCAGTACGGCAAGTCCGTCTCCGGCGGCATCGGCAGCTTCAGCGAGTTCGGCTTCGCCGAGGCGGAGATCGTCGTCCACGCGCTGGAGTCGGTGACGGGCGCATACACGGTGGCGAGCGTCAACGCCGCCATCAAGGCCGTGTCCAACTTCGACACCGGGATGGTGTGCAAGCCCTGGACGTACGGCAGCTACCCGATGCACATTCCCAACAACACGGACTACACAGTCACGCCGCACAACGGCACGATGGTGGTAGCCCAGGGGTGCACCGACATCTCGTCGGTCGACCCGCAGATAGCGGCCTACCGCAAGGCGGCTGGCATCACCGGTTGACAGCGGTGTTGTGAAAGTAGTTGGCAGAAGGAGCGACAGAGCGCCCATGGTAGGTCGATAGTGCCGAGCTGGTTGGACTTTCAGCCGTTCATCGCGAGCGGTCTCGCCCTCGGAGGGGTATACGCCCTCTCCGGGGTGGGAACGGTGGTTCTTTACCAGGCCACCGGGGTGGTCTACCTGGCCTTCGGTGCGGTCGGCGCCATGGGCGCTCTGATCGCCTGGTCCCTGACCAACGCGGGCGTGGTTGGCTGGCTCGCCTGGCTGGTGTGTGTGCTGTTCAGCGGGGCGGTGACGCTCGGCTACGGGATGCTGTTCGGCCCGCCGCTGGCCAGGCGGGACCCGCTGGTCAAGGCGGTGGCCACACTGGGGCTGACGCTCGTCCTGTTCGGGCTGATGGATCTGCTGTGGACGACCAGCGGCGGGCAGTCCCGGGCGATCACGCTGCCGACCGACAACGGCGGGTTCACGTTCGGCGAGATCCAGGTGACCTGGACGCAGGTGATCGGGCTGGGGGCCGGCGTCGCCATCGTGGTGGTGACCTCGGTGTTCCTGCGCTACACCAAGCTCGGGACGGCGATGCGGGCGATGGCCAACGACCGCGAGATCACCGCGACGCTCGGGGTGCCGGTCCGGCGGGTGGAGGCGGCGGCCTGGCTCGGCTGCGGCGTGATCGCCGGCGTGTCCGGGCTGCTGCTGGCTGACCTGGTCGCCCTGGACGCGACCACCCTGACCTTCCTGGTGATCTCGTCGCTGGCCGCGGCGCTGATCGCCCGGCTGCGCTCGATCACGCTGACGTTCGTGGCCGCTATCGTGATCGGTCTCCTGCACGACCTGCTGACCCCGATCCAGTCGCTGTCCAACTACCGCGACATGACCCCGTTCGTGCTCGCCGCCGTGGCGCTGCTGGTGTTCTCGCGCCGCCGGGTGTTCTCCGCATCTCGCGAGGAGGTCTAGGCGATGCTGGACCTCGCGAGCCGCACCGCCCCTGACGGGCAGCCCCCGATGCTGCGCAGGCCTGGCACCCCTGCCCTCATCCGCGCTGGCGTGATCGCGGTGCTTTTTCTTTTCGTGCTGCTCGCGCTGCCGCAGTTGCTGAGCTTGTACTACATCGACGCGATGACCCAGGTGGCGGTGTACTCCGTGGTCGCGCTCGGGCTCGGGGTGCTGGTCGGCCGGGTGGGCCTGGTCTCGCTCGGCCAGGCGGCCGTGCTCGCGGTTGGCGCCTGGGTGGCGGCCAGGCTGCTGTTCGCCACCACTCAGCCCTACCCGCTGGTCCTGCTGGAAGCGGGCGTGATCACGATGGTGGCGGGGACGCTGATCGGGCTCCCGGCGCTGCGGATGCGCGGGCTGTACCTGGCGCTGATCACGCTGATGCTGGCCGGGGGGATCACGGTGGTGCTGGCCACGACGAACTTCCCCAACGGTGGCCACGGCTTTCTCGGCTACGACGGCAGCACGGTGCACATCCCGGCGATCCGGCGCCCATCCATCGCGGCCAGCGACCCTGCCTACTTCCGCTACTCGGTGCTGGTCGCCGCGCTGATGTTCCTGCTGGTGTTCGCCCATATCCGGACCCGGCCCGGCCGTGCCTGGGCGGCGATCCGGCAAAGCGAGCCCGCGGCGCTGGCCGCCGGGATCAACACCACCCTGTACAAGCTGTGGGCGTTCGCGCTGGCCTCGTTCGTCACCGGCGTGGCCGGCGGGGTGCTGGCGGGTGCCGTCCATTACCTGTACTCGATCGGCTTCCCGACCCAGGACTCGATCACGCTGCTGGCCGTGGTGCTGATGGGCGGGGCGTACAGCATGTGGGGCGCTATCGTGGCCGCGCTGCTGCTGCAGCTGCTGCCGGCCCTGCTGAACAACTGGGGCGTGTCGGCCGACTGGCTGACGATCCTGTTCGGCATCGGCGTCTTGCAGGTGCTGACCACCGCCCCGGCCGGGCTGGCGGACCAGGTCCCTAAGGATCTGGCGCGCCTGGGCGGGCTGGTCGCGGGACGCCTGCGCCGCCCGGCGCCGCCCGGGGACGGTTCGCCATGATCGAGGTCGAGGGCCTGACGGTCCGCTTCGGCGGCGTGACCTCACTGGACAGCATGAGCGTGACCTTCGAGCCCGGCACCTGCGGCCTGATCGGGCCCAACGGGGCGGGGAAGACGACGTTCTTCAACGTCCTGAGCGGGTTCGTCCGCCCGGCTGGCGGGACGGTGCGGGCGTTCGGGGAGGACCTGCTGTCGATGGCCCACTTCCGCCGCGCGCGGTGGGGGGTGCGGCGCACGTTTCAGACCGAGCAGGCCATCGAGGAACTGTCGGTGTACGACAACGTGGCGATGGTCCACGAGCACGCGCGGGTGAAGGGCTCCGGCCGGCGCAAGGACGTGCTCGGCGCGCTGGAGTTCACCGGGCTGCGGGCCGACCCGTTCGCCCGGGTGGGCACGCTCGCCGCGGGTGAGCGCCGCCTGCTGGAGGTCGCCCGCGCCATCGTCGGGCGGCCGAGACTGGTGCTGCTGGACGAGCCGGCCGCGGGCCTGCCCGACGAGGAGACCGCGCACCTGGCCGAGGTCATCCGGGCGATCCCCGGGCACACCGGCGCGCTGGTGATCCTCGTCGACCATGACATGAGCCTGGTGTCGGCCTGCTGCGGGACGACCGCCGTGCTCGATTTCGGCAAGCTCATCGCGTCCGGCCCGACCGCACAGGTGCTGCGGGACGAGCATGTGATCCGCGCCTACCTGGGTACCGCGGAGGTGCTGTGAGCGAGGCAGCACGGGCAACCACGACGCCGCCCCAGGCAGCCGGTGGGGCGGTGGATGCGGACGTGGCCGGGAAGCTGGTCCTGCGTGAGGTGACCGTGGAGCGCGGCGGGCGGGCCGTGGTCCGCGAGGTCTCGATCGACATCCCGGCCGGGGAAGTGACCGCCCTGCTGGGGCCGAACGGGGCCGGGAAGTCGAGCCTGGTGCTGGCCGTCGGCGGCGTGCTCCGGCCACGGGCCGGGTCGGTGCTCCTGGCGGGCAAGGATTTCGTCGGCCGCCGGCCGGAGCGGATCCGGCAGGCCGGGATCGCGATCGTCCCGGAGGGCCGCAGGCTGCTCTCCGAGCTGACCGTCGAGGACAACATCGGCGTCGCCACCTACGCGATGCCGCGGGAGGCGGCCAAGGCCGGCCGCGCGTGGGCGCTGGAGGTGTTCCCCGAACTGGAGCGGCGGCTGTCGGCCCGCGCCCGGACCCTGTCCGGCGGCGAGCAGCAGATGGTCGTGCTCGCCCAGGCCCTGGTTTCCCGGCCGCGCTACATCCTCATCGACGAGCTGTCGCTGGGGCTGGCGCCGGTGGTCGTCAACCGGCTGATCCCGCGGATCCGCGCGGTCGCCGAGTCCGGCATCGGGGTGCTGCTGATCGAGCAGTTCGCGACCGTCGCGCTGGGCCTGGCCAACCACGTCTATGTCATGGAGGGCGGCCGGCTGCGGTTCTCCGGGCCGGCCACCGAACTGCGTGACAAGCCAGACCTGCTCCGCTCGGCGTACCTGCTGCGCGGCAGCGAGAGTGCCGCGGGCGAACCCGATCACGACGGCGGCAAGGACGCGGAAAGCTGAGCCTGGGAGGAAGCATGAGCACAGCCGGCAGTGAGTTCTGGCGGGAGCTGAAGCCGATCGAGCACGCGTTCAAGGCCGGGGCGGCGCCGGAGGCCTATGTCTCGCAGGCGGCGACCGACGACGAGCGCTTCTACGCTCCGCTGTCAGACACGGTGGGAACCCGCCCGCTGTGGATCTCGCCGGGCCAGAACCGCTGGTGCGATGTCCTGATGGCCCGCGGGGCCGGCCTGGTGAACCGTCACTACCACCCGCAGCAGGTCTTCGCGTACACGATCTCCGGCAAGTGGGGCTACCTGGAGCATGACTGGGTGGCGACAGCGGGGGACTGGATCTATGAGGCGCCCGGTGAGGCACACACGCTGGTGGCCTATGAGTCCGACGAGCCGATGAGGGTGACCTTCAACGTCACCGGCCCGCTGATCTGGCTGGACGAGAACGGCCAGCCGACCGGTTACTTCGACGTGTTCGACTACATCGAGCTCTGCAAGAACCACTACGAGAAGGTGGGCATCGGCGCCAGCTACGTAGAAGGCCTCTGCCGCTAGCCGCGCCCGGGCCAGCACCGGCCTGAACACCGCCATGCGCCGCGCGCAGTACCGTAGCCAGCTAGGACACGGCCAGCTCGTGGAGGAGAGCCTCTGTTACGGCCCGGCCGCGCTCATGAACCAGATTGGCCTTAGCGGCTGACACCAGCCCGATCTGGCACGAAGGCGCTGCCCACAGGGAGCTGACACGCGGCATGGCTGACCCAGGATCGGCTTCGTCGTCCTGGGCGCCGTTGCGGATCGGGCTGTTCCGGGCGCTATGGATCGCGGCGCTGGTCAGCAACGTGGGCACCTGGATGCAGACTGTGGGTGCCCAGTGGCTGCTGGTCCAGGGTCCTCACGCGTCCGTGCTTGTCTCCCTGGTGCAGACCGCTAATACTCTGCCCGCTGTCCTGTTCGCGCTGGTCGGCGGTGTGCTTGCGGACATCTTCGACCGGGTCAAGCTGCTCGTCGCGGTTCTCGCTGGCATGACTGCCGCAGGCGGGGCTCTCACCGCGCTGACTGCCGCGCACCGGATGCCACCGGCGTTGCTGCTCATGTTCACTTTCGTCCTGGGCACCGGCGCCATCCTGGTCGCACCCGCCTACCAGTCGCTGGTGCCCGACATGGTCCCGCGCCCGCTGGTGCCTGCCGCCTCCGCTCTCAGCTCGATCAGCATCAACCTCGCCCGTGCTATCGGCCCGGCGATAGCGGGGCTGCTGGTCGCCCGGGTCGGGGTGGCTGCCGTGTTCGGCCTGAACGCGGCGACGTTCCTGCTGTACGCGGTCGTGGTGGCGTGCCATCCCCAGCTCGGCGGGACTCCGCCCTCTCCCGAGCGGTTCATCCCAGGGCTGCGGGCCGGCGGCAGGTACATGCGCCACGCACCCGTCGTGCAGCGCATCCTGCTGCGCACGGCCCTGTTCCTGGTACCGGGCAGTTCGCTGTGGGCACTGCTGCCGCTGATCGCCACCCGCCGGCTGGCACTGGGCTCGGGCGGGTACGGCGTGCTGCTGGGTGCCCTGGGAGTCGGCGCCATCGGCGGCGCATTCATCCTGCCGCAGGCCCGGGCCAGGCTCTCCGCCAATGCCCTGGTGGCCGTCGCGAGCCTGACCTACGCGGCGGTACTGGCCGCGGTGGCGCTATCGCGCAACCTCGCGCTGACCGTCCTTGTGCTGCTGCCGGCCGGTGTTGCCTGGATAGCCTTCCTGTCCAACGTCAACGCCGCGTTGCAGCTCTTCCTGCCCAAGTGGGTACGCGCCCGCGGCCTGGCGGCCTACCAGATGGTCCTGTTCGGAGCCCAGGCAGCCGGAGCAGCGCTCTGGGGAGTCGTCGCCGGGGCTGCCGGGCTGGTGCCCGCCTTCCTGATCTCCGCTGCCGTCATGGCCGCCGGAGCGGCAACCCTCTGGTTCTGGCCGTTCCACGAGATTGCAGACATGGACCGCAGCCTGGTCCGCTGGCCCGAACCGCAACTGCTCATCAGCCCTGATCGCGGGAACGGGCTGGTCCTGGTGCGGACCACCTACACCATCGCCGCTGAAAAGGAGCAGCAGTTCCTGCAGGCCATGGCCCGCCTGCGCAAGTCACGGCTGCGGACCGGCGCAACCGACTGGGCCTTGTACCAGGACGGCCAGAACCCGCGACTGTTCATCGAGCTGTTCGGCGTCCCCAGCTGGGAAGAGCACCTCAGGCAGCACCGGGAGCGGCAAACCGGCACCGACCTGCAGTACCACGACGACGCCGCGGCACTGTCCGACCCGCGACCGCAAACCGACCACTACCTTGCCGCCGACGTCCGCGAGTGAGGTTGCACGGACCAGCGGAAGAGCCTGGGATTTCGCTGCGTAGACTCCGAGCAGCAGGCGTACACGGGGGAGGACGTTGTGCGAGTCGATGCTGACCTCACCTTCCAATCTCTCCCCCAGGGGCTCAGGGTTTCGATCGGTGCGGGCGGATCTTCTCTGCAGCCGATGATGTGGATGTTCATCGCGATACTGGCGACTTTCCTCATCACGAGAACCGTGACCAGGCTTATCCGCTCAGGCAGCGGCGCTGGCGCCGGGATGGGCAACGTCCGGATCGCCGGCGTTCATGTTCACCACCAGGTTTTCGGCATATTGATCATCATCGGCACAGGAATCGTGCTGGTATCCGCAACGCCGCACGGAGCAGCCCTCGATGTGGCCGCCGCGATCTTCGGGGTGGGTGTCAGCCTCACACTCGACGAGTTCGCGCTGTGGCTCCACCTGCAGGACGTCTACTGGACCAAGGAGGGGCGAAAATCGGTCGACGCGATCTTCTGCGTTCTGGTGGTAACCGGAGCGCTCATCGGCGGCGCTGGCTTCCTGTCCGGCCGCATCGGCACAGCGACATGGTGGTCGTCGGTCTCCGTCCTCGCCGTCGATCTCTTGCTCTGCGTGATATGCCTGCTCAAAGGCAAGGTCACAACCGGCGTTGTCGGCATCGTCGTCAGCGTCGTCGCCTTCGTTGGCGCAGTGAGGCTGGCCAAACCGGGGTCGTGGTGGGCGACGCACCGCTACGCCAGCCGGCCTCAGCGAGCGGCCCGCGCCGCACATCGCTACGGCCCGCGCTACCAGGAGCGCTGGAGCCGGTTGCGGGATCTCGTCGCGGGCGCTCCCTCCCAGGATCGCCCAAGCTAGTGTCATCGGCCACCGGGGCCCGGGCACGTGCCCGTCAATGCCCGCGATCGATGGGATAAGTGATCGGGCCGAGGCTGGCGGGCGGGACAGGCGGCGGCTCGGGACTGAGGCCAGAGTCGAGCACCCGGAAGGTCTTGGCATCCACGACGAGGGACAGGTACCCATGGGTCGTCAGCACCGCCGCGCAGCGCAGGGCCTCGCCGCACGTGGTGCGGGTCGCGGTGATCACTGCGGTTCCGGGTGCGAGCGCGGTGAACAAGGTCTGCGCCGGCGTGCAGCCGAGGCCGGGGATGTCGGGGCAGGTGCTTGGCCCGGGTAGCAGGCTGGTGGGGCCGTCTTGGTGCAGGACGGCGGGTGCCGGCCTGGGGTGCAGGTTCCAGTAGGAGCTTGACAAGGTCAGGTTGAGCCGGTCACCCACATCGAGGCGGACCGTCGTGCCGTTGGCGTTGTCGCGTGCGGTGGTTACCGCTTCCGGCGGGCGCGGCCCGGGGCTGGGTGCAGCGGCCGAGCCGCAGCCGGTCATGAGCAGCGCGACGGCGGCGCTTGCTGCCGTCAGCGGGGAAAGGATGGACGTGAAGGCGAGGCCGCGGCTGCGTGCAGGGTCTGAGGGCATCGATCCTCCCGGCTTGCTGTCCTGGTGCTCATTGGACGGCGACGGCGGCCGTCAGGTTCCTCGATTGATATGCGCGCGACACTGACGCAAGGGCATGTCCTGGTGGTCCCCCGCAGCCACGCGGACTGCCTGGAAGCCCTCGATGAAGACCTGGGCATGCACCTGTTCAGGGCTGGGCACCGGCTGGTGCGGGCGCTGCGCCGCTCCGGCCTGCCGTGTGAA
>DATKRG010000218.1:0-20481 GCA_035532275.1 Streptosporangiaceae bacterium | reverse complement strand
GGCTGGCCCGTGCACACCGGCTGGCCCGGACCCGCTTGCTGTGCCCGGGCGGCCCGGCCCGGCCGGCGGAGCGCCGGCGACCGTCCGCACCCGCACGTTCAGCTCAAGCATGGCCGCCAGCGCCCCGATCAGGACCTGGTCATGCCCGCTGCTGGCGAACCCCCGCGCGTTGCCCTCGCTGGGGAAGGCGATCGTCAGCACGCTGCCCTCCAGGTCCTGCACGCTCGCGGTGTTCAGGAGGATCCAGGCCACCTTGCTGTCTGCCCGCACCGCGTCCAGGATCTCCGGCCAGCGCTGCCGGAGCAGGTCAGCGCTCACCGGGCCGGAACCGTGCGGGGCGCTGACGGAGTGCTTGGCGGCTGCGCCGGGCTCCGGCCCGTCATGGCCGGACGGCGGCTCCGTGTGCCCGGACGGCTCCGTGTGCTCAGAGGGCCCCGTGCTCCCGGATGGCTCCGTGCGCCCGGACGGCCCCGTATGCCCGGACGGCTCCGTGCGCCCGCGCGGCCGCGGCGCCTCCTGCGGCGCATCCGGTGCCCTGGCGGGCCGCCCGGCCGCCGCGCCCGGGCCCGCCTGCATGCCGTCCAGTTGATGCTCCAGCCGTTCCAGCCGTGCGAGCAGTGCCTTCTCGCCGGTGCTGGCGGCAGGCAGCAGCACCTGCGCGCACATGAGCTCCAGCAGCAACCGGGGCGAGGTCGCCCCGCGCATCTGGATCAGTCCCTCGCTGACGAGCTCCGCCGCCCGGGTGAGTTCCGCCTGGCCGAACCGTCCCGCCTGCTCGGCCATCCGCTCCAGCCGGTCGGCGGGGGCGTCGAGCAGGCCGGTCTGCCCGGCCCCGGGGACCGCCGACAAGATGATCAGGTCCCGGAGCCGGTCGAGCAGGTCGGCGGCGAACCGGCGCGGGTCGTGCCCGCCTTCGACCACCCGGTCCACCGCGCCGAACACGGCCGCGCCGTCCCCGGTCGCGAAGGCGTCCATCATCTCGTCCAGCAGGCTGTCGTCGCTGTAGCCGAGCAGGGCCACGGTGCGGTCGTAGGTCAGCCCGTCGGCGCCGGACCCGGCCAGCAGCTGATCGAGGATGGACAGCGCGTCCCGGACCGACCCGGCCCCGGCCCTGACCACCAGCGGCAGCATCGCGGGCTGGTAGGCGACCCCCTCCGTGGCCAGGATCTGCTCCAGCAGCTCACGCAGCACCGCTGGTGGCACCAGCCGGAACGGGTAGTGGTGGGTGCGCGACCGGATCGTCGCGATCACCTTTTCCGGCTCGGTGGTCGCGAACACGAACTTCAGGTGCGGCGGCGGCTCCTCGACGAGCTTGAGCAGGGCGTTGAAGCCCTCCCGGGTGACCATGTGCGCTTCGTCGATGATGTAGATCTTGAACCGCCCGGAGACCGGGGCGTAGAACGCCCGCTCCCGCAGGTCCCTGGCGTCGTCGACGCCGCCGTGCGAAGCGGCGTCGATCTCGATCACGTCGATGCTGCCCGGTCCGGACGGGGCGAGTGCCACGCAGGACGCGCACACGCCGCACGGGTCCGGGGTGGGGCCCTGCTCACAGTTGAGTGAGCGGGCGAGGATCCGCGCGCTGGACGTCTTGCCGCATCCCCGCGGCCCGCTGAACAGATACGCGTGATGGACCCGGCCGTTCCGCAGGGCCTGCTGGAGCGGCTCCGTTACGTGTTCCTGGCCTTTGACCTCGGCGAAGGTAGCCGGCCGGTACTTGCGGTACAGCGCCAGCGGGGCAGCGGGCGCAGGGCCGCCGGGGTGGGCCGGGTTCAGGGGCGCGTCGCCTGCCATGGTCTCCATCCTCGCCAGGACGGGAAGGGACCCCCCGCACACCCGACAGAGCCCGCGTACCCTTGCTGCCTTCCGGCCCTGGGGGAGTTGGCGAGATAACGCCGTGCGAGGGGTCTGCCGCCAGTCTAGCCGTGCCCCCCGACAGGCCGCGCCCGATCCCACCGGCCGCCGCTGGCGGGTAGGATTCCCGGCGGAGGATTCGCCTAGTGGCCTATGGCGCACGCTTGGAAAGCGTGTTGGGGGCAACCCCTCAAGAGTTCGAATCTCTTATCCTCCGCCATCTGACCTGCGAAAACACCGGCCGGGGCAGCCGTCGGCCGGGGGCCTCGTGCCTCCGGTGGTCTCAATTACTGTCTCAATTGCCAGCCGCGGAACCGCCCTGCCGCGCGGTAGGCTACCGCTGTTGTGCCTGGTCAGCAGCCTGGGGAACGCAAACGTACACAGCGGGCACACGCCGCCAAGGCGTGCACCCGCGGAACCGCTGAGCTGGGCTATGGCGGCTAGATATGTTCACGGAATATGACTGGTGGGGCCACTATTACCGCACCAGATCCGCCTAATTGTGCGTCACAGCCGATTTCGCGACGCTCCTCAACTGGGCTGTGCAGATCAGGGCGATCTGGGCGGGGCTGTGCGCGCTGGCCGCAGGCCTTCCGGCTGCCTGGCCGGCCAGGGCCGGTGCACAGGAGCCATGGCGCCGGCCAGCACGGACAGCCGTGCCACATAGTGCCACAGCGCGGTATCATTAGTGGGTGGCTGATCACTACACTTTGCGGCTGGCACCGGGCCTGCGACAGCGACTGTCGGAGTGGGCACGCCGGGCGGGACTCCCGGAACGCACCCTGGCCCAGCGCTACGTCGAGGAGGGACTGCGTCACGACGCGCACCCACTCATCCAGTTCCTAGACGGGCCGAGCGGCCGCCGCGCCAGCCTGCTCGGCCGCGGACTGGACGTCTGGGAAGTGATCGCCACGGTGCGCGACAACAACGGGTCCATGGCTGATGCCGCGGAATACCTGGAGATCCCGGCCGGGCTGGTAGAAGCAGCCGTGTCCTACTACGGCGAGTACCAGCACGAGATCGACAAGGAGATCGAGCTTAACGAGGCGGAATACGAGCGCGGGCGAGCGGCCGCCGCCGCCGGAGAGCAGGCACTGCGGTCGTGAGAGCCATCCTCGACGAGCAGTTGTCGCCGCAGATCGCGGTGCTGCTGCGCAAGGCCGGCTATGACGTAGATGCTGTCGCCGACCGCGACGACCTGGCCGGGCGCAGCGACCGGATAGTGTTCGAGGTCGCCAGCCGGGAAGGCCGGGCCGTTGTCACCAACAACATCAAAGACTTCCGCCCGCTCGCGGCTGAGTTTCTGGCACAAGGAAGGGCGCACGCCGGCCTGATCTTGCTCCCCTCGGCGCGGACACGCTCCCGTGCCACCATCGCCGTCATCGCCAGCGCGATCGAGAACGTGCTCCGCGACAATCCCGCTGGGATAAGCGCCAGCGAACGCTGGATCGGCCCACTGAAGGACCGGTAGGAACCCGATTCACGGGCCTGGTCTCAACTCTGGTCTCATTCACCCGCGTCCGTCACCATTCACCAGCGTCCACACCGTGCAGCTCGTGGCTGGTGGCGGACGGCCGCGGACGCCGGTGAACACGGGGCAACAGTGTTGGAAAGTGTGTTGGGGGCAACCCCTCGCGAGTTCGAATCTCGCATCCTCCGCCACGCTGACCAGCCCAAATGCGGGTGCCCGGCATCCACTAACTGTCTCGACATCGAGATTTGTCTCAGTTTTGGCCACCCTCGGGCCGCGCGCTACAGCAGGTATCCACACGTCGGAAAATCGTGCGCCGCTATGTCCGCCCGGGTATGCAGCAGGACACGGCTGCCACTGCCAGCGTCGTCACCGTCGAATGCCGACGTCCGCGTGGTGTAGCCGATCTTCGGCAGATCAACCACGATCTGCTCGGCAGATCAACCACAATTTCCTCGGCAGATCAACCACGAAGTGCTCGGCAGATCAACCACTGATCTAGTAAAGTGCAGCGGTGGAGCTCGTCGGAGCACTGTTCCCGCGGCATGCAACACGGGCTGTAACGGCTGCTTTGGCTGATACCCGCGTAGTGGTGCTCAACGGTGCGCGGCAGACCGGCAAGAGCACGCTCGCCAGGCTCGTGATGTCTGAGTACCCGGGATCTGAACTGCGGTATCTCGATCAGGCGCCGCTCCGGGACGCAGCTCAGGCGGATCCCGGCCTGTTCGTACGCCACGACGGGCTGCTGGTCATCGACGAGGTCCAGCGAGTGCCGGACCTGTTCCTCGCCATCAAGCACGAGGTCGACATCGATCCGCGGCCCGGGCGGTTCTTGCTCACAGGCTCGGCGCGCCTGGGCGGCCTGCGCGACATCCCCGACCTGCTGCCTGGCAGGTCGGAGACAATCGAGTTGTCGCCACTGTCGCAAGGGGAGATCGATCAGAGTCCCGACGGGTTCATCGACGCGGTGTTCCAGCACGGCGTCGAGATCCGGGTCGCGCCATCCAGCCTGCGGCGCGAGGACTACCTGGAGCGAGCCCTCCGTGGGGGTTATCCCGAGGCGGTACGCCGCACCGACTCCGGTCGTCGCGGCCGATTCTTCGAGTCGTACATCTCTGACGTCATCAACCGTGACGTCCGGCAGCTCACCGACATCGAGCGAGCCGGTGACATGCGGCGCCTGGTCAATCTCATCGCAGCGTCCACCGGGACGCTCGCGAACCCTTCGAGCATGGCGAACCGCCTGCAAGTCCCCGCGACGACGGTCAAGCGCTACCTGGACCTGCTCGACCTCGTCTTCATCACACGCCGCGTCCCGGCATGGTCCAGCAACCTCGCCACTAGGGCCGTCGCAACGCCGAAGCTGCTTCTCAATGACTCCGGGCTAGCCGCATATCTCACCGGCATGAGCATCAAACGTGCCCGGCACCCGACCGCGCCAGTCGGCCCCTTGCTGGAGACATTCGTCCTCGGCGAGCTATGCCGGCAGCTGACATTCGCGAGCCAGCAAGTCCGGCTCTACCACTACCGCGACCGGGATCAGTATGAAGTTGATGCCGTACTGGAGTCCGCGTCCGGAGAGATCGTCGCTTGCGAGGTCAAAGCCGCGGAGACAGTCCGGTCTGAAGACTTCCGCGGCATCGAGCGGCTCGGGCGTCAGCTCGGCGACCAGCTCCTCGCCGGAATTGTTCTCTACGCTGGCCAAACACCGCTGCCCTTCGGCGATCGGCTCCGCGCCTGGCCGATATCCGCGCTCTGGGCCCTCTCCGCGGACGCCTGATCAAGAACCCGTGACCCAGTGCGGGATCTCAACGCGGCCAGAGGCTTCAGCCTGATAGCGCATCAGAGGCCGGTGGCGATTCAGCGTGGCTGGCGGGCGGGAGGCTTGGCGGCAGGCTCGTGGGCGGCCAGGTCGAGGAGGATCATGGCGTCGTGCTCGGGGGTGGCGGGCTGGGCGTAATAAGCGTTCATGCGCTGGCCGGGTGTGCCTTCCAGCTGCATTGACTGGTAGCCGAGGGTGAGAGTGCCGACTTCGGGGTGGTGTGGGTCCCGATGGAGCGTTCATCACCGGAAGCGACTTCCTCATGGATGGTGGCACCGAGGTTCACTGAGGCACTAGCCGAGGCGAGCTGAGCGCCGTTCACTCGATCGGCTGGTGAGCGATGCCCGATGGTTCACGGCCCGCGAACAGCCAGCCGCCAGCGGCCGCGACGAGCGGCATGCCGACGAGGATGATGAGCAGGTTCACGGTGGGGACGCTGGACACGAGGGTGCCGAGACCGCCGTTGAACGGTTTACTGCGGAACCAGCCGGTCGTCGCGACGTAGCCCCCCACCGTCCCGAGCACCGCACCGGTGAAGGCGAGCGCGCCGGCGGTGGTGGCGGTGAGGTTGCGGCGGGTCGTGCCGCTGGCCCCGGTGGCGGCCAGGGTGCTCAGGTCGCTGGCTGTCTCGCTGCGGATGAGGCCGACGCTCATGGCCAGGATGGCCAGGGCGAGGACGATCCCGAACACCGTGGCCCAGTTGATGATCTCCGCCGACGTGGGCACGCTCGACCTGGTCTCGACGTTCATGCCCGCCGCGGCGGCTGTCAGCTTGGCGTTGCTGATCTGCGCGGCGGTGAGGGGCTGTGCGGTCTGGATCAGCCAGCCCGAGATCATGGCCCGCAGGCCGAGCTGGCGGACGGCGTGCTCGGTGATCACAGTGTTGGGCGCTGACGTGCCTGGTGGAAGGGCGCTCACCTGCTGGATGACGGGGTTGGCGAGGCAGTTCCGCCTGGGGCAGGGGAAGGCAGCAGGGCCGCTCCCGGCCAGGGGGACGCCGCCGACGTTTCCGTAGACAAGCTGCATCTTGGAGATGCCGGATAGCCCCGGCCGCGTGGAGATCTGCTCTGCGCGGACGGGCGCGCCGGGCAGGCCGGCCACTTCGCCGAGTACCGGGTCGAGGGCAGCTGTCTCATCTCCCAGGAAGGCCCGGAAGGCGGGGTGCAGGCAGACCACCACCGTGGACCGGCGGCAGACCGGGGTGTAGGGGATGGGCTGGTCGGTGGCCGCGTCATGCAGCGCGGGGATGACCACGCCGTGCGGCCCAAGCCGGGCGGTGTGGGCCAGCCCGGCGGCGGTCCCGGCCGCGACCAGGCCTGCCGCGGCGACGGCGGCGGCCGCGCGGCGCAGCCACAGCCCGCCTTCGGCGGCGGGGGAAAGGCCGAGGACGCCCAGCGCCACGACGGCGATCCCGGCCAGGAACATCACCTGGGCGATGGGCAGGTCCGGCAGGTAGTGATAGAAGACGCCGGCGTCGAGATTGGGCACCACCGCTGACGGCGAGAGCAGCGTGGCCCCGCCGGTGCTGCGGACCGCGTTCTGGAACGTCACCACGGAGACGAGGAACGCGCCGAACGCGGTCAGCGGCGCGGTGAACCGGCCGGGGAAGAACGTCCCCGCGGCGAACCCGGCTGCGCAGACTGCCGCCAGGGCCGCGGCGCCGACCGCCACCGGCCACCAGGGCGGACCGCCCCAGCTGGCCTGATGTGCGATGACCGCGTACAGGACGGCAGAGAAACCCAGGTAGGCCAGGATCACCCAGCAGGTGGTCGCCACCAGGGCGGCGCACTGGCGTGCCCAGCCCGGCCGCGCCGCCGTCGTCACCAGGTCGATGATCCTGCGGCGGTGCTCGCGTGACCCCACCCAGGCCGAGACGCCACCGGCAAATGCCACGAAGTCCGGCAGGAGCTTGTTGGGTACGACGGATGCGCGCAGATCCCAGATCGGGGGATAACCCTGCATCGTCCGGAACGGATCGAACCAGAACAGCAGGGCGAGCAGCGGCACCAGCCACGGCATCGGGTTGCGGCGCAGTTCCAGGCGCAGCAGGCGGGCCGCCGCCACCGGGGAGAGCCGGGCCGCGCGTGACGGGGCGGCCGGTACCGGGAACCGGGCGGCGGTCACGACCGCGCCTGCGCGAGCACAGCGCTGTACCCGCGCTCCAGCGGCGCGTCGCCTGCCGCGGCTGTACCGTCGGCGCGCGCGGTCAGCTCCTGCGGGGTGCCATGGAAGACGATCTTTCCCTGGTTCATCAGGGCAACCTGGGCGCAGGCGGCGCCGACGTCCTCGACCAGGTGGGTGCTGACGACGACGGTGGCCCGCTGGCCGAGGTCGCGCATCAGGGACCGGAACGCGACCCGCTGCTCGGGGTCCAGCCCCGCGGTTGGCTCGTCCAGCAGCAGCAGTTCGGGCTCGTTCACGATCGCCTGCGCGATGCCCACCCTGCGGAGCATTCCCCCGGACAGGGTGCGCAGCTTCGCCCGTGCCCGGTCGCCCAGGCCCACCTTCTCCACCGCGGCCGCCACCGCGCCCGGCACCTGGGCCGGCGGCATCTCCTTCAGCAGGGCGAAGTACTCGACGAACTCCACCACCGTGAACGCCGGGTAGTAGCCGAGGTTCTGCGGCAGGTACCCGAGCCTGCGCCGGATCTGTTTGCGCTGCCCGTAGGCCCCAGGATCGCGGCCCAGCAGCCGCAGCTCCCCCGAGGACGGCTGGATCACCGTCGCCATCATCCGCAGCAGCGAGGTCTTGCCCGCGCCGTTCGGCCCCAGCAGCCCGAAGACGCCGGGACCAGCCCGCAGGCTCACCCCGGCCACCGCCTGGTTGCGGCCGAACCGCCGGGTGAGGTCGGTTATCTCGACGTTCATGGCGTTCCTCTCCGAACCCGGGTCGCGGCCAGGACGATGGCGCAGCAGCATGCGGTGAACGCCAGGTAGGGGAGCACCAGGGCGGGCTCGGTGAACGCAGCGCTGATCCGCCCATCGGCGGCCTGACCAGACAGGACCGCGATCACCCAGCCGCCCAGCCCGGCCGCCACCCCCACATTCGCCGACCGCGCGAGCGTCGCGGCAGCCAGCGCCAGCGCGCAGACGGCGGTCATCGGGACCAGCCAGCCGAAGGCCGCCGCGGCAACGGCACCTGAGGCGGCCGACGCGGCCAGCCCCAGTACCGCGTTCAGGCCGAAAACCGCCAGCGCTCGCACGAGCAGCACCATGCGCTCGCTGACGGCCATGGAACAAGACAGCTCCCAGGCCGGGTCGATCCCCGGCCCGTACGCATAGGCGATGCCAGCCGCGGCCACCACCGGCGCCACCAGGGCCACCAGCGGCTCGCCCGTGCTCACCGTCGCGATGCTCCCCGCTCCGAGCACCACGGCAGTGGCGATCAGCCACGGGATCAGCAGCGACGGCGTGGTCAGCAGCGCACGGGCCAGCCCCGGTGAGCGCAGCAGCCGCCCGGCGAGACGCTCCAGCCACCCCGGCTCGCGGCGCCACACCACCGCGGCCACCGCCGTCCACACCCGTTCCAGGTCGACATCGGCCGGTGCCGCGGCCCGGCGCGGCACTCCAGCGGGGTGCTCGCTCATCGCGACCCTCCCTCCGCCGCCGGCCGGCCGGTCAGCGCGGCCCGCAGCAACCGCCGGGCCCGGTGTGCACGGCTCTTCACCGTGCCCTCCGGAATGCCCATCAGCCTCGCCACCTCGGCGACAGGCCGGTCCTCCACGTACATCAGCTGCCAGACCCGCCGGTCCGGGCTGCCTTCGGGCCCGAGGACGGCGACCGCGGCGGTCATCTGCGCCCGCGACAGCGCCGCCTCGGCCGGGTCATCCGCGTGCGGCCGCTCCAGTACCGCAGGCAGGTCAGCCGCGGCAGGCCCACGGCGGCGCAGGAACAGGGCCGCCTGACGGCGGGCGATCCCCCAGATCCAGGCCCCGGCCGGGCCGTCCGGCCGGTAGCCGCCGGCCCCCTTCCAGACCGCGAGGAAGGTCTCCTGGAGTACGTCTTCCACGTCGGCGGCGGATAGCGCCGGGCGCAGCCGGGCCGCCAGCCACGGCCCGTGCCGCAGGAGCAGCTCCCGCAGGGCCGTGTCGTCGCCCGCCGCGACGCACGCAACCAGCTCTTGGTCGTCCATCGCATCTCTATTGCGCCACGGCGGCGCCGGGTTCACGTGCCGGGCCGGTTTCCTGCCGCGTTCTGCCGGGCCTGCCCGCTCTATTGTCAGGCGTTTTTCCGTGCGGCGGACGTCTGGGCCGTAGTATTGCCCCGTTTCGTGTACCCGGACGGGGTTTCCCGGCCCGGCGGCAGGGGTGGTTCGGGTGACCCTTAGCGCGGTTCTCGGCATTGTCGCCGCAGTGGCGGCAGCCGCCTTCGTGATCATGGTCGTGACGGCGGGCGGCTGGCGGGCCGAGCCGCGTCCCGACCCGGACACCGCGCCCGCGCCTGGCCCTATGACGCCGCAGCAGCAGGCGTTCGCCTTGCGCTGGCGGGCGGTCTGGGTGACCGAGGTCATCCGGATCTCGCTGCTGGTTCTGGTCGGGCTGACGCCGGCCGGGGCTCACTTCGTGCATGCGCTGGCACCGTCGGGGAACTGGCTCCTGGAGGCCCTGGCGTGGGGGATCCTGGTTGCTGTGTTCGGGGCGGCGAGCCTGGTCGGCCGCAGCTGGCGGCGGCGCGCCAAAGCGCTGATTCCGGGCCTTTATCCGCCTCGGATTGCCACGGCACGGAACTGGCGGCGGGAAATCGCCGCCAGGGCGCAGAACGTGCTCGCGCTCGTACTCATCGCCTACAGTCTGCGAGCCGGCCGGGGCGATTTCGCAATCGGGCTGACGCTGGCAATACCTGTCGGCGCACTGGCCACAATGCGGCAGCGGCGGCTGCGGCGGCTGCCGCCTTCCCCGCATCTGACCGCCGTGCTGGCGGCGCTGAAATCCCCGCCGCGCAGGCGCGCTCCCGTCGCCGTGGTCGGCTGGCGCGGCCGGAACTTCCTCGCGAATGCGCTCGCGGTGGACGGCCTGATGCCGCATCCGCTGATCCTGGTCGCTCCGCCGCTGGTGACCCGCCTGGAGGCCCGGCAGCTGCGCGCGGTTCTCGCCCACGAACTCGCCCATGTGCTGCACCGGGACTCCTGGCGGCGGCTGGTCCGGGTGATCCTGATGTCCGAGGCGGCCCTGGCCACCGCGATCGCCCTCACCGGCCTGGACCCCGCCCAGGACATGGCCGGCCTCCCGGCCCGGCTGGACGGCCGGGCCGTGCCGTTCCTGGTGGCCATCTGGTACCTGATGCTGCGCCTGCTGGCGGTCGCGAACCTGCGCGCGACCCGGGCGGAGGAGCAGGCCGCGGACGCCAGGGCGGTCAGCCTCACCGATGACCCCGCGGGCTGCGCCGAAGGGCTCAACGAGCTCGGAGCCATACTTGGCAGCCCGGAGCGCTGGACCTTTGGCCAGCGGCTTCTGGTCGCTACCCACCCGGCCCGTGCGGTGCGCTCGCAGTGGTTCGCGCAGCTGCCGCTGGCCAGCCTTCCGGGTGCGCATTCTGGCTGACGGTGAACCGGACCGCCGCCGGGGCCGGCCAGTACCGGCACGGGCAGTACCGGCACCAGGCACACCGCTGCGGCGGCGGGCGGTTTCGGCTGGTTCCACTCCGGGCCGGCTCCGGCCGGCTGGCGCCAGGCGAGTCCGGCTGGCCGGGACGCCGTGCGACACGGAGGGGAGCAGACGATGCGCGAACCCACATCACAGCCGGCCGCCGGCGGGATGCACCGCGGGCGCGGCCGACCGGCCGGCCGCTGACGCGGCTGGCGCCGCCGACTTGTGCGGGGCGGCTTTGCGCACCACGCGCGGCGGGAGGGCGGCCGCCACGGCCAGCTTGGGCGTCATCCATTCCAGCAGCGGCGGAACCAGCGCCCGCCAGGTCGCCATGGTGTGAGCGCCGCCATGCTCCAGGTCGAGCACCACGTTCGGCTGCCGTGTCAGCAGCAGCCGCTGGAACGCCTGTGCAGCCGCGACATCCAGGTGGTCATAACTGCCGGCGCCCAGCCAGAACTTGGGGATCTGGACGGCCAGCGGGAGCGCCGTGATCCGCTCCAGCGGGGTGTTCCTGGCGCGCAGCCGCTGGTTCCTGGCAAACGGGTCGACCAGGCGGGATGGATTGCCCAGCCGGTCCTTGAAGGGCCGGAAATAGCCGCTGAGCACCGCGGCGAACCCGTACTGATTGGGGTACAGCAGGGCGAGGTTGGCCGCGCAGTAGCCGCCCTCGGAATAGCCGGCGATGCCCCAGGCCCGGCCGGGCGGCTGCAGCCGCAGGATGCGCGCCAGGTATCCCGGCACATCCTGCGCCAGGTAGCTGGCGTCCTGCGGGCCGTGCACCACGTTCAGGCACTGCAGCGAGACCTGCGGGCTGCCGTTCGGGTCCGGCATGACCAGGGCGACCGGCTTGATCACATGGTCACGCAGCAGCGTCTCATAGGCCTGGATGATGCCCACCACATTGATCCAGTCCTGCGGCTCGCCCGGATACCCCGAGATGAGCTCGATCGCCGGGAGTCGCTCATGGCTGCCGGCGGCCTGGAAGTACTCCGGCGGCAGGAAGACGTAGACGGTGCGGCTGATATGGCTGCGGCGGCCGGTGATGGTGAAGCGGACCGTCTCCCCGAGCTGGGCGGCGAGCCGGCTGCCGGTCACCTTGTCCAGGATCGCCACCATCCGCCGGGTGGGGACGTTGCGGGGGATGACCGGTACCGTGTTCAGCCCCTGCCCGCCGTTGATGTCGGCGGCGGCCGCACCCCAGGTCTGGTAGTAGTCGTAATACTTGTTCACCGCCGCCACCCCGAACAGCATGGCCGGGACGAACGCCAGGCAGGCCGCGAGGATCCGGAGAACGGGCTGCCTGGTGAACGCGAGCCAGCCAAGCAGCGCGCAGAAGACCGCCATCAGCAGGATGAACAGCCCCGTACTTTGCGGCTCCATCGGTCTACTCTCCCGGCGAGGGTTCGCTCATGGCAGGCTGGCGAGCCTTAGCTGGAACACCACCGGGACGCGAGTGCCCGCGTGACCCCGTGGCAGCGTATGGCGGTGGAGGTGGGATTTGAACCCACGGAGGGGTTGCCCCCTCACACGCTTTCGAGGCGTGCGCCCTCGGCCACTAGGCGACTCCACCGCGGCTGAGCCTACCCGACTCCGCGGGCGCAGGTTGGCGGCACGTGCACCCGCCCTGGTCAGCGCCTGCGCTGGGCGAAGAAGTCACGGAGCAGAGCACCGCACTCCGGCTCCAGCACCCCGGCGACGACCTCGGCCCGGTGGCTGAGCCTGCGGTCCCTGATCACGTCCCACAGCGACCCCACCGCACCCGCCTTGGGGTCTGCCGCCCCATAGACGACCCGCCCGAGCCGGGCCGCGATGACGGCCCCGGCGCACATGGTGCACGGTTCGAGCGTGACCACCAGGGTGCAGCCCTCCAGCCGCCATGTCCGCAGCGCCCGGGCCGCCGCCCTGATCGCGACGATCTCGGCGTGGGCGGTGGGATCGAGGTCGGCCTCACGCCGGTTGTGGGCGCGGGCTATCTGGACGCCTGCCGGATCGAGGACCACGGCCCCGACCGGCACGTCCGCCCGCGCCGCTTCCGCGCCCGCTGCTGGCCCGCCCGGTGCTTGCGCAGCCGCCGCCTCCGCGAGCGCCGCCCGCATCGCCGGCTCGAAGGCCGCGCGGAACCCAGTGCTCACCCGGCGAGGCTACCTGCCGAGCGCGACGTCCAGCGCCCGGTCGAGCGCATGCCCGAAGCCGAGCTTGCGGGCGATGATGGCCAGCGCCTCGTCGGGGAAGAGGTCGAGGTCGCCCGCGAGCATCCCCAGGTCCATCTCGTCGATGCCGAGGTCGGCGAAAATGGACAGGTCCCCTGCTGGCAGCACCTGATCGAGGTCCTCGTCCTCGGGCAGTTCGATCTCCAGGTGGTCGAGCACCTGCCGGGCCAGCGGCCAGTCCACCGCCGCGGTGAGGTCGGACAGGAACACCGACACCTGCCCGCCGATGGCCCGCAGCGCGACGAAGAAGTCGTCACCGACCGAGACCAGCCCGAACGTGCCGCCGATGCTGGGCTGGCGGCGGACCGCCTGGATCAGCCCGGCGAGGTCCCCGGTGAGCGCCGTCGGCAGGACGTCAGCCTCCCAGGCGTCGCCCTCTTCGCGGTACACGATGACGGCGACATCGTCGCTGCCCATGTCCGTCATCGTCACTCCATCGGTGGTGCCGCTAGGAAGAAAATGGTGTCAGATCGGCCGCCGCCGTGTACGGCAATCGCACCTTGGCGTTACCCGGCCGGCCCGGAATGCCACCACGGACAGCCGTAGGGCCGCCACTTATCGTAATCAACGTGACAGTCTGTCACTTATGGTGCGGGTGACGATTTTGCCGACCCCTCCGGCGGGGTAGAACCATCATCTCCCCCCGGGGAGGTAGCGTGTCCTTGCCGTCCGCGGCCATTGGTGGAGCAATTACTCTGAGCTAAGCTGGACTAACCGACCGGCACACGGGCTTCCGGGAGCTGACCATGCCAGTCAAGAAGATCATCACATGGGCGGTCGTCATCTTTCTCGCCTACTACCTGGTGACGAAGCCTCAGGGAGCGGCTGCGGCGATGCACAACGTCTTCAACTTGCTGAAGACAGCAGGCAGTTCACTTGCCACGTTCCTGAACTCACTGTGACCACGTAAGAGCTGACTACATGCGGCTGATCGCACCGGGCGCAACTCCCCCGGCCGAAGTCAACAAGTACCTGCTGCCACACGAGCAGCAGGTCATCACCGTGCGCCGGCACCCCGCGGTGCTGATAGCGCCGGTCGGCATCGCCCTGGCAGGCCTGATCGGGGCGATCGTGCTCAACGAGAGCATCTTCAAGCACGAAGGTGTCCTCATGGTCGTGGTCTGGATCGGCTGGGCCTTCCTGTTCGTCCGGGCGCTGTATCGGGCCGCTACCTGGGCAGTTGACTACTTTGTGGTCACTTCGCAGCGGATGATCCTGACCTCGGGTCTGCTGACCCGCAAGGTGGCGATGATGCCCCTGGTGAAGGTGACCGACATGAGTTTCCAGCGGTCCTTCCTCGGGCGCCTGCTCGGGTATGGTGAGTTCATCCTTGAATCGGCCGGCCAGGATCAGGCGCTCCGCACCGTCGACCACATCCCGTACCCCGAGCAGCTTTACCTCGAGGTCTGTAACCTGATCTTCCCGAGCAAAGACGCCGGCGACGACTGACCTGCCAGGCCAGCTGGATAACTCCCTTCCCCGGGGTTCGTGCGGCCGGATGATCGCTTTCGAGCGTCCGGCCGCATGAGCCTGCCCGCAGCCGCCTGACGCCCGGCCGGTCAGAACGTGACCAGCGCCACCCCCGCCGCCGCCAGGACGAGCCCGATCCGCTGCACCGCCCGCATCCGCTCACCAAGCATCACGCGGGCCAGCAGCACGGTGATCCCGGGATACAGCGAGGTGATCACCACCGCCATCCCGAACAGCCCGGCCCGGGCAGCGAGCACGTAGCAGACGTTAGCGGTGGCGTCGAGCACACCGGCCGCGACCGCGGCGCCCAGCACCCAGCGCCCTGCCCCCCGCCCGGGCGGCCGGGTCCCGAGCCAGGCGGCGGCGGCCAGGATGGTGGCGGTCCCGCCCACCCGCGCCACGCAGACCGGCCACAGCACCCCCGAGGTTCCCGCGTTTCGCATGAAAAGCAGGAAGATGCCAAACGCAAGGCCCGCAGCCACCCCGTAGCCGAGCCCGCGGGCAATCGCATGGCGGCGGGCCCGCTGGTGGCCGGGCGCCGCGGCCGCACCGTCGGCTGCTGCGGTGCGCGGCCTTCCCTCCATGCTGACCAGCACGATGGCGACCAGGCAGACGGCTGCTCCGGCGTAGACGGCCGGGCCCGTCCGCTCACCGGCCGCCAGCGCCACGCCGACCGGCAGCACCGTCGACACCAGGGCGGAGACCGGCGCGACCACGCTCATCGGCCCCGCCGCCAGCCCGGCGTAAAAGGCGATCAGCCCACCCCCGCCGGCCACGCCCGCCGCCAGTGCCCAGCTCATCCCGGCAGACTGGAACGGCCCGCCGGCCAGCACCGCGACGGCGATCATCGCGGCCGCCCCGGCCGGCGCGGAGATGAGCAGCACCGAATGCGCCCGGGCCCGCCGCGACGCCGCCCCGCCCAGGAAGTCAGCACTGCCGTAGAGAACGGCGGCGGCCAGCGCGAATGCGATCACCACCGCCCGTTTCTCCTCGTCCTCACTGGTCCACCCACCCGGACTGGTCCACCCACCCGGCCGGTCGGTCGGAATACCATAACGTCTGGTTCAACATACCGACCGACGTCAGGCGGGGGATTATCCGTGGCCGCTGCCGTGCCCGCTCACGATCTCGCCAGCGTGCTGGCCCGCACCCTGCACTCCCTGCGGGCCGAACGCGGCTGGTCACTCGACCAGCTCGTGGCCCGGTCCGGAGTGAGCAAGGGAGTGCTGGTCGCTGTCGAGCAGGCTCGCTCGAACCCGAACCTGGCCACGCTGGCCCGCATCGCGGACGCGTTCGGGGTGCCGGTCACCCATCTGGTGGACGTCTCCGACGAGCCGGACGTGCGGGTCACCGGCCCCGGCCAGGCCCGGACTCTGTGGCAAGGCCCGGCCGGCGGGACCGGGACCATCATCGCCGCCACCGAGCCGCCCTGGGCCGCCGAGCTGTGGCGCTGGCAGCTGATGCCCGGCGAGTCCTTCGGCGGCGATGCGCACGCCCCGGCCACCAGGGAGATGGTCTGGGTCGAGGACGGCGTGCTCACCCTCACCGTCGCCGGTACGCGCCATCAGGTCGGGCCGGGGCAGTGCGCCCGCTTCCGGGCCAGCCTGCCGCACACCTACGCCAACGAGGGCGCCGGGCAGGTGCTGTTCACCATGATCGTCGTGGTCCCGCCAGCTCCGTCATGACCCTGGTGAGGTTCTGTGCCCACCCCCTGCCACCTCGCCACCGCCATGATCGTCCTGGGTACTCTCACCCGCTGGCGCGGTCACCCGCCGGACAGCCGTTTCGTCTGGGCCATGCTGGGCGCGTCGGTCCTGATCGACCTGGACCACCTGCCCCTTGAGTTCGGCTCCAGCATCCTGACCGCGGGCACACCCCGGCCCTACACCCATGCCCTCTGGGTGGTCGCCGTCCTTCCGCCGCCGCCCCGCGGGCCCGGCGGTCCATAGAGCCGGGGCACCCATCGCTTTTGTGTGGGGAATGGCACAACGGATGTACTGTGCTGTTTGTACCCGGCTCGCGACCTTGGGCTAGTCTTTTTCCAGGGTGCCGACGGTCGCGTACCCAGGGCCATGTGGGCGGTGCTGGCGATTGCCGGCCCAGATCAATTGGTGCGGGAGCCGGATGAGCATTCAGGCGGGCAGCGGGCCGCCTGTGGGCGATCTTGGCAGGGTCGAGGGCGGGTCAACGGTCCTGCGGGTGATGGTGGGCGGCCAGCTGCGCCGGTTCCGTGAGGCGGCACAGGTCACGCCGGATGAGGCGGCGTATGCGATCCGGGCGTCGCGATCGAAGATCAGCCGGATGGAGAATGGCCGGGTCGGGTTCAAGACGCGCGATGTCGGCGATCTGCTCACTCTCTACCGCGTGAATGACAGGACCCGGGCCGAGGTAATGGCGCTTGCCCAGCGGGCCAGCGTTCCCGGCTGGTGGGCTCAGTACAGCGACATCGTCGCGGACTGGTTCGAGGCGTACCTGGGCATGGAGGCGGCCGCCAGCCTCATCCGCAGCTTCGAGGGCCAGTTCGTGCACGGGCTGTTCCAGACCGAGGCATATGCCCGCGCGGTCACCATGCTGGGCTACCGGGCCGCGCCCGCCGAGGAGATCGACCGGCGGGTGAGCATGCGGATGAAGCGCCAGGAGCAGGTTGGGCGCCCGGGCGCGCCCCATGTGTGGTCGGTGCTGGACGAGGCGGTGCTGCGCCGGCCGGTCGGCGGCCCGGAGGCGATGCGCGCCCAGCTGGACCGGCTCATCGAGGCGGCCCGGCTCCCCGATGTCACCATCCAGGTCGTGCCGTTCGGGCGCGGCGGCCATGCGGCGGGCGGGGGCTCGTTCACCGTGCTGCGGTTCGCCGAGCCGGACGTGCCGGACGTGGTGTATATCGAGCAACTCACCAGCGCGCTGTACCTGGAGAAGCGCGATGACGTAGAGCACTACCTGGAGGTCATGAACGTCCTCGGCGCGCAGGCGCTGAGCCCGGCGGCCACCGAGCGCCTCATCAGGCAGATCATCCGTGAAACCTGACCCAGCGCAGGCCGGCCCGGCCAGATCAGCGAGAAAGGCATTCCCGTGACAAGCGAAGGCGTACCCCGCTCTGGCGAGCGCGACGGCGATGCCGGCTGGGGGGATGACGCTCCGGCCCCCGGGGACTCGCATCCGGCCTTTGATACCAGCATCGCGCATCAGGCCCGGATCTACGATTACCTGCTGGGCGGCAAAGACAACTTCGCCGCCGACCGCAAGGCCGGCGATGCGATGATCGCCGCCTACCCCACCATGGTCGGCCTGGCGCGGGCCAACCGGGTGTTCCTCGGGCGGGCGGTACGCTACCTGACCGCCGACGCGGGCATCCGCCAGTTCCTTGACATCGGCACCGGCATTCCCACCGCAGGCAACACACACCAGGTCGCCCAGGAGATCGCTCCCGAGACCCGGGTGGTCTACGTCGACTATGACCCGGTGGTCCTGTCCCAGGCTCGCGCCCTGCTGACCAGCAGCGAGCAGGGGGCGACGGACTACATCGACGCCGATGCCCGCAACACGGAGGCCATCCTGGAGAAGGCGGCCCGCACGCTGGACTTCTCACAGCCCGTCGCGGTGATGCTGGTCATGATCTTGCATGCCATCGGCGACAGCGACGACCCGTACGGCATCGCGACCCGCGTCATGGCCGCGGTGCCCGCTGGCAGCTACCTGACCATCTCCCATCCCGCCGCCGACATCGAGCCGGAGAAGGTGGCCAACGTGACCGGCAGCCTCAACGAGCTCAGCTACCAGAAATACACCACCCGCACTCATTCCCAGGTCATGCGGTTCTTCGACGGCTTGGACCTGGTCGACCCCGGTCTGGTGCAGGTCCAGCAGTGGCGGCCCGGCATCGAGAGGAACCAGACGGCGGCGGTATGGGCCGGCGTGGGGCACAAACCCCGGGACTGAGCAGCGGCCCGGTCATGGGGCCAGGGCAGCGGTTTCCCAGAGCCGGTGACATTGGAACCGCAGGATGCGTGAACTCGGGCTGACGCCACCCACGGTGTCCGGCGAGCTGGCCTACATCGACCAGGAGCGGGCCCGTGGGCCCGCGAGCGCCGCAGCGATCGCTGCGCTCATCCCCCGGCGCGGCCGACCGGAGACCGGCGGCTGACCGGCCCCCGGCGCGCGACTTTGCAACACCTGGCTCTCAGGAACCCGTGACGGTTCCACCAGATGGCCACCATGAGGGATAGTCGGTTAGTAACAGTATCTGAGATGGTTATAATCTCTCGTCATGATTGATAGTATCAGCCTTAGAGATGGATAGGAAGGAGGTTACGCTCATGTTGCTTACAGCTCCCGAGCTGGATGCCCGCGAGCTAGAAGTCCTCGCCGACATCGAGGACCTGAAACGTCGGCTCCGCCATCAGCTGCACGAGCCGCGTCGCTGGTACGGCTCCCTTCGGCGCCTGTCGATCGCCCGGGCCATCCAGGGCTCGAACAGCATCGAGGGCTTCGACGCTACCCTCGATGACGCAGCGGCCGTGGCGGTCGGCGAAGAGCCGCTGGACGCCGACCAGGAAACACGCCTTGCCCTAAAGGGCTACCGCGATGCGATGACCTATGTCCTCCAACTCGCCGACGATGAAGAGTTCGCCTACAGCACGCAGGTAATCAAGGCCCTGCACTTCATGATGACCAGCTATGACCTCCGCAACCGGCCGGGACGGTGGCGAGCGGGAGCCGTCTACGTGCGCAACGAAGAAACAGGTCAGATCGTCTATGAGGGCCCCGAAATCGACCAGGTCCCCGCATTCATGCAGGAGCTGGTGGACAACCTGAACGGCCCATGCCACCAGCGCATCATCCAAGCGGCCACAGGACACCTCAACCTGGTCATGATCCACCCCTTCAGGGACGGCAATGGCCGCATGGCGCGCTGTCTGCAAAGCCTCGTGCTCGCCCGGGGCGGAGTCCTCGCCCCTGTGTTCATGAGCATCGAGGAATACCTCGGCCGCAACACACAGAAGTACTACGACGTACTGGCCGAAGTTGGCAAGGGATCCTGGCATCCAGCAAACGACGCCCGGCCCTGGGTTCGGTTCACCCTCACCGCTCACCTCCGCCAGGCCCGCACCATGCTCCTCCGCGTCCGCGAAACCGAGCGGCTGTGGGTGAGCATCGAGGCTTTGCTAGCTGAGCGGGACCTTCCTGATCGCGTGATGCCGCTACTATTCGACGCCGCCCTCGGGCTCAGGGTGCGCAATGCCACCTACCGCGCCAGCCTGGAAGACGCAGGCGAAGACTCCATCACTGAGCAGACCGCGTCGCGCGACCTCCAGCGGGTAGTCGCTTCGGGATTGCTCAGGCCAGTCGGTGAGAAGCGCGGGAGGTTCTACGCCGGCGGCGCAGAGCTGCTCCAGCTCAGACGCGAGATCATCGAGTCGCGGGGCCCGGGAGACGATTCCGACCCATTCCCAAACTGACTGCCCGCGGGTGCCCAGGGCTGACGTGCGCGCTTCCGCTCCCATCGGGCGAGGAGGATGACTATGGCTAAGCGGCACAGTGATCTCCTGGCCGAGATCGAAGGAGATGTTCTCGATGAGTCCAAGCCGCTCGCGTCGGCCCTCCGCAAATGTGCCGCTGCGCTGGATGTCACGCCTGTCCTGCTCGTGCTTCCACTCGGCCGACAGGAGACCGTCGAGGCTCTCCCCGGCAGAGATATCCCAACCTGGGAGGCCGCGATGTGGTGTTGCGGCGGTGGCGAGCTGCGGCAGACCCCTGCGGGGCTGGAAGTCTTCTGGAACGACGATGGAGTGGTGCCGCTGTTCTTGGAGCATCAGCGGCTCGCGTCAGACTTGCACGAGGATCAAGTAGGCCGGGCTGGCGCGGTAACGGACGACGACATCAAGCTCTGGCGCGGCTGGTGCGCCAACTCCGAAACTTGCGTTCGAGGTTTGCGCAAGCGAGGCTTGGCGCCGCCGCCCTTGCCCGCGGAATTGGCCAATGTGGACGAACGGGAGCGGCTGCCGTGACTGCGCGGAGAGACCGCATTGGGCATGCGGTTATCCCATCCGTGATCTGGGCGGTCTAACGCAGCCTGCAC
>DATKRG010000217.1:0-7405 GCA_035532275.1 Streptosporangiaceae bacterium | reverse complement strand
TGGCGATCTCCATGGGCAAGCGCATCCTGCCCTTCCCGCCCAGCGGTGGCGCCGCCCGCCAGGCATACGAGCGGATGCAATCCAGCGCCAGGCTGCGAGCATGGCTGCCGGCGGATATCTTCGCCGCTCTGGGCTCCTGCGCGACAGGCAGCGAATTCACCACGATCATCGAAGGAATCTTCGCGGAAACAGGGAGCACTGCCAGTGAGTGACCGCCCGTATGTGCTGCGGAGCTGTGCGGCGTCCATCGACGGGTACATCGATGACGCAACTGGAGAGCGGGATGGCGGCGGGGGGTGGCGGCGGCGGAGGAGGAGGCTCCGGTGGAGGGGGAGGCTCCGGCGGGCCGCCACTATGCCCGGGCTGGGAACCCGGCTGCCCCGCTTCACCGGTGCTGCCCCCATTAGCCCATCACCGGCAAATCAAGGCACTCAGCCCAGCGCAACCCTCGCCGGCCCCCTGACGCCCGGCCGCCCCCACCGAGAAACTCGGAAACACGAGCTACTTATAGTGGAATCGGGCTTGCAGGATCACCAGATCATCACCGTCCACTAGGTAGACCAGCCGGTGTTCCTCGCTGACCCGCCGCGACCAGGCGCCAGCGAGCATGTGGCGCAGCGGCTCGGGTTTGCCGATTCCGGAGGCAGGGTCGCGCAGTGCATCGTCGATCAGCCGGTTGATCCGTTTGAGGGTGGACCGGTCGGCCGAGAGCCAGTAGGTGTAGTCCTCCCAGCCATGGGGGGTGAAGACGAGCCTCACTGGGCCAGGTCGTGCTCTTCACGCTGACCGGAGAGTGCCTGCTGCAAGCTCTCGATCAGCCTCTTCGCGTTCGCCGGTACCCGGAGCAGGTGCGCAGTCTCTTCGAGCGCCTCGTAGTCCACACGGGAGAGCAGTACGGCATCCCCGCGGCGCGACGTGATCTCGATCGGAGTGCGGTCGTCGTTGACCTTCTCGATGAGCGGAAACAAGTTCTTGCGGGCCTCGCTAGCAGTGATCGCCACAGGACTGACCTCCTTAAGTGGTACTATACATGGTACCGGAAGGTCTCGTTTGGCGGCGCACTCAATTCGGCTACTTGTGAGAGCGTGCCGCCGCCGTGATCATGCTGCCGATAAACCGAACCGACAACCTCGCTATCGCAGGGGCGCCGCGCAGTATTTGGTTTGCGCGGTCAGGTGAGCAGGGTCTGAGGTGCTGCAGGGGCAGTTCCTGGGCAAGATCGCTGCCAGGCCTGTTCCAGGGTGGCGACGCGGGAGCGTCCGGACGAGCTGAACGCAGCATCAGGTGATGGACGGGCCGGCTGACGCAGATCTTGAAGAGCGGGCAACCTGGCGAATATCCAACGGTCAGGATCTTTTTCGCAGCCAGACTTGATTGGACATGGGCGGCTGCTGGCCTTCCCGCCATGTGCCCGGTGCAGCCGTCCTGGGTGGCCGCCGACCGGAGGGGTGACGCCCCAGGGGGCGACAGCCGGCCTGCGTTGGGGTGGGGGCAGATGGACAGGTGGAGCCGACAGGTCAAGAGGCACGTCAGGCCTGGGTTGGCTAACACGCCCCGCTGTTCACAAGCCGAGTGGCCGTCATGTAAACAGACAGCCGAACGCGCCTCACCTTCATCGTGGCGTGGCAGATTGCCAAGGTCGGCACGTATTCGTCACGCGGCCGGACCCGGCTGCTGACGCTGGGCGGCCACCCGCTGCCGCAAATGGTCAGTGAAGTGGCGCGAATCGTGCGGTGAAGTGCCGGAGGTGCCTGGGCTGGGACACGATGCGCATTCCGGGGAGGTCGGTGGCCCGGTTGGCGACCCGGGTGAGAACCTCGATGACGTAGTCGATGTGGCTTTGCGTGTAGGTGCGGCGGGGGACGGCCAGCCGGACCAGGTCCATCGCGGCCGGGGTCTCGGTGCCGTCTTGGTGCAGGCCGAACATCACGGTCCCGATCTCGCAGGCCCGCACTCCGCCCTCCTCGTAGAGTGCGCAGGCCAGCGCCTGGCCCGGGTAGTGCAGCGGGTCGAGGTGGCCCAGCATGGCGCGCGCGTCGATGAAGACCGCATGGCCGCCGAAGGGGACGACGACCGGGATCCTTGCCGACTCGAGTGCCTCCCCGAGGTAGGCGATGGAGCGCACCCGGTAGCGCAGGTAGTCGTGGTCGACGCATTCGCGCAGTCCCTGGGCGATCGCCTCCAGGTCACGGCCGGCGAGCCCGCCATAGGTGGGGAAGCCCTCGGTGAGGATTTCCAGGTTGCGGCACTGCTCGGCGAGGCTGTCGTCGTTGAGGGCAAGCCAGCCGCCGATGTTGGCGAGGGGGTCCTTTTTCGCCGACATGGTCATCCCATCCGCGAGGGCGGCCATCTCCCGGACGATGCCGGTGACCGTGACGTCGGCGTAGCCAGGCTCGCGGGTCTTGATGAGCCAGGCGTTCTCCGCGAACCGGCAGGCGTCCAGGAACAGTGGCTTGCTGAAGCGGTCGCAGACCTCGCGGACCGCCCGGATATTGGCCAGGCTGACCGGCTGGCCGCCGCCGGAGTTGTTCGTCACGGTCACCATCACCAGCGGGACCGCATCGGCCCGCTGTTCGAGCAGGCGCTCCAGCGCCGCGACGTCCATGTTGCCCTTGAACGGGTGGCGCAGGCCCGGCTGGAGCCCTTCCGGGATGGGCAGGTCGACAGCTTGCGCCCCCGTGAACTCGATGTTGGCCCGCGTGGTATCGAAGTGGGTGTTGTTCGGGACGACCCGGCCCGGCCCGCCGACCACGGTGAACAGGATCTTCTCGGCAGCCCGGCCCTGATGGGTCGGCAAGACGTGCTGGAACGGGAACAGGCCGGTCACCGCCTCACGGAACCGGTAGAACGAGGGCGATCCGGCGTAGGCTTCATTGCCCCGCTGGATGCCGCCCCACTGCTCGGCCGACATCGCCCCGGTCCCCGAGTCGGTGAGCAGGTCGATCAGTACCTCCTCGGCGCGCAGTTCGAACAGGTTGTACCCGGCGGCGGCCAGAGCGGCCGTCCGCTCCGCCCGCGTAGTCAGTCGCATCGGCTCCACCGAGTGGATGCGGAACGGCTCAATGATCGTGCGGAACGGCTCGTCGCTCATCGGCTGGCGCCTTTCTAGGGCGGAACGTGTCCCACCTGCCTCTCCGGGCAGGCGATGAACAGTGCGATCGCGGCGTACTGGCAGGTCGCTGCGGCGCACACGAAGGCGTGAAAGACCTCGTGATAGCCGAACACTGACAGGCAGGGGTCGGGCCGGCGCCGGTGATACGCCAGAGCTCCAACGGCCACCCGGAGCCGGGAGTCCCCGGTCCCATCCCTGCGGAGTGCCCGTCTAGAGCCGGTCGAAACGAGCTTGGAAGAACCGCAGGTAGCGCGGCTCGTACGTCATCATGAGTCCCTTGGCTGAGTCGCGCTGAGCGTAGACCGTCTCCACTGCCTCCGCCACGATGTCCATGTGCGCCTGGGTGTAGACCCTGCGTGGGATCGCCAGCCGGGTGAGCTCAAGCTTGGGGTGGTGGTGGTCGCCCGTCTTTGGGTCACGGCCGGCTGACACGATCCCCCGCTCCATCGCGCGGACCCCGGAGTCGAGATACAGTCCGGCGGCCAGCGTCTGGGCGGGGAATTCGTCCTGGCTCAGGTGCGGGTAGAAACGGCGCGCGTCCAGGAAGATCGCGTGACCGCCGACCGGCTTCACGAACGGGACGTCGGCGGCGGCGAGCAGGTCGCCGAGGTAGCGGATCTGGCCGATGCGGGCCCGGACATGGTCCTGCTGGACGGACTCGGCGATGCCGATCGCCATCGCCTCCATGTCCCGCCCGGCCAGGCCGCCGTAGGTGTGCAGGCCCTCGAAGACGACCACCAGGTTGCGGGCCTCATCGAACAGTTCCGCGTCGTTGAGGGCGAGCCAGCCGCCGATGTTGACCAGCGAGTCCTTCTTGGCTGACATCCACGCGCCGTCGGTGTGTGAGCAGAACTCCTTGAGGATGGCAGCGATCGTTTTGTCTGCGTAGCCTTCTTCACGTTCCTGGATGAAGAACGCGTTCTCAACCATCCTGGTCGCATCGAGGAAGAGCCGTATCCCGTGCTGATCGCAGAGCGCGCGGAGGGCACGCACGCACGCCATGCTCACGGGCTGCCCGCCGGCCATGTTGACTGTGCCAGCCAGGCTGATGTAGGCGATCTGGTCGGCGCCGGCGGTGGCGATGAGCCTTTCGAGCTTGCTGATATCCACATCCCCTTTGAAGGGGTGTTCGCTCTGTGGGTCGTGTGCTTCATCTATGATCACGTCCACGAAGACGCCGCCGGCGCGTTCCTGGTGCAGCCGCGTGGTCGTGAAGTACATGTTTCCCGGCAAGAATTGGCCGGGGCGGATTGCGATCTGGCTGATAAGGTGCTCAGCGCCTCTTCCCTGGTGTGTTGGCAGCAGGTGCTGGTAGCCGTAGGTGTCGCGGACCGCTTCTTCAAGTGCGTAGAAGTTCCGCGAGCCGGCGTAGGCCTCGTCGCCGAGCAGCAGGCCAGCCCACTGCCGGTCGCTCATGGCGCTTGTGCCTGAGTCGGTGAGCAGGTCGATGTAGACATCGTCCGAGCGCAGCAAGAACGTGTTGTAGCCGGCCTCGGCAAGCGCACGCGCGCGTTCGGCGGGGGTTGTCACCCGCAATGGCTCTACCATTTTGATCTTCCAGGGCTCGGCCCAGGACCGGCGGCCGAGCTGCCGCCCGGTCGTCACCGGATGGTGTGTCGTCATCGATTCCTCCAAAGCAGATGGCAGGTCCACCAGGCCGCTAGCGGCGAGGCGGCGGCACCGGCCAGCGCGGCTGGCAGGATACCCGGCTGAGCGAATATGACTACAAGATTCTGAATCTGTCGGTCAGGATGTGCAACAGTTGAGATATATGATGGACAATTTGTCCAGTATTTCGGCAGGCGCCGTCACAGGAATGAGCAGAAGTGATGGCCAAGGCCGCGGTCGGCTGCGCTGACGCGGACATTCCTGACGCTGGCGCGGCGGCCCCTACCGCACCCATCGCTGCATTCGACAAGGTGTAGCCAGCACCCGCGCCCGCGGCCCGTCCGTGTTGGGGCCTCCGGACTTAACCGGGAAGTACGCCTGACCACCGATCCCGGACTACGGCGGCCTGGCTACGGTCTGTGACCGGCAGCGGCGGGGGACTCCGCCGGACGGTGTGGGGACCTTCACTTGGCTTACTCCGGCCGGTACCTTCCTATAGCACGCCCAGTCCAGGCGGGAATCCTTTGTTCAGCCCGTGCCGGGCATTAGCCCGGCAGCGCCCCCACTCACAGCGCACGTGGTTTCCTCCCCGCCCGCTCCCGGAAAATCCCAGTGCTGTCCACATATCCACAGATTCAGCTGTGAACTATTTGGTTCCCGGGACAATGAGACGGTTCCTTTGTGATTCTCGTTCCGGCGAAGAAATGAGAAGCAAAGGAACCGTCTCCTGTGCACGCTACCGGCACCGGCCACGGCCGGCAACCCGCCCCGGTGGCTGCGTGCGCGGGCGCATGCCCGGCGGCGACCGCGCTGCTGGGGCTGGACGGGGTGCAGGTACTGGCGGTCACCCCTGATGACGGGGACTGGACGGTCGTGGACGTGGCCACCGACCCGGCGGCGGGCGCCGATGCATGCCCCGGCTGCGGGGTGACGGCGCTGCGGGGCAAGGAACAGGTGGTGACCGCACCCAAGGACGCCTGCCTCGGAGATGCCCAGATCCGGCTGCGCTGGCACAAGACCCGCTGGTTCTGCGACAACGAGGACTGCCCCCGGCGCAGTTTCACCGAGGCTGCCCCGGCGGTGCCGCCGCGGTGCCGGATGACCACCCGGATGCGGGCCCGCCTGGGTGCCTGCGCCGGCGACGAGATGATGCCGGTCTCGGCGGTCGCAGAACGCTACCGGGTGTGCGAGCGCACCGTCGCGGCCGCGTTCACCAGCTACGCCGGCTCCGAACTGGCCACCCTCGCCGAACACGCCCCACCCGCCCAGGCGGCCGGGGTCGATGAATTCCGCCGCGGCAAGCCCGCCCACGGCACTGACCCTGACACCGGTGAGCAGGTCAAGACCCGCTCCGAATGGTTCACCCACCTGGTCGACCTCGACAGCGGCGGCACCATCGACCTGGCCGAAGGCCGCACCGCCGCCGTGGAGACCGGCCTGATCGAGCGCAACCCCGCCCGCCTGCGCCAGCTGCGCTACCTGGCCATGGACTGCTCGAACACCTACCGCTCCGGCGCACCCGAAGGCGTCATCCTCGTCGCCGACCCCTTCCACCTGGTGAAAATCGCCAACCGCAAGATCGACGAGGCGTTCCGGCGGCTCGCCTACCGCACCGAGACCGGGCATGCCGGCCTCGGCCTTCCCCGGCCACTGCACCACATGCTGCGCTACAACGCCGAAGACGTCAGCCAGGAGCACCTCAGAAAGATCATCGAGGTGCTGGACGCCACCGACGCCGGCCGCCAGATCCTGTGCTGCTGGATCGTCAAGGAAGAACTCCGCCGCCTGCTCGCGCTGCGCACCACCAAGACCCACACCAGCCCCGCGCCCAGCGCCGTCCGCGACCGCCTGGCAACCTTCTACCTCGCCTGCGCCGAAGCCGCCGCCATCCCCGAAGTCGCCAGCCTCGCCCGGACGATCGACAAATGGCAGGAACCGGTGATCAACGCGGTTCTCACCGGATACTCGAACGCGAAAGCCGAAGCCCATAACCGCACCGCGAAACTCGTCGCCAGAACCGCCCGCGGATTCGCCAGCCCCGAGCACCAGAAACAGCGAGTCCACATGGCAACCACCCGCAAACTGCGCCTGGCTATCCGGCGCTCCCGGTCACAGAACGCAGCCAAGCCGCCGTAGCCCAGGATGCGTGGGCAAGCGTACTTCCCGGTTAAGTCCGGAGACCCCCGTGTTGTAGCGCCAGGGCGCTGACCGTCCGGCGGGTTCAGCGCGGGCGGCGGATTCTGGCCACGAAGAGATCACGGAGGCTCACCACGCCACAGACTGTGCGGCCGTCAACGACCAGGAGGTGACGGAGCCCGTTCAGAAGCATGATCTGGAGCCACGTCCTCAGCGGAGGTGTCCAGGCTGGCCGTTTGCGGGTTTTGCAAGGAGCAGGGACAGCGGCGGCGCGCCACGGCAGGAGGTAGTCGCGGCACCGGGCACGCAGCCGTGCGTGGCGCGCACTATCGATGCCTGGGCAGAGTCAGCCTGTCGTCTGGCCCTCGGCATCCCTGAGATGACTTCATAGCCGGCGCGGGACGGGGCCGGGCGGGTTTGCTGGCTCTGGTGTCGCCTTGCGGGCTTGCGAGCTGGCGCTCCAGGGTTGTGAACGCCTCGATAATCGCTGGGGCTTCGAAGGCGCGGTTCCTCTTGCCGGCGTTCACTTGCCTCAGGATCTCCGTATCG
>DATKRG010000216.1:0-8077 GCA_035532275.1 Streptosporangiaceae bacterium | reverse complement strand
AGCCGAAGCACGTGGTCACCGACCACGGCAACCCCCGACACAATCGGAAGGTAGTTTTCGCTCACGCTCATCATCCTACGACAGGGGTGCGATGCCGAGCAGAGGCTCGTTCTTCCTGGCACGTTCCCAGTTCGCCAGAATTTCCTCGCTCCGAAGGCTGGCCCATTCCCGGACGAACTGGAGAGCCCGAGGGTCCAGGCTGCCAGCAAGCACCCTTCCGTCCACCGAGACTGAGGCGCGGCGCCCTGCATGGTAGGCATGGACGTGCGCCACGGGGTGATCGCGCTCGTTCCAGTACATGTAGATCACCACTCCGTAGAACGCGCTGATACGCGGCATGGCACGACGATAGCCCGGCTAGCCGCCTGCCATTGCGCCCACGATCAGGTAGGGCTCCGCGCCTGCGGCGACCGGTGGGGGCAGCGGGACGTCCGGCTGTTCGTGGGACAGGTCCTGCTGGCAGGCGAAGAACCGGATGAACGCTCGCCGCTTGCCGCTGTCGTGGTCGCGGATCGTCCCGCGCAGCATCGGGTAGCGGGTTTCCAGTGCGTCGAGCACCGAGCGCTGGGTGACCTGGTCGGCGACGGAGAGCTCGACTTCACCGTCGATACGGGCGAGCGCCCGCAGGTGCGCGGGGAGGACTACCCGGATCATGGCAGCGTCTGGACCTCGACCGACAGCACGGCCGGCAGATCCCGGACGATCGGGGCCCAGTTGTCGCCCGCGTCGGCCGAGGCGTAGACCTGGCCCCCGGTCGTGCCGAAGTAGACGCCGCACGAGTCAAGGGAGTCGACGGCCATCGCATCGCGCAGCACGTTGACGTAGCAGTTCTCCTGCGGCAGGCCCTTGGTGAGCGCCTCCCATTCGTCTCCGCCGGTCCGGCTGCGATAGACGCGCAGCTTCCCCTCCGGTGGGAAATGCAGGGCGTCGCTGGTGATCGGGACCACGTAGATGGTGTCCGGCTCGTGCGCATGCACGTCGATCGGGAATCCGAAGTCGGTCGGCAGGTTGCCGCTGACCTCGCGCCAGGACTCGCCGGCATCGTCGCTGCGCATCACGTCCCAGTGCTTCTGCATGTACAGCACGGACGGGCGTGCGGGGTGCATCGCGAGCCGGTGCACGCAGTGGCCCACCTCGGCGCCGGGGTCGGGGATCCCCTCCGAGCGCAGGCCGCGGTTCACCGGCCGCCACGTCTGGCCCGCGTCATCGGAGCGGAAAGCGCCAGCCGCCGAGATCGCGGTGAATATGCGGTTGGGCTCGTCCGGGTCCAGGATGATCGTGTGCAGGCACATCCCGCCCGCACCCGGCTGCCAGGATGGCCCGGAGCTGTGGGTGCGCAGCCCTGGCAGTTCCTGCCACTGCTGGCCGCCGTCGGTCGAGCGGAACAGGCCGGCGTCCTCCACCCCGGCGTAGACCATGTCCGGATCGTCCAGCCCGGGCTCGAGATGCCAGACCCGCGCGAACTCCCAGGGGTGCGGCGTGCCGTCGTACCACTGGTGCGTGCCGGGAACGCCGTCATAGCTGAACTTGTTGCCGGCCGGCTCCCAGGTCACGCCACCGTCGTCGGAACGCTGGATCACCTGGCCGGACCAGCTGCTGGACTGGGACGCGTACAGCCGGTCCAGGTCAGCCGGTGATCCCTTGACGTGGTAGACCTCCCAGCCCGCGAAGTGCGGCCCGCTGACCTCCCAGTGCTCGCGCTTGCCATCCGAACTCAGGACGAACGCGCCCTTGCGCGTGCCCACCAGTACCCGTACGCCGCTCACCGGCACTCCCTTCCAGCGTCTGACCTAGCCTCCGCCACTCCATGACCTATCACGGCCTTCGGACACTCTGACTGTGCCGGGCCGGAAAACTCATCGGCGGACAGTGGTTCAGCGGCCCGCCAGACCGAGCCGGAGGGCCTTCGACGCGGCAGCGTTACGGTCGGGGACACCCAGCTTGGCAAGGACAGCGGAGACGTGATGATCGACGGTCTTGGCGGAGATGAACAGCGTCGCGGCAATGGACGCGTTGGTATGCCCGGCACAGATCAGGCCGAGGACCTCGCGTTCGCGCCGGGTCAGCCCGAGCGGATCCTTGCGGGTCGCGGCCCTCGGGCCGGCCGGGATCGACCGGGCGCCCAGCGCGCGCAGCCTGTGCCGGGCGAGCCGGGCGGCAGCCCTCGCGCCGAGGCCAGCCAGGATGCTGTGCGCCTCCCGCAGGGCGGCCTCCCCCGGCGCGGCGAGCATGGCCAGCGCGGCATCGTAGGCGCAGCCCAGGTCGGTCCATAGCTGGGCGGCCTTCTCCCAGTTGCCGTCGATCTCGTGCTGCCAGGGCTCGGCCAGCTCACCTGCGGGCATCCGGTCGGAGCCGGTACGCCGCAGCCAGACCGCCACCGCACCACGCTGCCAGGCGTCGCAGCCAGCTGACCGGTCATCGGCCAGCTCGGCCTCGGCGATGGCGTCGGCCGCCCTGCCTTCCAGCCAGTACGCCTCGGCGCGGGACAGCCGCACCGGCACGATCTGCTGTGGCTCGCCGGTCCCGTCAGCGGCCGCCATGGCCTCATCGAGAGATTCCCAGACCCCGGGCTCACCTCGGCGGGCCAGGATCGCGCCGATCCGGTTCTGCGGGCAGAGCCGGACAACAGGTGAGGGAGCGGCATGCTCCAGGATTTCCCGGCTCAGGGCCAGCGCCTCGTCCCAGCGCCCGGTCTTCTCCAGCGCGCTGGCCCGCTCGCTGCGCAGGAATGTCCCGTACGTGGCGATGTCGTGATCGTCGCAGTAGGCGATGCCGTCGGTGTAGAACGGCTCCCCTTCGGCGAAGCGCCGCTGGCCGCAGTAGACCGCGTAAAGGTTGCAGTAAGCCCGGCCCGCTTCGGCCTGGAGGCCTTCGGCCAGGGCGATCTTCAGTGCCTGGCGCAGCGGCCCGGTCCACTCCCCGCCCAGGACGGAGGTGGCGACGCCCTCGGTGTTGAGCGCGTCGCTGGCCACCTCCGGCACGCCCACCAGGGCGGCGATGGACTGCGCCCGCTGGGCCATCTCGATCGCCGCCTCGCTGTGGCCGCTGAGCATCCGCAGGGCGGCGAGATTCGCATACGCCCGGGCCAGCTCGATGCCGGGGGCCAGCGGCTCCAGGATCGCCACCGCGGCCTCGGCAGCCACCTCGGCGTCCCGGCCCCGGCACAGATGCCACATGATGCAGGAGAACCGCCGTGTGGTGTCACCCTCGCGCAGCCGGTCGCCCGCCACGTGCCACAGCTCCAGCGCCCGCTGACTGGCCGCGGCGGCGTCCGCCGCGCGGTCGAGCAGCGACAGCTCATCGACGAAACCGTCATACAGGCCAGCGGCCGTGGCGGCGTCAGCCTCGGCCGTGAACCGCAGAGCGCGCTCGAACTGTGCCGCCGCCTCCCGGTGCGAGCCCAGTTGTGCCGCCCGGCGCGCCGCAGCCGGCGCACAGGACAGGACCGCCGCGGCGTCGCCGGCGCCCTCGGCGTGAAAGGCCATGGCGGCCTCGTCCTCATCCCCGCGAGCGCGCAGGGCGCCGAGTATGCGGCGGTGGATGGCGGTGCGCCGGTGCGCCGCGATCGCCTGCTCCACCGCCAGCCGCGCGATCTCGTGGCGGAACCTCAGGCTGCCGCTGTCGGCGGCCAGCAGCCCGCACGCCAGCAGCTCATCGACCACCGACGGGGAGCATGCGGTGGCCTTCCAGCAGCCGCAGCTCCACCCGGGTGCCCATCAGTGCGGCAGCCTCCAGCACCTGCCGGGACGCCTCGCTCAGGCCCGCGGCCCGGGCCAGGACGGCATCGCGCGCCGAGGCTGGGACCTGCGCCATTCCGGCCTGCACGACCTCGGTCACAAAGAACGGGTTCCCGCCGGTCAGCCGGTACAGCGCGGCCGGCTCCAGCCCGCTTCCGCTGGCCAGCACCTGCACCGCGTCAGCGGACAGGGGCGCCAGGCTGATCCGCCGCGTCCACCGGTTCCTGGCAAGCTCCCCGATGGCGACCCGCAGCGGGTCGGCCGCCGCCAGGTCATCGTCCCGGTAGGTGACGATGAGCAGCACCGCCGCCTCGCGGAGCCGGCGGCCGGCGAACCGCAGCAGGTCCATGGTCGCCTCGTCGGCCCAGTGGACATCTTCCACCACGACCACGCTGAGCGCTCCCGGCACGCTCACCTGGCGCAACAGGGCACGGAACAGTTCCTCGCGGCCGGCCCCGGCTACGCACAGGTCCAGCAGCTCGCCGCCGAGCTGGCCGGCCAGGTCGTGCAGTGGCCCGAGCGGGCGGGGAGTGAACAGGCCGTCGCATGCGCTCCATGACCAGCGGGCATCGCGCAGGTCCCGCTGAAGCTGTTCCACCAGTGCTGACTTCCCGACGCCGGCCTCCCCGCCGAGCAGGACCAGCCGCCCCTCGCCGCGCCGGGCCTGCGCCGCATATTCGGCCAGCGACGCCAGCGAGGCCCCCCGTTCGAGCAACTCCATGCCACCAGTGTCCGTCAATTCAGCGCCTGCCGCCATCACGGCGCCGCAGCCGCTGGCGCGCCCGCCGATGGTGGCCGGGGACCGGGCGCCCGGCGGCCCGGTCCCCGGCCGGCCTGCGGCGCCCTCCCGGACGGCCGGTGCCGAGCCCAGCCCGGGCACCGGGGGGCGCTGCCGCGGCTCTCATCCGGGTCCTGGCAGCACATTGCGCAGCGCGGTCCTGGCCGTGGCCAGCAAATGCCGGACGGTGGCCTGGCTCACCCGCATGGCCGCCGCGGCCTGCTCCTCGGGCAGATCCAGGTAGAGGGTGAGCACGACCGCTTCCCGCTGGCCCGCCGGCAGTGCTCGCAGTGCCGCGACCACGGCGGAGTTCCCGAACCGCGGTGCCTCCGGCAGGCGGCCGGATGCCCCGGCGGGCACCGGCTGCCCGTCGCCGTCCGCGCCACGCTGGCGCATGAGCCGGCGTGACCGGGCCACCACCAGGCGCAGCAGCCAGGGCAGTCCGTTTTCGTACGTGCCCTTCCGGGGGCGGCCCAGGGCTGCGAACGCATCCAGCACCACTGCCTGGGCGGTGCCGGTGTCACCGGTCAGCAGGGCCGCCAGCCGGAACAGCGACCGGTAGTGCAGGTGGAACAGCTCGGCCAGAGCCGGGCAGGGCTCCTGCTCCGTTCCACTGCGAGCGGCCACCATGCGCCTTCCCTTCGCCGTGCGCGGCGCAACACCGCGCCAAGTCCGGTGGTAGCTGCACTTCCTGAAGAGGCAGGAAGGCATATCAAGATCATGTCGATTGGAGGTAAGAACTATAGCTAGATCCGTCCCTTGGTAGGATGATATACGAAGAAAGACGAAGCTAACGAGGCGCAATCACCATCGTGATAGCTAGACTCTTCTATCCTCTTCGAGAAGGATGGGAACATGGCCGGTGAGGACTGGCGGCGGCTCGCCGACTACGTGGTGGCGCGCCGGGTGGAGCTTCACATGCGGGATCGGCGCGCGTTCGCGGAGGCGACCGGTGTGACCGACCGGACGCTGGGAAAGCTCGAAAACGGCCAGCGGGTCTCCGCCAGCACCCTGGGCGTGGTGGAGAACCATCTCGGCTGGGCCCCAGGTTCGTGCCGCCGGATACTGGCTGGCGGAGAGCCCAGCGCCGGACCCGCCGGGCACGGCCAGGCCGAATATGACGACCCGACTCTCCGGCACATCGCGAGCACGCCGGGACTTCCCCCCGATGTGGTCCGCGGCCTCATCGCGCTTGCCAGGAACTGGCGGGAGGGTTCGGAGGGAAATGACGAACAGGCCCAGCGCCGGGCCTAGCCGCCCGGTGGCCGGGCCTGGCCGCCCACGTGGAGGCATACCTGGATGCCCAGCAGCGTGACGCACTGGCCGCCGCCCCCTGATGACGATGATGGGCTCGGCGTGGGTGCCGGCGAAGGGCTCGGCGACGGCGCGGTCGGCGACGGCGGGCCCGGGGCCGGCGTCGGCTGAGCCGTCACCACAGCTGGCGACCCTGGTGCCGCCTGGGGCGGGGCCGCCGGGGTGCTGGCCGCTGGCGGCCGGACGCGATGGGATGTGCGGGGGTGCCCGGTTGGCCGGACGGTCGGCTGGCCCGGGAGCGGCGGCGCGCTGACGGCAGCGGGGGGCCGGGCGGTGCTGGCTGGGCTGTGCCCGTGGGGCACCGCGGCGACATACACCGCCACCGAGGCTGCGGCCATCCCAGCAGATGCGGCTCCCCACGCCACCGGGTGGGCGCGCAGCATCCCGGCGCCCTTGCGGAGCCGGCTCAGGCTCAGTGCCAGCAGGGCGGCCGATGGCGCGGGCAGCGCGGCCCGCCAGCCCGTCCGCCGCGCGGCGCGTAGCGCAGCCCGTACCGCCGCCCGCTGATGAGCGGGATCCAGCGCGTCCGACACGTAGACGCTCAGCTCGCCGTCCGGATCCCGGCGGGCGAGGGCATTCAGGCCAGATGGCAGCGCGAGATGACTGACCCGGATCACGATGTCTCCCCGGCCGGTGTTGCCAGCTGCCAGATGGCCGCCCACCACTCGCGGGGATCTCCCTCACCGCTGACGACGGCGATGACCTCGGTGCCCCCGACGTCCAGCCGCACCGGCACATCGCGGCGGTGCAGTTCGCGCGCTGCTGCTAACAGCGACGGCGGCGTGGGCCCTGACGGAGCCCCCAGGCCGGCCTTACTCGGGCCGGCCGTCGCCGCGCCCGGAGCCGCCGGGCTGACCTCCGCGCCCGCGGCCGCGGCGATCATTTCGAAGCGCTCCAGGCGGCGCCGCAGGTCGGCCTGGCCGTCCCTGGCCTCGGCCAGCTCGCTCTCGAGCCGCTGGAGGCGGCGTCTGACCCGCCACACGGCTTCTATCCCTCCCTCAGGCCCACGCTGCCCGTACTCGCCCGAACCGACGTTTCCAAGGATGCTCCTGAATGCCCGGCCCGGCCAGTCCCTAGCTGCTTTGGCCGCTCTGATCACATCTGGCCGCTGTGGGCCGGTGTGCGATCAGGGCAGTACCGCCAGCAGCGGCGGCGCCGCCATGAGCGGCCCGGCCAGGCTGGCCACCAGTGCGGGACCGGGCATGCCGTGCCGCCACGCCAGCAGCTCACCGTGGCCCCCCTCGTTCACGGTCAGCAGCAGCCAGCCCCCGGTGGCGTCAAAGGCCAGCCCGGCCCCCGTCCCCGGCGCCAGCTCGAGGCCGGGCACGATGTCGAGGCTGCCCGTCCGCACGTGAAGGACCGCGACATCGGCTGGCGGGGACGCACGGCCGCCGGGGAAAGCCGAACCCTGCCCGGCCCGCGCGAGCTGGAAAGCGGCCACTGTCCCATCGGCGCTGAACACCGCGTCCGAGACCGGGACCCGCCCGGCCGGCAGCGTGAACCTGGCCGTTACCCGTCCTGTCCGCAGGCCGATGCTTTCCAGGGTGCACGTGCGGTGCGCCAGCGACGTGCCGCAGCCGGGCCGGGTCACCAGCACGGCGCCACCGCCGGCACCGAGCGGTGAGCCGGCGGCGAGCCGGCGCAGCAGCGTACCGGTACCCGGGTCGAAGAGCTCGACGGTGCCCGGCCGGCCTGCCCGCGGCCCGGCGTGGGCCACCACCAGGCCAGCTGCCGTATCGGCGACCGGATCGGTGCTGGCCTTGAGTGTGACCTTCCGGCCACCGTTCAGCGGGGTGAGCACTGTGCGCGGTGCATAGGTCACCGCCCACGCATGCCGCGGGCCGCCGAGCAGGTCGTCCGCGGCTATGGAGAGCGGGCTGGCCACGCCGGCCACGATCCGGTAGACCCACAGGTAACCGCTGCATCGCGGATCCACGAAGGCGTAGGCGGCGCCCGGCCCGGCGACCAGCTTGGTGACCACCAGGCCCTGGTCTTGCAGCCCTGGCAGCGGCGTGGACACAGTCCCGCCGGGGCCGACCTGCCGCAGTGCGGTGCCACCGACGAGCGCCGTCACGTCCAGGCCCGGGTCGTGCCCGGCCAGGCGGATCCGCGGCAGGTAGGCGGGCGAGCCGCAGGCACCGGCGGCTGTGGTCCACCGCGCCCTGGACCCGGTCACAGCCACCGAGCCAGGCGGCGGTGACGTGGCGGCCGGTGGCCTCGGCGAGGAGGCCGGGTGCCGCGGCCCGCT
>DATKRG010000215.1:0-3761 GCA_035532275.1 Streptosporangiaceae bacterium | reverse complement strand
TACTTGGTGACCACCTCGACGTGGCCGTCGAACATCACCCAGTCGCCGGGCAACGGCTGGTAACCGTCGCCGAGGGGGTGCCAGCGGTGGTGGGCCTGCGCGTCCTGGAGGATCGAGATGATCGCGGGCGACGCGGGATTCGGGTCCACGCGGACATCTGCCCACTCGTGGAGCGGCCACGGGTATGAGCCGCCGCCCGTTACCCAGCTTTGCTGGCCGACCAGCTGGGCACCGAGCTCCAGGGCCAGGCTGGCGAAGGCCGCGCAGGACGCGCCGTGGTCGACACCGTCGGCGCTGTCCTGCTGCCAGATGAGTGCCTCCATCTCGGCCGGGGTCCTGCTCTTGGCCATCCGGAGGTAGTAGTCGGTGACCTTGACGATCGCCGAGCGCAGGACAGCGTCCTGCGCCGGGGCCGGCCGGGCCGATTGGTCAAGAGCCAGCAGGTTGATCGGCATGCTGGTCGGCGTGGTGTCAGCCGCCGCCTTCGGGACGAACGAGAATCCGGTAATCGCTCCGCCAGCGCTGAGGCTCACCAGCGCAGTCACCTGCTGCCACCAGGGCTTGCTGGCGGACTGCAACGCACTCACCTCTCTTCATGATCACGATGGGAGAACCGTGGAAGCGGAGCGGATGAGTGCTGGCGTCAGGACGACAGTGTTGAGCCGGGAAGCTGCCTGAGGATCTCCTGGACGCGTGGGTCACCGGGATTTCTTGCGTTCTCGAACAGCACCCCGGCAGCGCGTGCGGGCCCGGTGGCGGTGCCGACCACCCACCGCTGGTAGACGTCGGCGACCAGAGCCGCCCGCCTCGCCGGGCCGGTCACCGGCCTTGCGCACAAGGGCGGGAAACCCGCCCGTCTGGTGACCGCGGCTGATCCGGTGTACCGGGCACAGTTCGCGGGGCTGCTTTCGAGCCCGGGCTCCACGACAGGGCTGCCACCTAGGCCGGTCACGGTGGCGCCCCCGATGATGGCGTTGATAGCCCGGGCGGCGACCTCCAGGCTGTCGATCGGATCGGACGGGTTGTAGGGGTGGTGAAGGTTCAGGGACGAGGCCAGTTCCCCGCCCTGTGCCGGGTTGATGGGCTCCAGGCCCACACGGCCGGTCTTCGGGTCTGCGTAGTGCGGGTTGTTGCCGCTGGTCAGCAGGGCGAATATCCACAGGATCTGCCGTGTGGCCTTCGCGCACGCGAAGTTGACCTGGCCGGGCTCCGACTTCACGTCGGGGTTCTGGCAAGCCCTGGCGATCTCCCGCTGGACCGATGCCACGCTGGACGGCCACGACGATCCGCCGCCGGGCGCGATCATCGTCACGATCGCGACGAGCACCGCGAGCGCGCCGGCTCCGGCAGCGATCATGAGCCCGCGGGACAGGCCCCGGCGGCCGGCACTGGGCCGGCCATGGCTGACGAGTCCCGCGGTGCGGCCGTCCGGTGCGGGCGGCAGACCATCGGGGTTCTCGTGGACGTCCCCGTACCCGGGCCCCGGTGCCGGGTAGGGGGACGCGGGCGCGCCAGCCTCGGACTCGTCACTCACCCCGGCCGGGAAGCGCTGCGGTGAGTGCCGGATCGGCATCGTCCACGCTTCCGCGTCCCCGGCCGGATGGCCGAGTTCGCGGTCGAGCGACAGCCGGACGTCGGAAAGCCGTCGCTCGAGTTCCGCGGTCTTCTTCCGCAAGTCAGCCAGCCGCTGATTCCTGGGGCGGATGACGTGGTCAAAGTGTGTTCTCACGGTCTCACCCCTAGCCTGTGGCCCGTGCCGGGCGGGCACGGGCAGCGGTCAGCAATCTGCGGGACCGGTGCAACCTCCAGTGGGTCTCTGCGGCTGCCCGGCCGGACGGGGAACCTCACCGGACCGACCTCGCCAACGCTGGCGGTGGCTGTGGCAATGGGCGCGCCAGCGCGTTCCGCTGGGTCTTCCGGCAGCCCATCGGCCCAGCGTGCAGGCACCAGGATGTGGTCAGCGCCCCGGCATGCGAAGGGGGGAGATCTGACCGCGACCCGGCGGCACAGGGGACCTTAGGCATGCCTGTCATTAGAACATATGTGCGAGGCCGGTGGGAAGAAGGTTTCGAAGCGAACAGGTGTTCGCATGGAATTTATCAGACCCCTCGGACAATCAGGGCTCTGGACGGCTCTCGCGGACGGGCGGATGGTCGGCTCGCGGCTGGCGCTCGCACCCAGGCTTGAGACGCGGTTTGGCCAACGTTACGCCTAGATCATTCCGGGGACATTACCGCCGCGTGCCGACGCTGGCGGTCCCAGCAAAGCTCTGGACGCGCAGAAGGCTGAGGATCGACAGGACATGTCCTAGGGGACTCACATCCGATCTCGGGGTGTACGGGCGAGCCCGGCGTACATGTCGGCTGGCTGGCGCGAGTGCCCGGCGATGGGCGGCCGCCATTCGGTGACCGGGACCACGCCGGGTGGGACGAGCGGCAGCCCCCCGAACAGGGCGCTGACCTGGGTGTGGCTGCGGGCGGTCAGCCCGGCCGGGACCCAGGTGCTGTAGGCGGCCACCCCGGCATTGACCTGGCCCGGTGCCAGGTCAGCGGTCAGGTGCGAGATCGCGATGTAGCTGCCCGGCGCTAACACGCTGGCCAGGCTGGCGACGATGGCGGCTGGGTCGTCGGTGTCGGGGATGAAGTGCAGCACCGCGAGGAGCAGGACAGCGGCCGGTGCGGTGAAGTCGAGAGTCGTGGCGGCCTGCGCCGTGATGGTGGCGGTGTCACGCAGGTCAGCGTCGATGTACTCGCACGCGCCATGCGGGGAGCTGGTCAGCAGGGCACGGGCGTGCACGAGCACGAGGGGGTCGTTGTCCACGTACACGACCCGGCTATCAGGGGCGATGGCCTGGGCGACCTGGTGGGTGCTGCCGGGGGCGGGCAGCCCGGTCCCGATGTCCAGGAACTGGCGTATCCCGCATTCGGCGGCCAGGTAGCGCACCACCCGGGACAGGAACGCCCGGTTGGCGCGGGCTCCGGCGACCACCTGCGGCCGCCGCCGGATCACCTCCTCAGCCGCCTGCCGGTCAGCACGGAAATGATCCTTACCGCCCAGCCAGTACGCATACACCCGAGCCGGATGCGCCACCGACGGATCGAACCGGGGACCAGGCTCAGTCTCCCTGAGTTCAGAACGCCAGCTTGATGACGGGAAAGCTCCCCCGGCGGATGGTCGCGCTTGCTCGCTCATCGTGCCTTCCAGGTAGCCGCGGACAGGCATGTCCAGACGTTGGAAGTATATAGGTTAGACAGGCTAGACGTCTAACCTGTCTAACCTATATCGACCGTCAGGTATGTTCTGCCTGGTCAGTTACGGTGACGCCGTGACGGTTGATCATTTCGACGCGACGCCGCTGTACCTGCAACTGGCGGCGATATTGCGCGGCGCGATCGAATCCGGCCAGATCCAGCCACGCCAGCCGGTCCCGTCAGAGTCATACCTGATGGGAGAGCACGGAGTGTCGCGCGGCACAGTCCGTCACGCTCTGGAGATCCTGCGCTCGGAAGGGCTCATCCAGACCTTCCCCGGACGCGGCACTTTCGTCGCTGACCAGCGGTAACACCCCCGCTGCGATTGCCCCGGGACCCGCCACACCCACCACTGTCAACCACCACGGTGCCATCCCCGGTGCCCGGCTTGACTTTGAAGCTGGGTTCAATGTTTACGCTTGACATTGTGAATGGTCTCCGGGTCTCCCAGCTTGCCGAGCGCGCAGGGGTGGCGCCATCGACGGTGCGGTTCTATGAACGTGCCGGGCT
>DATKRG010000214.1:0-2936 GCA_035532275.1 Streptosporangiaceae bacterium | reverse complement strand
TCCGCGACAAGACGGGCCAGCAGGTCCTCGCTGCCTGGATCGGCAAGGAGAAGCTCCGCGACGCGCTGAATCTGCGGGCAGCCGTCACCGGATCGACCCCGTGCGAGCGGGATGTCCGCGGCCGGCTCGCTTCCTTCTATGACTGGTGCGCGCAGAACGACGACATCCCGGAGCTGGTCACCCTGGCCCGGACGGTTTCCCGGTGGGAGGACGAGATCGTCTGCGCCGTCCTGACCGGGGTGACGAACGCCAGGTCAGAAAGCCTCAACCGGATCGCCAAGCTGGAGGCCAGGAACGCATACGGGTTCCGCAACCCCACCAGCCAGCGTCGGCGAGTCCGGACCGCCTGCAACCGCGGCGTCCAGCGATCACAGAACGCGACGACAGTGCGATCACGTTTGGTGACCGGCCGGAGACATGATCCCGGCTAACTTCGAAGAGCCAAGAATATGTGGAACAGGAAAGGGTCCGTGCGCTTCAGGAGCTGGTAGATCTTGCTCGTCCGGTCAAATCGGCCCAGCCGGGTGAACAGGTACGACTGGAGTCCCATATAGCGGCCGGGAGGCGGGAGTACCCCGAAGACGACAATCGCCTCCTTCGGGTCGAGCCGGTAGGACACGTTATAGCCTGGCCGGGTCTTGCCGAACGCGTTCACGGTGGCGGGATCCACATGCTCATCCGGCCACGACGGCAGGACCGGCAGTATATAGGGGGCCGCGGGATTGTTGGCGAAGCAGCTCTTCATGACCTTGTAGGAATAGACGCAATCCGCCTTCGTGTACAGCTTCATGTAGCCCTGCGCGACCTTATAGCCCTGCTGTGTGAGGTCCCGGCTGAGTCTCCTGGCGAGGTCCGCAACAGCAGGCGGCACAGCGTTCCGCTGACTTGTCGCGCCCGGGCGGCTGCCCGCGCCCGGGCCGACCTCCTGTGCACCCTTCCCGGCCGCGGCCGGAGCAGATCCCAGCGACAGCATGGTCGCCGTCGCCGTGCCTAGTACCACACCGGCCCGTGCCCACCTGCCCCGCATGCCTTGCAGCATCGCGCCCCCAGCGATCCATGCTCGCGCCCGGTTAGCGTCCGGGCAGCTCACTGAGAAGTTATTTACCCAGGTCAAAGCAATACGCAGCAGTCTCTCCAGAGCCGTGGGCGCAGGTTCGAATCCTGCCGGGCGCACTGCGACTGCCGGGCAGATTGCCCGGGCTGACGTCACCGGCAGCGCCAGGTGTGCTGGCGCTCGCCGGATGCTTCCGGTTACCGGGATGGACGTGAACCCGCCGTCCGCATACGATCCCCGCGTGCGGAGCAGGATCATGAGTACCCGTGGTAGGTGCGTGCAGCCGCGCGCCGGCACGCCGCAGCGGCGGGGCACTGGCCTGTCATGACAGCCGGGCTGTGGAGCGCTGACGAGCCTGTCTTCGTGGAGGACGTGAAGGGGTCCACCCGCCCTGCGGCCTACTATCTGGCCGAGTCACGCGATGGCCTTTATGTGCCCTATGTGGTGCGCACGCCCGCCGATGAGGGCCGGTTCCCGTTCGTCTTCCTTGCCTATGGCAACGGCGGGGGCGGGATCGGATGGCTGCGGCGGTGGGTGCGCAACCGCCCGTACATCATGGAGCGTCTTCTGGCCGCTGGTTACGCCTGCGGGTGGGGGCGGTACCGCACGGAGGTCGATCTCGGCTTCAGCCGTGGGGGCCCGCTCATGATCGATGGGCGTCAGGGCATGGAGGTCATGAACCGCTCGCCGCTGGAGTTCGAGGATGAGCTCGCCATCCTCGGGCATGTCCGCCGGCACCCGCAGGTGGAGGCAGGCAGCCTCGGCCACATCGGCGTCAGCCACGCTGGGGAGATGCTGTTCAAGCTGGCATCGCGGTATCCGGGGATGCTGCGGGCGGGTGTCGCCAGCGAGCCGGCGAACCACGAGTTCCTCGACCTCAGGCTGGGCGACGTCGCCCCCGTCAACCCGAAGACCGGGCTGCGGGACATCGAGGAGCTGCAGCTGCAGGACCCGGCGTGGGTGAGGGCACGCACGAACCTGCCGGCTGCCCGCGAGCGCATCGCACCGATCGACGTGCCGGTCCTGGTCATGGGACGAGACGGCGACCATCTGCAGGGGATCTTCCGCCTCAGCTACGAGCTCCTCGAAGAGGCCGGCAAGGACGCCGGGTGGGTGTCCTGGGATCACCCGCTGCACGGCTACCTCTTCCCACTGGCCGCCGACGGGGCCACCCGTCCCGACCAGGTCCAGCAGCGCGCCATCGACGGGGTCATCGCCTTCCTCGACCGGCATATGAAACCGGGCGGGTAGCAGGGCTGGTTCGCGCGCGCTGGGAGCGGCAGATCCGGATGTTGCGGGAGCTGGGCGGGCGCGCGGAGTACCGGTCGCGTGCCAGCGCGAACCGGTCCGCCGGAGTGGCGCTGTGCGCAGCCTGAAGCCGCCAGAGGCACCGCGGATCTCGGACGGCAGCTGCCAGGGCCGTTCGCCTCTGGTAATCCGCGTGCTCGCACGGGACGGTAAGGGCAGAGCTGTGGAGGCTGACATGCCTGACCGATCAGATGAACCCGCCACAGAGGCCGCGGGCAATCTTTCGCCGGTGCCTGGCAAAGGACCGGCCCGGCCCGAGATCACAGGCGCACATCAAGGCTGGCTGGGCGGGTTTCTCAAGCCAGTCGATTACGCCCGCAGCCGGGACACCTACCGGCCGCCACCGGGTTGGTATCGCCGCCTGGGCCGGCTCGGGCCAGTAGTCACCACCTTGGGCCTGAGCCCAAGAGATGTGATCACGCTGGAGGTCCCGGGCCGCCGCTCTGGTGTGATCCGCCGCACCATCATGCTCCGGACCGCCTGCGACGGCGGCCATTACCTGGTGGCCCTCGCCGGTGAGTCGCAGTGGGTCCGCAACGTGCGCGCCGCGGGCGGGCGGGTCGTGATCGGCCGG
>DATKRG010000213.1:0-35226 GCA_035532275.1 Streptosporangiaceae bacterium | reverse complement strand
CTGCGCATCCAGGCCGCGCTATGGGCGTTCACCGGCAGCTTGGAGATGTCGGTGTTCCACACGTTGCTGGCCGGGAACGCCGGGCATCCCGGGGCGCCCGGGACCGTGGTCGTGGCGGCAGCCCGGACCGGGGCGGCGCTGGCCGGGGGCGCGGAGCCGGGGGCGACTGTCACCGCGTTCACCGGGGCGGTGGCCGGCTTCGCTGGTGTGCTGGCCGACCCAGCGGGCACGGTCGCGGTGGGCGCGACCGCCCCGGGGCTGCCACACGCGACCGGGGCCGCCACCGTCAGGCCCGCCACCAGCAGGCACACTGAACCGCTGCGACGCATGATCCTCACCGTCATCATCCTGGCACGCGCCATCGGCCACGGTCGGGGGAGGCCCACATCCGGGTGCCCGGCGCGGCTGGCTCAAGCCCGCTGTGCCTGGTCGGCCTGGATGGCCCCGCCGTGGAACCGGAGCATCAGCAGTGTCGCGAGGCAGGCCGTGGCGAGCAGGGCGTAGGGGACGAGATCGGAGGTCATCTGGGCCAGCATCCCGCTGGCAACGGCAGCGATGGCCTGCCCGCTGGCCCACGCCAGGTTCCCCAGCCCGTAGACGAGGGCCAGGTTGAGCTCCTACGCCCAGGCTCTACCGCCTACATTCTCATACCCACCCATAGTGACCTAAGTGATGGGACCTGAGATGTGTTCCTAACCGGAAGGCATACGCGTGACGTGACTGCCGGTCTCCGGCACCGGTTAGAGCAGGTCCGCCTCTGCCTTCGCCGCAGTTGAAGGTGTGGGCGTCGCTGCCGGGCCTGGCCTGCTACGTCGGTGGCTCAGGCGAATGGGCAGCCTGCGGCTTGGCAGGTGGCCGTCGCCCAGTGCCCAGGAGCCCAGCCATTGGGGAAGCAGGAGCATGGCAGTTGACAGCGCGGTGAATCTGCTTGCCAGCGCAAGTGCTTCCCGCGACGCGCCGGCGGCGTACGTGGCAACAGCATTAAGCCTTCTAGGCGCCAGCCTGGCGCGCCAGGTGAGGCTCCCCCGGCTGGCCTCGTCGTCGATGACAGCTGACAGGGTCAGGTAGGCGTTGTCTGCCGACAGTTCGCTGAGCATCACTACAGCAGGGTCCGGTGTTGTGAGGCCTTGCGGGCCGAAAGGCACCGTCACCACGAATGTCGGCACGTTGTCCGTGCCGGAGCATTCGGCAGCCACCAGTCCAAGCCGCTTCAGCGCCTCGGTCATGGAAGAAAGCGGCGGCAGGTCCTGGAGCTGCCGTTTCCACCGCTGCAGGTCGCCCCGCCATACCTCGAGGTAGTTCTCGCACAGGTCAGGCGAGAACTGCGCCAAGCACTTTCGTGCCGCCTCGACCGAGACACCTATCTTGTGCTGCAACTTGGGATGGGCTTTTTCGATCCGATCGAGGATGGCTTCATGAAAACTATCCCGGGCGGCCAGGAATTGCTTCCAGTAATCGCTGCCAGCAGACTGCGCCTGACCTCGATGCAGCAACGCGTACATCCCCTCGGCGAGCACATCCCCGAACTCCTGTCCCTCAGCGCGCTCGGGGTTCTCGAAAGGGTCGTAACGGAGTTGCCTGGCGAGGTAGCCTGAAAACTTCAGCGAACGATTGGCCGCGCTGCTGTAGAAAAAGAACCAGTCTTCGTTGTAGATGTCGGGAAAGAATGCGAGGGGGGCAGTACAATCGACGGCGAGGGCCGAGCCGCTCACCAGCACATCCTGAGGCCCGCCGGTCTCGCGGTGAGCGTGGCATACCACGGAGTTGTCAGGAAAGTGGCGGACCCTCATGCCTACCGAACTGTATTCGTCGAGCATGGATACCGTGCTGCGCAAGGCAGCCGCGCTGAAGCTGATATCGTCATCGAGGAAGAAGACACGCTTCCATTGGAGCATGCGCGCAATCACCAGGCCAACATTGCGCTTCACGCTCAGGTCGGTATCGCGAGCGACGCTTGACGGGGGCAGACTGTCCGGGGTCTTGAATTCGAACAGGTTATGCCTGTAGTCACCTGGCACACCAACCACAGTGGCATTGGCAAACTGCTGTTCCTCCAGCAGTTTGCTCACTTCATCGGGCTGGGCCTGGCGGCTGCAGAGAAGAACGAGCCTGCAACTGGTGGCCTTCGCCAGCTTTATGGCGTGCTTGAGGCTGTCAGCAGGCCGGGAGGCAGGCACGATGATGGCGTCCAAGGGCAACGCCCGGGATAGCGCGACCGGCGGCACGGCAGGTGCAACGAGTTCGTTGTGGGTGTAATGCTGCCGGACGTCCGTTGTGTGGCTGTGCGTCACCTAGGTTGCCTTAGTGAGGCTGGTAGGCATATCACCGGGATGCATCCTCCGGCCACCGGTGGAGCACGGTATCAGGTATTTTGAAGTCGGGTGTCATCGTCTTTCCATCTATTACTTGCACACGTGTGAGAATAACAAAGTATTCGGAGCTCTTGAAGCTGGTAGCAATGTACTCTTCGTTGGACACCCTGAGACGCAGGTCGGTGAGACTCCGGACGGCTCCGAAGACGCCGCGGCTGTGGATTCCGTTGCATATCGTCAGAGTGCGGCTTGAGTTAAGAGGATTCGGGACCCTGGCGAGCAGGCCCACGTCCTGGAGAAGGCTCGCCTGCTTGCTGCTGTCCTGCCACTTCGGGAAGAATTGCCGATCTTTGCCCGCTATGTTGGCTACGAAGATCTCCCCTGAGGAGATTGACGAGTCGGCCACCTGTCTCACAGGCAGGTTGGTCAGCTCGAAAAGGCGCTTCGTTATTTCATTCCAGATGATTCCCCCGAGTAGTATGACATGGCCGGTCAGGTCGTCTGTCACGACATTGGGGACAGTCTTGAAGAAGACATTCATTCTCGGATTTTCTGCCCTGATATGCCCGTGGAGCTCGACCAGCGCATCCAAGTCAGCGTAGGAGAGCAGCTCGGTGTAGTTCGGGTCGGTGGGATCCGCGAATGACCCCGTGTCGTCCTTCGGAAGCTGTGCGCATACAAGGGTCGCGGGGCCTTCATCGGAGAAATGCCATGATCTCCGGATTGCTACGGCCTCACTGGCAGCGGGCTTCCGGGCGGCGCTGTGGAGCCCGAGCAGCTCAGCTTCGAGCTCCCGGTACGCGGCCTGCTCTGGCTCGGTGAGGGAGCCGAGCGGAAGCAGCCCTTCCTCGACGGATCTCGGGGTGGCGAAGAAACGTGCGTAGGCGTTAATGCGGTCGGCGGGCGGCAGCTTGGGCGCGGTGAGGCTTTCCCACGTGGAGAGGGTGGCAGGCGCAACCTTCGTTTCAGCACTGAACGCCTTGGCCAGCGTCGCCTGTGTCAGCCGCTTGCCCGGCCAGGTGAGCTCACGCAGCGAACGCAGGCGATGGGCCAGTTCCTGGAGCGCAGGGGGAGCCGGCTGCATGACTGATCACCTCCTGAGCTGACCCCGGCCCGCCAAACGTTGCCGGACGTCCCACCGCCTCGTGAGCGGCGTCGTCTCCGGGTGATCCACGATGCGTGCTGGGCAGCTTAGCCGATTGACGCCCGGACTTTGTAATGGTTACCATAACTTTACATGTGAATGTCAAACTCTCTATTCCAATACCTAAGTTGGGTAGAGCAAGGAAAAGAAGAAAGGCCACCAGTAAAGATCAGGACACAGGCTAGGAGGCCAGGCCCGTGTTGTACAGCACCGACGCGTTCGCGACAAGAGACGTGCCAGCGGCGTGCTGCGGGACGTGGTGGTCGGCCCGGTTCGCGCGCGCACCCCCGGGGCGGCATAGCCCATGACGCCGAAAGGCAGAAATGCAGCTGGGCCGGATATCGGCTCCGGCCCAGCTACGACGACCACTCCCTGTCAGTAAGGGTCGCGATGCCCACGATGGTAGCAACCCACAGCGCGCACGTCACTAGGGACAAAATCCGCTGGTCAGGTCGGTGCGCCATCGCCCATCGCGAGCCTGCTCCCCGAGGGTCCGCCCCGCGGACCTCGACGCACAGTCACACCGCCCATGAGGGACAGGCAATGCACGTAGCACAAGGAGCGTTTCACGAACCCCAGGCCATCCGGGTACTGATCGTGCTCTGCGCGGTCGCCGCAGTGATCTTCTGGCGCATCGCGTTCAAGATCATCATCGCGGCAATCGCAGTGATCTTCCTGATCATGATCATCACCGGCGTGGTCGCCTTTTTCCAGACGATCCACCTCTAGCCGAGTTGGTACTCCAGCCGTTCCCTATGGCTGGAGTACCAGCCGAGCCAGGTTCCGCGAAGCCTGGACGGCCTGCCGCTGTCCATAGTTGATACGCACCGGCCGGGTTGATGGGTGATGATGAGGCTTGCCCACCAATGGCGACAGGGAGCCCCCATGATCTTCATTACCGCCAAGTTCCGGGTCCTGCCTGAGTACGCTGACCAGTGGCCGCAGATCGCGGGAGAGTTCACCCGGGCGACCCGTGCCGAGCCGGGCTGCCTGTGGTTCGACTGGTCGCGCAGCGTCGACGACCCGGCGGAGTACGTCCTGGTCGAGGCGTTCCGCGACGGTGACGCGGGAGCGGCGCACGTCCAGTCGGCGCACTTCAAGAACGCCCAGCAGGAACTGCCGCCCCACCTTGCCGAAACCCCGCGGATCGTCAACATGACGATCCCGCAGGACCACTGGTCCGAACTGGGCGAAATGGCGGTGCCAGGGAAGGGCTGAGCCGCACCAGCCGGAGCCGCGCCAGCACCAGCCGCGCCTCACCCGCACCAGCCGCGCCTCACCCCGCCGCGCCGCTACGATCGGTGTGTGGCGGGACGAGGGACACCGGCGACCGCGCTGCTTGCCAGGCTCGGTGTCGCGCACTCCGTGCACTCCTACGACCATGACCCGCGGCGCGGTTCCTACGGCCTGGAGGCCAGCGACGCGCTGGGCATCACGCCGGATCGCGTCTTCAAGACACTGGTGGCCGAGGTCGACGGCGCGCTGACGGTCGGTGTGGTGCCGGTGGCCAGGCAGCTTGACCTCAAGGCCCTCGCCGCTGCCGCAGGCGGCAAGAAGGCGGCGATGGCGGACGTGGCCGCGGCCGAGCGGGCCACCGGCTACGTGGCCGGCGGCATCTCACCGCTCGGCCAGCGCAGGCGCCTGCCGGTAGTGGTCGACGCCTCCGCGCTGGAGTTCCCGACCGTCTTCTGCAGCGGCGGCCGCCGCGGGCTGGAGATCGAGCTCGCGCCATCGGAGCTGGTCCGGGCCGCCGGAGCGACAATCGCGGTCATCGCGGCACCAGCGGTGCCCTGACCCGTCTCGTCACCAGGCGTCGACATGGCCGGTGAGCTCGGCCAGGCGGGTGATGACGGCGTCGGGAACCGCATCGTCGAACGGGGGCACATCGCTGTTGGGGATGAGGACGGCGCGCATCCCCACGCTCTTGGCGCCGTGCACGTCGTCATAGGGCCGGTCGCCGACGAACACGCACCCCGTGGGGTCGTCCTCGCCGACCGCGGCCATCGCCGCCAGGAAGGCCTCCCGGTGCGGCTTGGCCCAGGGGATCTCGCTGCTGTACACGGCGCCGTCGATCAGCCCGAGGACCTCGTCGCGCAGGAACACCCGCTCATGCGCGCTGCGCGGCCACATCGTGTTGGACAGCACCCCGACCTTGATGCCGCGCTCCCGCAGGTCCTGCATGAGCGGAGCGACGTCCGGGTCGGTCAGGGTATGGGGATCCCAGGTCTGGTAGTAGCTGGCCAGGAGATCCTCCGTCGCTGTCACCCCGGCCCGCTCGAAGACCTGGGCGAGGGTGGCGCTGCGGTGTGAGTTCCTGGTTGCCAGCCACAGGTCCTGCTCCGCCGCGCAGATCGCCGCCGCGGCCTTCTCCGCCTGTCCCGGGGGCAAGTGCGAGGCGCAGACGGTAAGCCACAGCTCCTCATGATCGATCAGGTGCCAGGGAGTGAGCGTCCCGCCCCAGTCGAAAATGACCGCCCTCACCGCCATGCCCGCATCCTATGCGCTCACCCGCTCTCGCTCCGGCCAGCACATGGGCGGCCCGGAAGGCGAGGATCAGCCGGGGGGCGGCCCCGCGGGCGGCGCTGGGGGTGGCGCTGGGGGTGGCCCGGGCGGTGGCCCCGCAGGCGGCGACCAGCCCGGGGCCGGCCCCGCGGGCGGTGGCCCACCGGGCGGTGGACCGCCAGCGGGGGGCCAGCCGGGCGGCGGCCCGCCAGCCGCCATCCGGGCAGCCGACCGGGCGCGGCTGACCTGCACCAACCGGATCACCAGGATGGCGATGAACCCGGCGAACCCCACCAGCATGAGCAGTGCGCTGGGGACGGCGATGCCCACGATGCCACCCACGACGCTGTCGCCGAACGCGAGATCGCTGCCAGCGGGCAGGCTGGGCTGGCCCGGGGTCTCGACCGTGAACCGGCCCGGCTTGTCGACCTGCAGCGTGAGCACCGCCCGGCCCTGGCGGGAGCCGAAGCCGTAGGTCACCGATGTGGTGTAGGGCACCAGGCCCCGCACGGCCGCGCCCGGCGAAGCGGGTATCACCCGGACCTGGAAGGACGGTATGTGCCCGGACTGCGCGCCGGGGCCCTCGTAGTAGACGACGTACCCCCCGCTGTGATCCAGGCTGACCTGGCCGCCCTGCGGGATCGGGGCGCGCGGGAAGGAGTCGATCTGGGAGGCGAGCGACAGCAGCCCGGCGGTCAGCCAGGCGGCCCCGCCGACGAAGACCAGCACGGCCACCAGGTACCAGATCCGGCCGGGCCGGATCTTCTTGGCCGGGGCGGCATAGACCGGGGGTCCCGGCTGGCCGCCGCTGCCCGGCGGCGGGCTCATCGGAGTGCTCATGACACCCTCCACGGTGCGTGCGCGCACGCCACTCCCGCCCGCCCCTAACCTGGCGGACGCTGTCTTGTTTCCTCTCGGAATGCTGATCGCCCACCTTAGCCCCGCCGGTGTACAAAGGGAGGGCGACGCGCTGGCCCGCCATTGGCTGACGTTGATCACCGTAATGTTGGCCTCCGCTTCCCCCAACTGTCGCCGGAGGTTCGGGCGGCGCCTTTAGCGTCACCGGCAGGATCGCCCGGTGCTGCTCGCCCGGGCGGCGGGCAGAGGGAGGGCTTCATGCCACAGCATCAGCATTGGAAGCGTCTGGCCAGCAGGTTCGCCGTCCTCCGCGGCCACGCCTCGCTGCTGACCAGCATCGCCGTGGCGGTGGTGGCCGTGCCGGGGCTTGCCGTGGGCGCGGCCGTGTCTGCGCCGGCCGCCGCCGCGGTCACCTCGCACGGGACCGCAGGCTGCCACCTCGGTAATGGCGTCCGGCATGTCGTCGAGATCACTTTCGACAACGTGCACTTCTTCCGCGACAATCCGAACGTCCCGTCCGACCTGGAGATGATGCCGCACCTGCTGCAATTCCTGGAGGGCAATGGGACCCTTTTGTCCAACAACCACACCCCGCTCATCGCGCACACGGCCAACGACAGCCTGACCACCTACACCGGGCTGTACGGCGACCGGGCGGGGATGCCGGTCAGCAACTCCTACCGGACGTTCAACACCGACGGCACCACCGACCCAGCGGGCTCGTTCGCATACTGGACCGACCCGGTGTTCGACACCGCGGCCACCCCGAACCCCGGCCACGACACCAACCCGTCCATGGTCTACTCGCCGGTGCCGCCAGCGACGGCCCAGCGGCCGCCGGCGCCGACCAGCGTGACCCCGGCCCCGTGGGCTCCCTTCACCCGGGCCGGCTGCAACGTCGGTGAGGTGGCCACCGCCAACATGGTGCTGGAGAACACCGGGGTGGACATCCCCAAGGTGTTCGGCGCGAGCTCACCCGAGGCTCAGCAGCTGGCCGCCGACCCGGACTCCTTCAAGGACGCCGAGACCGCCGACTACGTCGGCCTCGGGGTCCACTGCGCCCCGGGCAGCGCGTTCCGCTCGACGGCACAGGGGGCCAAGTACGGCCAGACCTCGCCCAGCCCGACCGCGGTCAGCGACGTGCTGCCCAACGAGCCGGGCGGCTACGCGGGCTTCCAGGGCCTGTTCGGTCACCGCTACGTGGCGCCGCAGCTCGGCGCCGGCACGCCCAGCCTGTCCCACAACGGTTACCAGGTGACCAACGCCACCGGGAACCTGGTCGATGAGAACGGCAGCCAGATCAACGGCGCGTTCCTCACCAGCCACCCCGGCTTCCCCGGGTTCGGCAGCATCAACGCCGCCCAGACGCTGGCCTACATGGCGGACATGCAGGAGTCAGGTGTCCCGGTGACCTACGGCTACATCTCCGACATCCACGGCAACGAGCACATTCCGGGCGTAACCGCGTGCCAGGGAGCCCCGCCCGCGCTCGGTCCCGGGAGCCCCTGTTACGTGGCCCAGGCCCAGTACTACGACCAGGCATTCGCGACCTTCTTCCAGCGCCTGGCCGCGGACGGGATCACCGCCAAGAACACGCTGTTCGTCGTCAGCTCCGACGAGGGCGACCACGTGTCCGGCGCTAACGCGAACCGTGCGGCCCAGCCCACCCCGGCCACCTGCGACGGGGCAGCCGTGAGCGGCACCACCGTCACCCCGGACGTGCCCTGCACCTACCCGGCCGGATCATTCGGCGAACTGGCCGGCAACCTGACCGGGCTGCTGGCCACCCAGGCGAGTGACACCACGCCGTTCACAGTGGAGTCCGACAGCGCACCGGAGTTCTACGTCACCGGCAACCCGGGACCGGGCACGCCGGCGGTGCGCACGCTGGAACATGACGTGGCCGGGCTCACCGCCTTCAACCCGTACACGAAAACAACCCAGAACATCACCAACTACCTGGCGGATCCCACGGAGGAGGGCATCCTGCACATGGTGAACGCGGACCCGGCCAGGACGCCCACGTTCGCGCTGTTCGCCAAGTCGGACTACTTCCTGTCCACCGGGCCGGCCACCTGCAGCCCATGCGTCACCCAGAACACGAATTTCGCCTACGACCACGGCGACTACGCAGCCGAGATCGACACGAACTGGCTGGGCATCGCCGGCCCGGGCGTCGGGCACCTCGGGCTCGATGGCACGGCTGCCGGCGCCGGGCCGAACAGCGACGGGCCGAACAGCGGCCAGGTCACCGTCCCTGGCAGCGGCACCACCGGTACCTGGGCCGACGAGACCGACGTCCGGCCGACCCTGCTGTACCTGGCTGGGCTGAGGGATGACTACGAGCACGACGGGCGGGTCATCACCGAGATCCTCGCTCATCCCAACCACGCGCTCGGTGCCCCGGGCGTTGCCGAACTGGGTGCCTGCTACAAGCAGCTGAACTCCAGCGTCGGCGAGTTCGGCACCGCCACCCTGCAGGCGGCGACGGCGGCGATCGGGGGCAGCAGCCCTGGTGATGCCAGCTACCTCGCCACCGACCAGGCCCTGTCCCACCTGGCACAGCACCGGGACCACCTTGCCGGTGTGATCAAGGCCGAGCTGGAGGCGGCCGCGTTCGGGGACGTCCCGGTTCACAACGCGGCCGGCTTGACACTGGGCTGCCAGCTCCTCATCCACGACGCGCAGCGCCTGGCCACAGGAGGCTGAGCAGCCTCAGCGCGAGGGCAGTCCCGGGCCCGGGACTGCCCTCGCCTCATGGTCGTGGTGGGTTTCATGCGTGTGGCGCATAAAAGCCACCACGATCATGAAAATGCCGGGGACGTCCGGGCCCGGCGTGCGGATCTTGGCTGGGCCTGGGAGACTAGCGGCAAGAACCCTCCAGGGATGAAGGGATGCTTGTCATGGCGGAGCCGGACGGCGAGGTCGCGGTGCGCGACCCGGATGCGCTCATCAAGGAGATCGAGCGCACCCGCGAGAACCTCGCGCGCACCATCGATGCGCTGACCGAGCGCGTCAGCCCGGCCAACGTGGCCCGGCGTGGCATGGCCCGGGTCCGCGAGCAGGTGTCACGTCCCGAGGTCCGGCTGGCAGGCGGCACGGCGGCGCTGGTCACCGTGGCCGTGATCGCCTACGCGGTGTGGCGCCGCCGCCGCCGGTAGCCGGCCTGGCTCACTCCGGCTCTTCGGTCAGCGCCGCGTACTCGTCAGCGCTCAGCAGGCCACCGGGCTCCGGCCCGTCGTCGAGCCGGACCTTGATCAGCCAGCCAGCCCCGTACGGGTCGGAGTTGACCAGCCCGGGGTCGTCGTCGATGTCCGCGTTGACCTCGGTGATCTCGCCGCTGACGGGGGAGTAGACGTCGCTGACCGATTTGGTCGACTCGACCTCCCCGCATGGCTCGCCAGCGGTGACCCTGGTGCCGGGCCCGGGGACGGACACGTACACGACATCGCCCAGGGCGCGCTGGGCGTAGTCGGTGATGCCGATGGACGCGACAGAACCGTCAACAGCCACCCACTCGTGTTCTGCCGTGTAGCGCAGGTCGGCGGGAATGGTCATGGTCGCACTCTCCTGTGGGAACGGGGCCTGTGGAAACGGGGCCTGTGGAAACGGTTGGGCCTGTGGGAATGGTGGGCGCCGGCCGGGGTCAGCGTGGCCGGTGATAGAACGGCAGGCTGGTGAACAGGGCTGGCTCGGCGCTGCCGCGGATGTCCACGGCCAGCCGGCCGCCGCCGTCCGCCCCGGCCAGCTCGGCGGTCGCGGGATCCAGGTAGGCCATGGCGATCGGCACGCCCAGGGTGGGGGAGGGGGCGCCGCTGGTGACGATCCCGCACGGCTGGCCGTCCCACAGCACCGGGTAGCCGTGCCGGGGAACACGGCGCGAGCCGCCGGTCAGCCCGGTCAGGGTGCGCAGCGGCCCGGCCGCGGCCCGCTCGGCCAGCGCGGCCCGGCCCACGAACTCGTCTGGTTTGCTGAACGCGACCACCCGCCCGAGGCCCGCTTCGAACGGGGTCACGTCCGGGCCCAGCTCGTTGCCGTACAGCGGCATGCCGGCCTCCAGGCGGAGCGTATCGCGGGCGGCCAGCCCGGCCGGAACCAGGCCGTCAGCGCCGCCGGCCTCGGCGAGCGCGTTCCACACCGGCTCGGCGTCATCGGGGCTGGTGAACAGCTCGAACCCGTCTTCCCCGGTGTAGCCGGTGCGGGCGAGCAGGACCGGGTGTCCCGCGACCACGGCCCGGTGGCTCGCGTAGTAGCGGACCTCATCGAGCCCGATGTCGGTGAGCGGTGCGAGGATGCCGCTGGCGAGGGGGCCCTGGATGGCGATCAGCGCGTAGTCGCCGGTCCGGTCGCGCACCTGCGCCTCGTGCCCCGCTGCCCGCTCCTGCAGGGCCGCGGCGACCACGGCCGTGTTCGCGGCGTTGGCGACGACCAGGAACTCGGTGCCGGTGAGCCGGTACACGATCAGGTCGTCCAGCACGCCGCCATCGGGCGCGCAGATCATGGTGTACCGGGCACGCCCGGGGGTGAGCGCCGACAGGTGGCCGGTCAGCGCGTAGTCCAGCGCCTCGCCAGCACCGGTCCCGGTCACGGCGATCTCGCCCATGTGCGACAGGTCGAACAGGCCGGCCGCCCCGCGGACGGCGCGGTGCTCGGCGATCTCGCTGCCATACCGCAGCGGCATCAGCCAGCCGGCGAACGGGGTCATGGTGGCGCCGAGGCGCTCGTGGACCGCGCGCAGTGGGGTGGGCCGGGGCTGGCCGCCGGCGGGCTGCGCATCGTCGCGCGTCATCATCAGCGAGCTACTCCCAAGCTGGTCACTGCCGGTCACGATCTCGTGCGGGCCGGCGCGGTCAGACTACCGGGACCGGTACCGCAGCCGCCGGCCTGGCCCCGGCGCGCCGGAGTAGGCTCGCACGTGACTGGACGTCAGGCACGTACCAGGGTGGTGACATGGACCTGCTGAGCGACACCGAGATCACCGCGGCCCTGGCCGGGCTGCCCGGCTGGACCCGCACCGGCAGTACCATCACGCGGACGGTCGAGCTGGCCGACTTCCGGGCCGCGATGCTGTTCACCGGCGCGGTGGCCTACCTGGCCGAGAAGGCCAACCATCATCCGGACATCGCGATCGCCTGGAACCGGGTCACGCTGACCCTGTCGACCCACTCCGCCGGCGGCCTGACCGCCGCCGACATGAACCTGGCCGGGCGCATCGACGCCCTGTCCTGACGGGCCGGGCTTGACGGCCGGGCGGGTCCTGACGGGCCGGGCCGGGCAGGTCCTGACGGCAGCGCCGAGGCGGCTCACCTTCGTCCAGGGTGGCGCCACGCCCCCGAGTGGCGCCGCCCGCTGGACGAAGATCCCCCGGCTCAGCGCAGCCCTCGCCCGCCTGCGCGCGACCGCGACCGGCCCTGCCTGGTGCGGATGGCCAGGCCGGTCCCGGGCGAGACCCCCCCTTAGGTACCACTGCTGGCCGGGGGTCTCTAGTTATACACGCTGCGACATGTCAATTACACGTCGTTATCAGATTGAGGCCCAGGCCAGCGCCTGGCTGAGCCCTGGCTGGCGCCGGCGTCAGCCGCCGAGTTCGCAGGGCAGGTGCTTGATCCCGTTGATGAAACTGGACAGCAGCCGGTCCGGCGGTGCGGCGGCCCGGATGTCGGGGATCCGGGTCAGCAGCTCGCGGAGCATCACGCTGATCTCCCGGCGGGCCAGGTGCGCGCCCAGGCAGAAGTGCGGCCCAGCGGCGCCGAACCCGACGTGCGGGTTGGGCGAGCGGGTGATGTCGAGCCGGGCCGGGTCGGCGAACACCGTCTCGTCCTGGTTCGCCGACCAGTAGAACAGCACCGTCTTGTCGCCCTCGCGGTAGTCGTGCCCGTTCATGTGGAAGTCACGGGTGACCGTGCGGCGCATGAAAATAACCGGTGAGGCATAACGAACGATTTCCTCGACCGCGCCGCCGATCCGGCCCTCGAAGTCAGCCATCAGCAGTTCGCGCTGGTCAGGGAACTCGGTGAGCAGCATGAGCGCGTGCGAGATGGCGTTCCTGGTGGTCTCGTTGCCCGCCACGACCAGCAGGATGAAGAACGACGCCAGCTCCGCACTGGTCAGCTGCTCGCCGTCGATGTTCGCGGTGACCAGCGAGGTGACCAGGTCGTCACCGGGATGCTCGGCCCGCTCGTTCCCCAGCGCGGTCACCAGCTCGGCGAGGTCGGCACCCGCGGCCAGGATCTGGCCGACCGCCTCGTTGATGTCCTCGCTGATGAAGTCGGGGTCCATGCCGGACAGGATCACGTTGGTGTTGTGCAGCACCCGTTCGTAGCTGCCGTCGCCGATGCCCATCAGCTGGCAGATGATGGTCAGCGGCAGCCGCGCCGCCACCTGCCCCACGAAGTCGCACGGGCCGCCAGCGAGCAGGTCGTCGACGATCCGGGCGGCCACCATCTGCACGTCACCCTCGAACTTCTTGATCATCCGGGGGGTGAACGCGCGTGACACGATCCGGCGGAGCCGGGCATGCCGCGGGTCGTCCATGTTGATCATCGACCCGAAGTACTCGTTGAACTCGGCTGGCAGGTCGAGGATCGAGGTCGCGCCCTTGCCGGAGGAGAACACCTCGGGGTTCCTGCTCGCCTCGACGACGTCGGCGTGCCGGGCCAGGGCGTAGTACCCCGGTCCTCGTTCGGCGAATGGTGTCTCGGGTTCGGCGAAGAAGACAGGCCCGCCCGCGGCACGCAGCGCGGCGAAGGCGGCCCGCCGCACGGAGAGCGGCCGCCCCCAGAACTCGGTGTCCGACAGGTCGATATCTGCCAGCGACATCGCGGGGTAGTGTGCCGTCACGCGCGGGACCACTCTCTGGTGAGACTTCCGTTTCGCCCTATGGTCGCAAACCCGGGCGGCGGCCGGAAGTCGCGGGCCGGACAGGTACCCGGCACGCAGCTCGCGCCACCTGCCCGGTACGGGCATGCTTGGCGCATGGACGGACCCGGGTACGGCCCCTGCGACGTGGACTACTACATCGACTGCCTGCGCCGGGAAAGCGAGTCGCTGGCCGCCGCCGCGCAGCGGGCGGGACTGGACGCCGCTGTGCCCGCCTGCCCTGGCTGGCAGGTGCGCGACCTGCTCAAGCACCTCGGCTACGTGCACCGGTGGGCCACCGACTACGTCCGGGACCAGCAGCCCAGCTGGGTCGACCGGGCTTCCGAGACGGAGATTCTCGGCGACGGGCCCCCCGACGCCGACCTGGACGGCTGGTTCCGCGCGGGCCACGCCGCACTGGTGCGGACCCTGGCCGCGGCCGGCCCGGGGATGACCTGCTGGACGTTCCTGGAAGCGCCGTCGCCGCTGGCGTTCTGGGCCCGCCGGCAGGCGCACGAGACCGCGGTCCACCGGGTGGACGCCGAGCAGGCCGCTGCGAACGCAGCCGGGGAGGGGCCGGCCGGGGAGGGGCCGGCCGGGGACGGGCACGCAGCATCCGCGGCGGGGCTGGCGCCGCGGTTCGCCGCTGACGGCGTCGGCGAGCTGATCATGGGCTTCGTCGGCCGCAGCGCCAAGCGCGGGACCTGGGCCGGCCCGCCGGGCTGCCTGGCCATTCACGCCGACGACGGGGCAGAAGGCACAGCGCACTGGCGGGTGGACGCGGCCCCAGGCTCGCTCACCGTCTCGCGGGGAGCCGGCCCGACCGACTGCGACGTCACCGGGCCCGCGGCCGACCTGTACCTGCTGCTGTGGAACCGCCGCGGTACCAGCGGGCTCGACGTCCGCGGCGACGCGAACCTGCTGGCGGGTTTCGCCGAGCAGTCCCGCGTGATGTGGGCCTAGGACACGTCTTGGGCGACCCCTGAGGGCCGCGGATCAGTGGCCGGAGCCGTTCGCGGCCGCGGATGCGGACTCCTCTCCGCTCTCCCGGGGTGGGAGCCGCTCCGGGCCGTCGGCGGGCCAGGTCGCCATCGACAGCGCGACGGGGCCCGGCACGCCGATGATCCCGGCGACCGTGCACGCCACCGTGGTGGTGCCGCCACGCACGAGCACCCAGCCACCCTCGCACGCGTCGTCGATGACCAGCGGCGTGCCCGGCTGCCAGGGCGAGAGCGCCAGGCAGGCCGCCACCGCCCGCAGCCGCGCGGAGACCGTGCCCGCCCGTTCGCCCGGGCGGCCGAGCAGCGAACGGCCGAAGCGGACCAGCTCGGCTGCGGACTCGCCCAGCGCGCCGAACGGGGCTGCCACGCCGCCCGGGATCCCGCCATCCAGGCCGGTATCTGCGCGGGACTCCTGCGCGGCTTCCCAGTGACAGGCCACCGGCTGGCTGGCCCGCAACCGCAGGACCAGGCCGTCCAGCGAGCCGGTGCCAGCCGCCGACCAGATCCACGGCGTGTCCGGGGACGGCGCCCAGCCGCCTGGGGCCGGGGGGTCCAGCGGATCGGGTGACCCCGCCGGGTCAAGGGTGCCTGCCGGGCCTGGGGTGCCTGCCGGGCCGGCGGGACCGGCGGCGCCGGGTGGTGCCCAGTCGCAGCGGATCGCCACCCGCAGGTCCGGATCCAGGCCCAGCTCCGCGGCGCGTCCTTCCAGGTGGGCGGCGAGCAGCGCGGGATGCCAGGCCGGAGGGCTGGCCAGCGGCCCGACGCCGCGCAGGCGCAGTCCGGTCCAGGCCACGATGCGCTGCCCGGTCGCATCGGTCGCGGTCACGTCCCAGGCCCCGTCCGTGGCCGTCGGCCGCCACCTGGCGCTGACCTGGACAGCGCCGCGCACCTCACGCCCACCGACGGTGAGGGAGTCGCAGCTGGCCACCAGCACCCTGCGATGCGGAACGCACGCTTGCAGCACATGTGACGTCGCATCGTTGAGCCCTGGGCTGCCCAGGATCAGCGGGGCGTCGACGGGCCCGGGCACCGCCCCGAACCAGGGCTGGTCGTCGCCGCCGCGCACCAGCGCCTGGCAGGAGCGGGACGTGACCTCGGGCAGGAAGGCGACCCGCCGGAACCGCCCGGTCTGGAAGTAGACCGGCCCGTACAGGTCGGTGCCGTCCACGATCCCGCCTGGCGGCGCGTCATCCCCGGCCAGCCAGGCGCCAGCGGACGTGCCGGTCCCAGCCGCGGGGGTCCCGGCTCGGGCGGGGAGGGCGGCCCGGAACGTCGCCGTGACGTTGTCCACCCGGAACCCGGTCTCACCGCAGCGCAGGACCGTCTCCACCGTGTCGCCTCGGCGCAGCGCGCTGACCCGGATGAGGGCCTCGGCGTCAGCCGGCCCGCCCGGCAGCACGACCGGCGCGGGCATCGAGACCCCGGTCAGGTGGGTGCACGGCCGGCCAGCCAGCGCCGAGGCGGCCTGTGCCATCGCCTCCAGGGCCATGGCCAGCGGCAGCACCGGCAGGCCGTCGACCCGGTGGTCGGCCAGGTACGGATCGGAGGCCAGGGTGAGCCGCGTGTCGGCGACCAGCTCGATTCCCGGGTACAGGACCCGGATGCCGGCCAGGAAGCGGCCGCGGGGGGCCGCCTGCGCCGGGCCGGGCCGCAGCGCCATGGGGGCGGGTACCCCCACCCGGCCGTGGATCGCGACCCGGCGCGGGAAGTCCGGTGTGGCAAGCACGTTCAGGAGCAGCCGTGCGCCGGCGGCCGCCGTGATCGGCGCGACCTGCCCGGGCTCAGCAGCCGGCTCCGGCGCCGCGCCACCATCCGCGCCGCCATCCGGGCCGTCTGCCTGCTCCGCCCACGGCGGCCAGTCGACGTGCAGGAGCTGGCATCGGGGCCCGGTGACCAGCCGGGACGCCTGCTCCGCGAGCAGCCCGCCGGCCAGCGCACCGCAGCCGCGTTCGGTGGCCCCGTACCGCGCGGACACCGGCCCGAAGGTCACCAGCAGCCGGAGCCGCTCGGCCGCGACCGCGCTCAGCAGGTGGGTGAGCCGGGCCCGCTGGCTGACCAGGTGCGTGCGGAGCGTGGATTCGGATAGCTGAGCGCACCGCTCGATCGGGCCGGGGCCCGCCGCGTGGACGATCGCGGTCACCGGGCCGAGCCCGCGTTCCAGGCTGCGGACGGCGGCGGCGACCTGCCCTGGCTCACCCGGATCTGCCTTCTTGCGGCTCACCCGGATGCCCACCGCCCGCAGCTGGGCCAGGTGGGCGCTCACGCGGGGACCTTCCGGCCCCGGCGGTGCGATGATCGCCAGCGCCGCTCCCCGCCCCGCCAGCGCCGCCGCACAGGCCAGGTCGCCAAGCCCGGTCATGCCGCTGACCAGCACCACGTCGGCTGGCCCGAGCGGGAACGTCCCGTCCCCGGCAGGTTCGGCCACCACCGTGGAGGGGGTGAATGCGGTGCCCGATTCGTCGAGCACGAGCTCGCGGAACGCACCGGGTACCGCGGCCGCGTACGGCCGTGCGGCCCGCAGCCCGGCCAGGCTTTCCGGCACCCTGATCACGGTGATGCCGAGCGAGGGCTGCTCGGCATGCAGGGTCGCGCAGAACCCGGTGAGCCCGGCCGACGTCGTGATCACCACCAGCCGCCGGCCGCGGACCGCCTCCCGGACCGCGTCGAGGAGGGTGGCGGCGCCACCGGGGCCGGCCGGGTCAGCCACGATGGCGAGCACCTGGTCCGCACCGGGATCGTCGGCGAAGACATCACCAGCGATCCGGCCGAACGGCTGCCGGGTGGCTGCTCGCAGCCGCCACGGACCCTGGCCGTCCGGGGCGGGCCCAAGCGGCGCCGGGCGCAGTTGCTCGGCGAAGCACCGGATCCACGACGCGACCGGCTGCCCGCCGAGGTCGTGCTCACCCAGCTCGTGCCCGCCGGAGTCGTGGCTGGCGGGGTTGGGCCGGCCCATCTTGCGCCCACCCAGCTCGTGGCTGGCCTGGTCGTGGCTGGCCTGGTCGTGGCTGGCCGGGTCGTGCTTGCGGGGGTTGGGGCTGCCGGTGCCAGGCCCGCTGAGGGCATCGCGGCCATCGGCAGCCGCCGGGGTGCTGGCAGCCGCGGGGGCGTCTGCGCGTGCAGGGGCGTCAGTGTGCCCGCGTGCGTCAGTGTGCCCGCGTGCGTCAGGGGGCGCGGGGGCGTCGGCTGGTTTGCCGGCGCTGGCTGGCGCGGGCGCGCTGGTGGGCGGCGAGGCGGTGGCGGCAGCCGTGGCGGCGCCTGCGGGCGGGTGATCTGGCGGGGACCCGGCGGCCGGCTGAGCGTGGCGCGGGCTATGGGCGGCCAGCGCTGGCCCCGGTTCCGGCTCAGCCTGCGGCCTGACCGGCGGGGCCGCCACCTGGCCAGCGTCGGTGAGCGCAGGTGCCTCGTGCCTGGCCGTGGGCGTGGCCTGGGCCGGCTGGGTGGCCTCCGTGGCCTGGGCCGGCTGGGTGGCCTCCGTGGCCTGTGCCGCCTGTGTAGCAATCGTGGCCTGGGCCGGCTCGGCCTGGGCCGGTTCGGCCGGCCGAGCCTGGTCGTCTGCGGCCGGCCGGGCGGGCGGGGGGACGGCGGCCGGGTCGCCCGCCGTCCCGCGCGCTTCGGTCTCCCAGGCCCTGATGCCGGGCGGGGGAGCGGATCCGCAGGGGTTGGCGATGAATACCCGCTCCCGCCAGATGTCGATCGTGCGGGCGGCCCGGCCGGAGAAGGGCGCCGCCAGCGACCGCACCGCGCCGACCGCGAACAGTGCCGCCATGACCTCGGCGGTCGCCGCCACATCGGCCCGGCCGGAGCCCAGGCTGACCGCTGGCACGTCACAGCAGTCGGCGGCGAGCAGGCTCAGGCCGTGCCCGGGGCCGGTCTCCACCAGCAGGTCGGCGTCGCTGGCGGCCAGCCCGAGCGGCCCGGCGAACCGCACCGGCGCGGTGAGCTGGGCCGCGAGCAGCGCCGCGATGTCGTCTCCCGACGCCAGCTCGGCGCCGGTGACCGTCGACAGCAGCCGCCGGGCGGGCGCGCGGAAGGAGAACTCGGACAGCACGCTGCGCAGCGATGCCACCCGGTCGGCCAGGACGGGTGAGTAGAAGCCGTGCGGTGCGTCGAGCACCCGGGCCGGGATGGCATCGGCCGCCAGCCGCCGGGTCAGGTCCCGCACCGCTGCCACCGGGCCCGCCAGCACCTGGCATCGCGGCCCGTTGTCGGCCGCGATGACCAGATCACTGCCCGCGCACAAGGCCGCGGCCGTCCTGGCGTCAGCGTCGACGCATACCAGGGCCGTCCGCTCGGCTGACGGGGCAGCCAGCAGGGCGCCGCGCTGGGAGACCAGGCGGGCAGCGTCGGGCTCGGATAGGCAGCCGGCCCACACCAGGGCCGTGATCTCGCCCAGCCCGTGGCCGACCGCCGTCGTGGCGACCACGCCGAGCTGGTCGAGCCAGCGCAATCCGGCCAGGGATGCGGCCAGGATGCCCGGCTGCAGCACGGGGTCGTACGTGCCGGCCTCACCGGAGGCGGCCCGCGAAGGTGCCGCGCCCAGCGGTGCCCCCTCGCCGGGAAACAGCAGCGCGACCCGCCCGCGGCCACCGTCGGCGGCGTAGATGCCAGGAGCCAGGGTCAGGCTGCCGGGACGCAGCCCGGGCAGCAGCGCTACCGCCTCCCTGGCCAGCCCGGCGAGCTGGTCCTGGGTGCTCGCCACCAGCGCCACCCGCATCGATCCCGGGCTGGAGGCCCGGCCCGCCTGGCAGGCCAGGTCGTGCAGCTCACCGTCGGACAGCCAGGGCGCCAGATCCCCGATCCGGGTCAGCTCGCGGGTCAGGGCATGGCGGTCCGGCCCGCTGAACACGTACGCCTCGGTACGCGGAGGGCCTGATACCACCAGGCCGGGCCGGGGCGCCCCGCCCCGGCGGTGCCCGGTGCCGGCCGCCGCGGTGAGCTGGGCGGTCCACGGTGCCCGGCGCCTGCGGCCGCCATGGACGTCGCGCCGCACGACCACGTGCACGCTGGTTCCCCCGGGACCCACCGCACTGACCCCGGCCAGGCGGGTTCCCTCCGGCCAGGGCTCGGCCGTGCGCAGGACCCGCAGCCGGGCGTCCTCGCTGGTGATCAGCGGGTGCGGCCGGACACAGCCGGTGGTTGGCGGGATCACCCCGGCTGCGACGGCGAGTGTGGCCTTGATCAGCCCGGCCGCCCCGGCCGCGGCCTTGGCATGACCGATGTTGCCCTTCACCGAACCCAGCGCGGCCAGGCCGGACGCTCCCTGCCGGATCTCCGCCAGTGAGGTCAGCTCGGCGAGGTCCCCGGACCCGGTACCGGTGCCGTCCCCCTCGATGAGCTGCGTGGCGGCTGGGTCGATCCCGGCCCGCTGGTAGGCGCGCCGCAGTGCCAGCAGCAGGCTGCCGGAGCCGGGTTTGGTGAGCGCGGGATTGCCAGCTGACGAAACCCCCCAGCCGACGATCTCCGCATACGCGGGAACCCCGGCGGCGCGGGCGTCGCGTGCCCGCATCACGACGATGAGCCCGCAGCCTTCGCCCGGCCAGAATCCGGTCGGGCGCGCGTCGAAGATCCGCATCTCGCTGCCGGCGAGTGCACCGGTGTTCGCCAGCCCCGCCAGTTCGAAGGGGTCGAAGCTGAGATCGACGCCGCCCGCGACGGCAGCGTCGATGTCGCCCGCCGCGAGCGCCGAGCAGGCCGACGCGACGGCGAGCAGCGAGGAGGAATGGGTCGAGTCGACGGCGTGGCCGCCGCCGCGGAAGCCGAAATGGCCGCAGATCCGGTCGGCGATCGCCCCGGGCAGGCTGCCGGCCAGGCCCTCATCGCCGATGCTGGGGAACGGGGCCAGGAACCCGGCGGCGGCGCGCTCGATCACCCCGGCGCGTGCCTCGGGCGGGACCTGCCCGGTGGCGAGCGCGGCGGTGATCACCCGGCGGACGTAGGGCCACCGTGCCCGCATCGCAGAGGCGCGGGACACGTCACCGGTGAGCGTGTTGCCGATGATCACCGCTGTCCGGTCCCGGGTCAGGCCCTGGCCGCCGGGGAATCCGCCGTCAGCCAGCGCACGGGCCGCTGTCTCCAGCGCGAGCCAGTGGGCCGGGTCGGCCGCGCGGTAGGCCGGCTCGGTGACACCGAACGCGGCGCGGTCGAAGCGCCAGCCTTCGATCACGGCCGCCCGGGCGGGCCAGGCCTCCCCGTAGTCGCTCATGTCCAGCCTGACCGGGGGCAGCCGCCGGAAGGAGCTCCGGCCGGTCAGGAACAGCTCAAGGAACTCGGCGGTGTGGGCCGCTTCGGGGAAGCGGCACGCCATGCCGACGACAGCGATCGGCTCCGTGGCGGTCTCGGGGGCGGGGGTTTCAGGCATCGGCAGCGCCAGTCACGCTGTCCCTCATCGCCATCCCCTTCCACGGCCATGCACAATTGGCGCAATACAGAATGTCCATTACCCCCCCGAAACAAGCCCCATCGCGAAAATATCGCTGGCATGACGGAGAATCCCCGCTGTTCTCTGCCGGACCGCGATCTCAGATCACGATGGACAATCGTGGCATAGGAGCCTTGCCTCGCTGACCTGCCACGCAAGGCAGCGGCAACGAAATTATTGGGGTCTGCGGCGCCGGTCAAGACGGAAAGCGGGACGCGTTGCTTTGTGCAATTTCCAGTAGCTTTTTGCTGCTTACTGGCGGCATTGCTCGCTTGCCGTCCAGCCCGCTGAACGTAGCAGGCCGGGGCGGGTTACCGAGCAGGACTGGGCCTGCGCGCGGCAAGCTGCCGTGCGCACCGGGCTGCCCGCGCACAGCGAGCTGCCCGCGCACAGCGAGCTGCCCGCGCCGCGCGGCTCACCAGGCCGGGCCGCGGGCAGCCGCCGCAGGACGGTGAAGCCCGCCCTGCTCCGCAGGGCGGCGACGCCGTTCGTATTGGCTTCCCCTATCAACGATGGCAACGGGGGATCATATGGGGACGCCGGTTAAGAAAGGCGCAAGAAAGCCTTATCGGCAGAATGGCCGGTGAACCCCCTGGTCAGGCGGCTGGCCGGTTCATCAGCGGCGACGAGATGAGGAAATCAGCGCTGGCCCGGTTGCACGCGACCGGGATGTTCCAGACCACCGCGATCCGGAGCAGTGCCTTGACATCGTGCTCGTGGGGCTGCGGTTCCAGCGGGTCCCACAGGAACACCAGCAGGTCGATCTCCCCGTCCGCGATCCGCGCGCCGATCTGCTGGTCGCCGCCGAGCGGCCCGCTCTGAAAGCAGGTCACCGGCAGGCCGAGATCTTCCCGCAGCAGGCGGCCGGTCGTGCTGGTGGCGTAGAGGCGGTGCCGGGCCAGGACCCCCCGGTTGTAGCGGGCCCACTCGCGCATGTCCTGCTTGCGCCGGTCGTGCGCGACGAGGGCGATCCGCCGCATCGGCTCCGCCTCGCCGAATCCTTGGTCAGTCAGGCTGTCATCGTGGCTGGCCCGCCCCGCGGCGCCCGTCACCGCCGGGTCCTCGATCACCGTGCTCTGGTCTGTGTTCACCTCCCCAGCGTGGGCCACCGATGTTGCGGGGATGGCACACCCGGGTTAGCGCCCTGTGTACGGCCACGGACATTCCGGCCGGTCACAGACATCCGGGCGGCAGGCAGGCCGGGCACCTCATCAGGCCCGGCCGGCCGCTGGCACAGGGCTGCCTACGATGACCGCGCCGCCATTCGCGCATGCGGGACGGTCACGGACTGCGCTACCCTGAACGCATGCGTTCCGCTCGGTTGCTCCTTACCTAGCCGCGCCGACCTACATCCTGTTGGCGCGGCTGCCCCTCGTGACCGGGGGGCTTTTCTGTTGCCGGAGCCGGACCGAATTCACGTGGGTGAGGAAAAGATCATGACAGCCGCAGACAGTGCCGAGCGGGCACGGCGCCAGTACGACCCCCGCGAGGTCCAGGAGAAGTGGCAGGAGCGCTGGGCCGGCATGGACGGCCTGTTCCGGGCGAGTGACGATCCAGCAGATGAGCGGCCGCGTACCTACCTGCTGGACATGTTCCCCTATCCATCGGGTGATCTGCACATGGGGCATGCCGAGGCATATGCCATCGCGGATTCGGTAGCGCGGTATTACTTCCTGCGCGGGCACAACGTGCTGCACCCGATCGGCTGGGATGCCTTCGGGCTGCCTGCCGAGAACGCGGCGATCCGCAAGAACTCCCACCCGGCCGACTGGACCTACGCCAACATCGACACGCAGGCGGCCTCGTTCCGCCGTTACGCGGTGTCCTTCGACTGGTCGCGCCGGCTGCAGACCTGCGACCCGGACTACTACCGCTGGAACCAGTGGCTGTTCCTGCGCTTCTACGAGCGGGGCCTGGCCTACCGCAAGGACGGCTATGTCAACTGGTGCCCGGTGGACCAGACCGTGCTGGCCAACGAGCAGGTGATCGGCGGCAGGTGCGAACGGTGCGGTTCGGAGGTCGTCCGGCGGCTGCTGACCCAGTGGTACTTCAAGATCACCGAATACGCCGACCGGCTGCTGTCGGACATGGCTCCGCTGGAGGGCCACTGGCCAGACCGGGTGCTGCTGATGCAGCGCAACTGGATCGGCCGCTCCGAGGGCGCCGAGATCAGGTTCGAGGTCGAGGGCCTGGACGAGCCGGTGACGGTGTTCACCACCCGCCCGGACACGCTGTACGGCGCGACGTTCTTCGTCATCGCCGCCGATTCACCGCTGGCCGAGCAGGTGTGCGCGCCGGGGCAGCGGGAAGCGCTGGCCGAGTACGTGAAGCAGGTGCGCAAGCTGACCGACATCGAACGGCAGTCGGCGGACCGGCCGAAGACCGGGGTCTTCCTGGGACGGCACGCGGTCAACCCGGTCAACGGCGAGCACATCCCGGTCTGGGCGGCTGACTACGTACTGCCCGACTACGGCACCGGGGCGATCATGGCCGTGCCCGCCCACGACCAGCGTGACCTGGACTTCGCCCGCACCCACGGGCTGGACGTGCGGGTCGTGGTGGAAACCGGCGAGCCCGACCCGGCCACGACCGGCATCGCCACGGTGGGCGACGGCACGCTGGTGAGCTCCGGGCCGATCGACGGCCTGGACAAGGCCGCCGCCATCGCGAGGATCACCGAGATCCTGGGCGAGCAGGGCCACGGCCGGGCCGGGGTGAGCTACCGCCTGCGGGACTGGCTGGTCTCCCGGCAGCGGTTCTGGGGCACGCCCATCCCGATCGTCTACTGCTCCGGCTGCGGCGAAGTCCCCGTCCCCGAGGATCAGCTGCCCGTGATCCTGCCGGACCTGCGCGGGCAGGACCTGGCGCCCAAGGGCAATTCGCCCCTGGCCGCCGCCGGGGACTGGGTCAGCACCGAGTGCCCCAAGTGCGGCGGTGCCGCCCGGCGCGACACCGACACGATGGACACCTTCGTCGACTCCTCCTGGTACTTCCTGCGCTACTGCTCACCTGGCTATGAGCACGGGCCGTTCGACGTCGAGGCGGTGCGCCGCTGGAACCCGGTCGACCTGTATGTGGGCGGCGTCGAGCACGCGATCCTGCACCTGATGTACTCCAGGTTCTTCATCAAGGTCCTGAACGACATGGGCATGATCGACTTCGGCGAGCCGTTCACGCGGCTGCTGAACCAGGGCCAGGTCATCAACCAGGGCAGAGCCATGTCGAAGTCGCTGGGCAACGGGGTTGACCTGGGCGAGCAGCTGGCCGCGCACGGAGTAGACGCCATCCGCCTGACGATGATCTTCGCCAGCCCCCCCGAGGATGACATCGACTGGGCGGACATGAACCCCGATGCCTCCGTCAAGTTCCTGGGCCGGGTATGGCGGGTAGTGGCACAAGCCGGTGCCGCTCAGGCCAGCCAGGGTCCTGGCGACACCGAACTGCGCAAGGTCACCCACCGGACCATCGACGATGTCACCAGGCTGGTCGAGGCCTACCGGCTGAACGTCGCTGTGGCGCGGCTGATGGAGCTGGTCAGCGCCATCCGCCGGGCGATCGACTCCGGGCCGGGCGCGGGCGACCCGGCCGTGCGGGATGCGGCGGAGACCCTGGCCGTCATGGTGTCGATCTTCGCGCCCTACACGGCCGAGGAATGCTGGGAGATGCTGGGGCACCAGCCGTCTGTGGCGCAGGCCGCCTGGCCGTCCGCGGACCCTGCGCTGCTGGTCCAGGACCAGGTCACCTGTGTGGTTCAGGTCAACGGCAAGGTGCGCGACCGGCTGGAGGTGCCGCCGGGCATCACCGAGGACGACCTGCGGGAGCAGGCACTGGCCGCCCCCGGGGTCGTCCGGGCACTGGCCGGCGCCGAGGTGCGGACGGTTATCGTGCGGCCCCCGCGCCTGGTCAACGTCGTTCCCGTCTGATCGCGCCGCTCCGGCACGGCGGCCGCCGCCGTGTGCCTGGCGGCCTTCGGTCACCGTCCCGGAGCGGCCCTCTTGTCAGACCCGCCGGAGCACGGCCACGACGCGGCCCAAGATGGTCGCCTCTTCGCCGGGGATGGGTGTGTAGGCGGGGTTGTGCGGCATCAGCCAGACGTGGCCGCCTGACCGCTTGAAGGTCTTGACCGTGGCCTCACCCTCGATCATGGCGGCCACGATCTCACCGTTCTCGGCCACCGGCTGCTGCCGGACCACGACCCAGTCGCCATCGGCGATCGCCGCATTGATCATCGAGTCGCCGACCACCTTGAGCAGGAACAGCGTCCCATCGCCGACGATCTGCCTGGGGAGCGGGAAGACGTCCTCGATCGCCTCCTCGGCGAGCACCGGCCCGCCTGCCGCGATCCGGCCCACGAGGGGCACGTAGGCGGCCTCCTGCGAGGTGATGTCCAGTGCCGACTCGTCCATGCCCTCGGCGTCGGGGCGGACCGCCGGGTGCCCCGGCAGGCGGACCTCCACCGTGCGGGGCCGGCCGGCGTCGCGCCGCAGGTAGCCCTTGGTCTGCAGGGTGGACAGCTGGTAGGAGACGCTGGAGGTGCTGGTCAGGCCGACCGCCTCGCCAATCTCGCGCATCGACGGGGGATAGCCGCGGCGCTGGACCGACTCCCTGATCACCTGGAGCACCTTGCGCTGCCGCCAGGTCAGCACGTGGTCCGGGTCGGGGTGATCGGGTATCTCGGTGACCACGGCGGGGACGCTGCCCTTGGGTTTGCGGCCGGGCCTGCCTCTGGGCCTGCCCCCGGGCTCGGTGTCCAGCCCTGAGTCCGGCCCGGTACCCGGTCCGGCGTGCCGGGCGCCGGCCGGGGAACGGTGGGCCCCGCCGTCTTCCGAGCTGTGATCCATCTGCTCACCTCCGGATGTGGTTGCGGGTTCAGGGGCGACGCTAGCGCTTCCGGCGCTAGACCTCAAACATCTGTTCGAGGTGACACGAAAATGTCGTACCCCTGCGGTAGAACGGTGTCGTACGAACGTTCGATCGAATCAGTGTGCTATAGAACAAGGATACGATAGAACTCTCATTCGACCAGGGAGGCCGTGATGAGCGTGATGACCACGGGAAAGCCAGGTCGGCCGGCCAGGGCTGCCGTACCTGGTCGGGGGCGGGCCGGGGCCACAGGTGAGAGCCATCCGGCCGGCGTGTCGCGGCAGGGCGGGCGGCCCGGTGGAACGCGCACGGGGCAGCGGCCGGGCACCCGGCGGGTGCGGCACCTGCGGGCGGTACCGGACGCTGGCCTGACACCGGACGCTGGCCTGACACCGGACGCTGGCCCGGCGCGGCCCGCGGGCCGCGCACCGGACGCCGGCATGGCAGGGCCCGCGAGCCGTGCACCGCACTCTGGGCCGGCCGGGCATGCGGGCCCGGCAGCCCACGCGGGCCGCGCGCCGCAGGCCGGCCCGGTACCCGGCGCTGGCGAGGTCCCCGGGGCCGGCCGGATGCGGCCCGCCAGCCAGGCATCAGCTGGCGGCGCACCCGGCGCCCAGGCACGCGAGACGTGGGGACGCGGCCCCCGGGCCTGGGACAGGCGGGCGCGCGACAGCCGGGCATGGGACGGCCAGGCACGCGACAGCTGGGCACGCGACGCCCGGGCGTGGGAGGCGTACCGGGCTCCTCGCCGCGGCACGGTGCGCCTTACCCGGCGCGGCCGGATCGTGGTGGCCGCGCTGGTGACGATCGCTTCGCTGCTGGTCGTGGCCCTGATGTGGGTAGCGGTGGCGGCCAGGGCGCAGGCATCAAGCAGCGGGCTGCCGCCGGGTGCGGTGTACCGGAATCTGACCTCTGTCGTGGTGCATCCCGGCCAGACCCTGTGGTCCATCGCGGTCCAGGCCCAGCCCAGCGCCGATCCGCGTATGGTCGTCCAGCAGATCATCGACCTCAACGCGCTCAGCGGCAGCAGCGTCGAGCCAGGTGAGCACCTGTGGGTGCCCCGGGGGTGAGGGCGACACGCCGGCCGCGGGGTGATGCGGCCGCAGCGACCTGCCACTTCCGGGCGGTCCGCGCTTCGCTGGACCCGATGCTGGGTTTCGCGCTTGCGTGTGGCGCTGCTGTGTTCTACCGTAAACACAACATCTAGTAGTTACACCACTGTAGTTTATCCACAAGTTGTGTAGCAGGAGCCGGTCGCAGTTCGGCCGCCGGGGGAGGTGATCGCGTGTTCTGCCCGTTCTGCAGGCATCCGGACAGCCGCGTCATCGACAGCCGGACCGCCGACGAGGGTGCCGCCATCCGCCGCCGCCGGTCGTGCCCGGCCTGCGGCCGGAGGTTCACCACGCAGGAATCGGTGATCTTGATGGTGGGCAAGCGCAGTGGTGCCACCGAGCCCTTCACCAGGGAAAAGATCGTCAGTGGCGTCCGCCGCGCCTGCCAGGGCAGGCCAGTGAGTGAGGACCAGCTGGCGATCCTGGCCCAGCAGGTCGAGGACGCGATCAGGGCCCGGGGCTGTGCGGAGGTGCCTTCGCACGACGTGGGGCTGGCCATCCTCGGCCCGCTCCGCGAGCTGGACGAGGTGGCCTACCTGCGGTTCGCCTCGGTTTACCGGGGTTTCGAGTCACTTACTGATTTCGAGGACGAGATTGCCGCGCTGCGGTCGGCGCATCAGCCGGCCAGCGTGCCGGCGCCCTGACACCCAGGGCGGACACAACATCTACGGGACGGGCCTGGTCGGGCCCAGCGGGGCGATGGCCCCAGAAGGGGGACGGCAATGACCGAGACGGCGAGCGGGTCCGCGGCGCGTGGCGGCAAGAGCACCCGTAAGGGGCTGGCCATGCAGCGCATCCATACCAGGGAAGGCGTCCACCCCTACGACGACGTCACCTGGGAGCGCCGCGACGTCATCATGACCAACTGGCGCGACGGCTCGGTCAACTTCGAGCAGCATGGCGTCGAGTTCCCCGACTTCTGGTCGGTCAATGCCGCCAACATCGTGACCACCAAATACTTCCGCGGTGCGGTCAGCACGCCGCAGCGCGAGTGGAGCCTCAAGCAGCTTGTCGACCGGGTCGTCGGCGTCTATGTGGCGGCCGGGATCAAGCACGGCTATTTCGCCACCCCCAAGGACGCCGAGGTCTTCGACCACGAGCTCAAGCACGCGCTGATCCACCAGGTCTTCAGCTTCAACTCGCCGGTCTGGTTCAACGTCGGCACTGACTCCCCCCAGCAGGTTTCCGCGTGTCAGCCCTACGACGCGGTGGTCAGCACCCCAGCCGGGCTCGTGCCCATCGGCAAGCTCGTCGATGATGATGCGGTCGGCACAAAGGTGTACGACGCGGACGGCGTCACGCGGATCGTTGCTACCAAGGCCAATGGGCAGAAGGATGTCCTGCGCCTGCACACTAAGGCCGGCTACATCCTCGACGTCACAGCCGACCATCTCGTCTGGCGGTCAACCCGTCATGAGACCGGGAATTTCGTTCCAGCGGGAAGCCTTCGCCCCGGAGACAAGCTGGAGTGGCATCGCCGGATCTCTTTTGGCGAGGCGGAGATCGATCCGCAGGAAATCGCCGAAGCCGCGCTCGCTGGGTGGCTGCAGTCGGATGGCTTCGTGGGCCAGTACACCGGCACGAATCGCTCACTGACCATCGAGGCGATGACAGTCACCGACGGCGAGATGGCGTGGGTCACCCGCGCGCTCGACATGGTCTTCCCGGGAGTGCACCGTCACGAGCGGGCGGTTGAGACCCAGGACCCGAAGCTCGACTGCCGACGCACCCGGCTGTACGGAAAATCCCTGCGGCCATTCGTCGAGCGGTGGGACCTGCTCACACGCGGCGTGGACATGGTGGTGCCCGATCGGCTGTACAGTGCGCCACTGCCTGTGGTCGCGGCCTACCTGAGGAGCATCTTCCAGGCGGAGGGCTTCGTCAGTGCACGGCAGACGTCCACAGTCGTGGAAGTGGACATGATCCCCGAGGCCCTGGTCAGGGGCATCCAGCACCTGCTTCTCCGCTTCGGTATCTACTCCCGTGTCAGCTTCAAGGCGGACAGGCGCTCAGACCGGAAAGGCTGCTGGGCGGTGCGGATCCAGACTTCCGGTGACCGGAGCATCTTCGCTGACGAGATCGGTTTCATAGATCCGGTCAAGGCAGCGAAGCTGGAGCAGAGCTTCGAGTTGCCCGGACATTCTGCCCATGACACCAAGCGGCTGGAAATCGCACGGATCGAGTCCCTCGGCTCGATGGCGGTGTACGACATCCAGACCGAGAGCGGGGAGTATCTCTCGGGCGGTCTCAGGGTGCATAACTGTTTCATCCTGGCTGTGGACGACACGATGGACTCGATCCTGGAGTGGTACAAGGAAGAGGGCCTGATCTTCAAGGGCGGTTCCGGGGCCGGCGTGAACCTGTCCCGCATCCGGTCCAGCAAGGAACTGCTGTCATCAGGCGGCACCGCGAGCGGGCCGGTCTCCTTCATGCGCGGAGCTGACGCCTCGGCCGGCACGATCAAGTCCGGCGGCGCCACCCGGCGGGCCGCGAAGATGGTCGTCCTCGACGTCGATCACCCCGACGTGGAGGATTTCATCCAGACCAAGGCGCGCGAAGAGGACAAGATCAGGGTTCTGCGCGACGGCGGGTTCGACATGGACCTCGGCGGCGCGGACATCACCAGCGTCCAGTACCAGAACGCCAACAACTCGGTGCGGGTGTCCGACGAGTTCATGCGGGCCGTCGAGGCAGGCAGCGCCTTCGACCTGGCAGCCCGGCGGACCGGTGAGCCGATCGCGACGGTCGACGCCAAGACCCTGCTCCGCAAGATGGCCCAGGCCGCCTGGGAATGCGCCGACCCGGGAATTCAATACGACGACACAATAAACAATTGGCATACCTGCCCAGAATCGGGAAGAATTACTGCCAGCAACCCTTGTTTCCCCGCTGATCAGCGGGTTCTCACTGACAAGGGCCTCATCCCCATCGGGGACCTGGTGCGGCGGGCGGCCGACGAGGAGAGCTTCGCCGTCTACACCAACGACGTGACCGCGGAGGAAGACCCGCAGGACCGTGTCGTCGCGACAACGCCCAACCGCTACATGGTCACCGGGCGGAACGAAATCGTGGAGCTGCGGTTCTCGGATGGCTCCCGACTGCGCTGCACTCCTGGCCACCGGGTCTGGACCGTCAACCGCGGCTGGGTTCATGCGAGCGACCTGACCGAGAAGGACCGGATCGTTCGATCCTTCCAGCACGCCCCGCGTCCGATGGCCGACCCTCATATCCCGGCCGAGGCGCTGCTAGCAGCACATTATGAGCGCTCGCGGAAGCCGCTTGATCTGCCCACGAAGTGGGGCGCTGACTTCGGCCACTACCTGGGCTGGCTGGTGGGCGACGGGTGCGTCGACAACCGCGATAACGCAGCTGTCACTGTGTACGGCCCGCCGGGGGAGCAGGCCGAGATCCTCCCGCGCCACCACGCCCTGCTCACCCGGATCACCGGCTTCGAGAGCAAGCCGAGCCGCCAGGCAAACGGAACGTTGCAGCTGCGGGTCACCCGGCGAGCCTTCGGAGAGTTCCTGCGGGCACTGGGCGTTTCCGGTGGCAGGGCGCCGGAGAAGCGAGTGCCGGAGGCGATCTTCGAGGCGCCGGAGGAGGCGCTTATCGCCTTCCTGCAGGGACTGTTCGACGCTGACGGATGCGTCGTGAATCAGGAGGCCAACGGCACTCGGTATGTGGGCCTGGGCAGCCGTTCCGAGGAACTGCTCATCGGCGTGCAGGAGCTGCTCGCCTCGCTCGGGATCGCTAGCCGGATCTACCGCACCGGGACCAAGACCGACAGCTTCCGCTACACAAGAAAAGATGGCTCACAGGCGACGTACGGGTCCGACGGCCCTTCGTATGACCTGCGGATCACCGCTGAAGCGGTGCGCGAGTTCCACCTGCTGATTGGGTTCACTCTGCCCGGCAAGCAGGACAAGCTGGCCCGGCTCGTGCAGTCGGCCAACTTCTACCACGTAGGCCGCACTGCGCAGCTGGTCAGCCGGGAATCCCAAGGATTCGAGACCACATATAACCTCACCGAGCCCAGAAATCACTCTTACATCGTCGGCGGGACCGTGGTGGCTAATTGCAGTGAATATGTCCACCTCGATAACTCGTCGTGCAACCTGGCCAGCATCAACCTGATGAAGTTCCTCGGCGAGGATGACAGCTTCGACGTGAAGCGGTTCCAGCAGATCACCGAGCTGATCATCACGGCGATGGACATTTCCATCTGCTTCGCGGACTTCCCGACCGAGAAAATCACCGCCACTACCCGGGCCTTCCGGCAGCTCGGCATCGGGTATGCGAATCTCGGCGCGCTGCTGATGGCCACCGGTCACGCCTACGACTCCGAGGGTGGGCGGGCGATAGCCGCCGCGATCACCTCGCTCATGACCGGCACCGCCTACCGCCGGTCCACCGAACTGGCCGCCGTGGTCGGGCCTTACGACGGCTACGAGCGCAACGCCTCCGCCCACAAGCGGGTGATGCGCAAGCACGCCGACGCCTGCCGCGAGATCAAGACCCGCGGCGGCATGGACCGCGAGATCCACGCCGCGGCGGTCACCGCCTGGCAGGAGTGCCTGGCCCTCGGCAAGACACATGGCTACCGGAACGCCCAGGCCTCGCTGCTGGCACCAACAGGTTGCCTCACTGGCGAAACGCTGGTGACAACGGATCGCGGGCTGGCCCGGCTCTCCGAGCTTGGCGACGTCTACGGAGATCGCTGGCAAGGCCTCGATCTGACGGTCTCGACTGATGAGGGGCCGCGGCGTGCCACCAAGTTCTTCGTCAACGGAGAGGAGCCAACACGTCTCATCCAGACCGATGGCGGCTACCGAATCCAGGGCACGCTGACCCACCGCGTGAAGGTCGCGGAGCCGGGCGCCGGGGAGTGGATCTGGAAGCGCCTCGCCGACATTGCCCCTGGCGACGTTCTCCCGCTCCAGATGGGGACGCTTGTCGGCGTTCCGCGCCGGGTGCCGCTCCCGGTACTGGACCAGGCGTACTACGCCGGCGATCGCAGCCTGCGCGTGCCGGACGCGGTCACACCGGAACTGGCCGAGCTAGTCGGCTACTTCATGGGCGACGGCAGCCTGCACGCGAAAGGCATTCGCCTGTGCGTCAGCGACAGCGACCTCGATGTTGCGGAGCGGCTTGGGGTGCTGTCGAAGGAGCTGTTCGGGCTCTCGCCGACCGTGACGGCGCAAGAGGGCTACCACGAGGTGACCCTGCAGTCGGTGCGCCTGGCGCGGTGGTGGCAGGCAGCCGGATTCGCCAAGGGCCTTCCCGGCATCGATCACGCCGGCAAAGGCTGGGTTCCGCGCATCCCCGCCGCGATCCTGGAAGCGAATGACCCTGGCGTCTACGCCGCCTTCCTGCGCGGGCTTTTCGAAGCCGACGGGACGGTGCTTGCCGGCGTCCCGAGTGTCTCCACCGCACACGAGGAGTTCGCAGGGGAGATCCGTTCCCTGCTGCTCGTCCTGGGGCTCGCCACCACCACGCGCCGCACCGTCAGCGGCTGGGGAGGCGACATCCTCCAGGTACGGCTGCGGAACATCGATCACGCGCTCAACTTCGACGAATATGTCGGCTTCATCAGCGAGCGCAAGTCCCGGCTCATGGCGTTCCTGGAGGGCGGTGTGCCTCGCATGGCCACCCGTCGGCTTTTCGAGGAAACCCTGGATGAGCGGCTTGGAAAGGCCCTCGGGTATCTCTTCGAGCGAGTCGCGGTGAACGAGGACGGAGGCGTCCAGCCCACCTTCGACCTCTCGGTACCGGACAACGTCACCTACGTGGCTAACGGGATGGTGAGCCACAACACCATCGGCCTGATGATGGACTGCGACACCACGGGTGTCGAGCCTGACCTGGCGCTGGTGAAGTTCAAGAAGCTCGTCGGCGGCGGGTCCATGCAGATCGTCAACCAGACCGTCCCGCGCGCACTGACGAGCCTCGGCTACCAGACCGAGCAGGTTGAAGCGATCACGGAGTACATCGCCGAGCACGGCCACGTGATCGACGCGCCCGGGCTCCGGCCGGAGCACTACGAGGTCTTCGACTGCGCGATGGGCGAACGGGCGATCAGCCCGATGGGTCATGTCCGGATGATGGCCGCTGTCCAGCCCGCGTTGAGTGGGGCCATCTCAAAGTGCGTGGTGGGCGACACTCTCGTCGCCTCTGCCGAGGGGCTGGTACGGATCGGGAGTCTCCACCAGGGAGAGCCCGAGGACAGTTTCCGTACGGAGCACCTGGTCATCTCCTCCCTGGATGGCGACCGGAAGACGGACGCCTTCTACTACGGCGGCACACGGCGCGTCCGCCGGGTCACGCTTCGCTCCGGTCACACCGTTACCGGGACGCTGCCGCACCGGTTGCTGGTCGCAGGCGACGGTGGACTGGAGTGGAAGGCGCTGGCTGACATCACGGAGGCTGACTCTGTCGCGATGCAGTACGGGGCGGAGTTGTGGGCATCCAATGCGGCACAGCTTCATGCGATGGGGGTTTCACCCCGGCACGGAAACCAGAAGGCCGTCACGCTTCCTGAGGAGATGTCGGAAGAACTGGCGTTCCTGCTCGGGGCATACGCCTCGGAGGGGCACACTTCCCGCAGCAACTGGACCGTCACCATCACCAATTCGGTCCCTGAGGTGCTGGAACGGATCCAGCAGGCGTGGCTGTCCGTGTTCGGGCTCAGGGCAAGAATCACCGCAGAACCCGGCAAGTGCCCGGGAGTCGTGGTTTCGTCCAAGACCGTAGTGGAGTTCATGGCTGCGCTCGGATGCGGATCGCGGGCATCGGACAAGCGCATCCCCGATGCCGTGCTGCGCTCGCCGCGAGCGATGGTGATGGCGTTCCTGCAAGGGCTGGCGCTCGATGCCTATGTCACTACGGCGACAGCACCGAAATGGGCCATCTGCCTGGACAGCCGAGGCCTTCTCGATGACCTCCAGGCTGTCATGACCAACCTGGGTGTCCTGCATGGGCGCGTCAGGAAGCACAACAAGATCAACGGCAAGCACTACGACGAGGTCTACGCTGCAGGAACCCAGGGGCAGCTCATGGTGAGCCTGGTTCCCTTCCTCGAGCCGGACAAGGCAGCTCATGCTGCGGCGTACCTGGGGATGACCTTCAAGCCTGGCACCGCGGACGTCGTGCCTGGGAACCTGCACTTTTCACCCGTGGCAGCGATAGCTGACGTGGGCGAGGCCGAGGTTTTCGATCTCTCGGTGCCGCAGACCCACGCATTCGTGGCGAACGGCATCGTCAACCACAACACGGTGAACCTTCCCGAGTCGGCCACGGTAGAGGACATCGAGTCGATCTACCTCGAAGGGTGGAAACTTGGGCTGAAGGCGCTCGCCGTCTACCGCGACAACTGCAAGGTCGGGCAGCCGCTGTCTGTCGCGCGGAAGAAGCCGGAGACTGCAGCAGCGGCCGAGGCCCGCGACGTCCGGCCGGTGCGGCGCCGTCTGCCCCAGCAGCGGCCTGCCACGGTCACCCGGTTCTCGGTGGCGGGAGCGGAGGGCTACATGACGGCCTCCACCTACCCCGACGATGGTGTGGGCGAGGTGTTCCTCAAGCTCGGCAAGCAGGGATCCACGCTGGCCGGCGTGATGGACGCGTTCTCGGTGGCGATCTCCATCAGCCTCCAGTACGGGGTGCCGCTGGAGAAATGGGTGGAGAAGTTCACCAACATGCGGTTCGAGCCCGCCGGCGTCACCGACGACCCGGACATCCGGATCGCGAGTTCGGTGATGGACTACGTGTTCCGGCGGCTGGCGCTGGACCACCTGTCCTACGAGACCCGGGCCGAGATGGGCATCCTGTCCGCGTCCGAGCGCGCCGCCCAGCTCGCCGGGCAGGACCCGGCAGCGCTGGGCGAGGACGAGGACACCACGGAAATGGCGCAGTCCGCCCCGGTCGAGCGCCCGCAGCCGAAACGCGACACGGGCGCCCAGGCGCAGCGGGCCGCGCAGCCAGAACCGGCCACGCCGGTCGCGCAGGCCGGGCCGCCCGCGCCGCAGCCGCACAGTTCGATGGAGGTGCTGGAGTCGCAGCAGGGCCGCACGGCGGACGCACCGCTCTGCCTGACCTGCGGCACGAAGATGCGCCCGGCGGGCAGCTGCTACGTCTGCGAAGGCTGCGGCGCCACCAGCGGCTGCAG
>DATKRG010000212.1:0-17018 GCA_035532275.1 Streptosporangiaceae bacterium | reverse complement strand
TTCCTGGAACGGGCCATGGAGCTGTACCCGCTGGCCCGCCGGGTGCTGCTCACCGCCTACGCCGACACCGGCGCGGCCATCGACGCGATCAATGTCGTCGACCTCGACCACTACCTGCTCAAGCCGTGGGACCCGCCGGAGGAGAAGCTCTACCCGGTGCTCGACGCCCTGCTGAGCCAGTGGCAGGCGGAGGACCGGCGGCCGGTCCGGGTGACCAAGGTGGTCGGGCACCGCTGGTCCGCGCGCTCGTCGGGGGTGCGCGACTTCCTGGCCCGCAACCAGGTCGCCTATCGCTGGTATGAGTCGCAGGAGCCGGACGGGCAGCGGCTGCTGGCCGCCGCCGGGGCCGACGGGCTGCGGCTCCCGGTGGTGATCACCCCGGACGCGGAGGTGCTGATCGAGCCGGCCGACGCCGAGCTCGCGGCCAAGGTGGGCCTGGCGACCACCCCGGCACAGGACTTCTACGACCTCGTGGTGATCGGCGGCGGCCCGGCGGGCCTGGGAGCCGCGGTCTACGGCGCGTCCGAAGGGCTGCGGACCGTGCTGGTCGAGCGCACGGCCACCGGCGGCCAGGCGGGCCAGAGCTCCCGGATCGAGAACTACCTCGGCTTCCCGAACGGGGTTTCCGGCGCTCAGCTGACCGAGCGTGCCCGGCTCCAGGCAGGCAAGTTCGGTGCCGAGGTGCTCACCACCCGCGAGGTGACCGGCCTGGAGATCAGCGGGGCCGGGCGGATCGTCCGCTTCTCCGACGGCTCGGCCGTCGGCGCGCACACTGTCATCCTGGCGACCGGGATCTCCTACCGGCAGCTGACCGCGCCTGGCCTCGGGGAGCTGACCGGCTGCGGGGTCTACTACGGGTCGGCGCTGACCGAGGCGGCCAACTGCAAAGACCAGGACATCTACATCGTGGGCGGCGCCAATTCCGCCGGGCAGGCCGCGGTCTACCTGGCCAGGCACGCCCGGTCGGTGACGCTGCTCGTCCGCGGGCCGTCGCTGGAGCGGTCCATGTCCTACTACCTGATCCAGCAGATCGAGGCCATCCCGGAGATCACGGTCCGCACCTGCACCGAGATCACCGCCGCCCACGGCAACGGCCACCTGGAGAGCCTGACGCTGCGCGATACCGCCACCGGCGCGACGCAGGCCGCCGACACGCAGTGGCTGTTCGTGTTCATCGGCGCGGCCCCGCTGACCGACTGGCTGGACGGCGTGGTGATCCGGGACGAGCGCGGCTTCGTGGTGGCCGGCCCGGACCTGGCCAGCTTCGGGCAGCGGCCACCGGGCTGGGACCTGGACCGCCCGCCGTACCACCTGGAGACCAGCGTCCCTGGCGTGTTCGTGGCCGGCGACGCGCGTGCCGAGTCGGCCAAGCGCGTCGCCTCCGCGGTCGGCGAGGGCGCGATGGCCGTCATGCTGGCGCACCGGTACCTGGAGAAGCTGTGACCGAGCCGACGCAGCCGCTGCCCTGCAGCATCGACGAACTGCGCACGCTGTTCCTTTTCGAGAAGCTGACGCAGGACCAGCTCGCGTGGCTGTGCCGCGAAGGGCGGGTCGAGCACATCGAACCGGGTCCGGTGTTCGGTGAAGGTGAGCCCGCCGAGTGTTTCTATGTGCTCCTCGACGGCGAGGTGGTGCTGTCGCGCCGTGTCGGGGCGGACGACATCGAGATAAACCGCACCTCGGAGCGCGGCGTGTACGCCGGGTCGACCCAGGTCTACCTGGGTGACCGGGTGCCGCAGGTGTACACCGCCTCGCTGCGGGTGACCAGGCCGTCCAGGTTCTACGTGCTGAGCTCGACCTCGTTCAACCAGATGATGCAGGACTGGTTCCCGATGGCGCTGCACCTGCTGGAGGGCATGTTCATCGGCGTCCAGACCTCCCAGCGGCTCGTCGGCCAGCGCGAGCGGCTGCTCGCCCTGGGCTCGCTGTCGGCCGGCCTGACCCACGAGCTGAACAACCCGGCCGCCGCCGCCGTGCGCGCCACGGCCTCGCTGCGCGAGCGGGTCGCTGGCATGCGGCACAAGCTGGGGCTGATCGCTGCCGGGCCGTATGACCGGGATGCGCTCACGGCGCTGATCGGGCTGCAGGAGGAGGCCGCGGACCGGGTCTCGAAGGCGCCCGTGCTGAGCCCCATGGAGGCGTCGGACCGCGAGGACGAGGTCGGCGACTGGCTGGAAGCCCACGGTGTGGCCGACGGGTGGCAGCTCGCCCCGACCTTCGTGCAGGCCGGCCTGGACGCTGGCTGGCTCGGCCAGGTGGCGGCCACCGTGGACGGGCAGACGCTGGAAGGCGCGCTGCGGTGGCTCAACTACACCGCCGAGACCGAACTGCTGATGAACGAGATCGAGGACTCGGCCAACCGGATTTCCGCCCTGGTCGGCGCCGCCAGGCAGTACTCACAGCTGGACCGGGCCCCGTACCAGGTCGTCGACGTGCACGAGCTGCTGAACAGCACGCTGCTGATGATGAGCAGGAAGCTCGGCGACGGGATCACCGTGGTGAAGGACTACGACCGCAGCCTGCCGCAGATCCCCGTCTACGCCGCGGAGCTGAACCAGGTCTGGACGAACCTGATCGACAACGCGGTGTCCGCGATGGGCGGCACCGGCACGCTCACCGTGCGGACCGCCCTGGACGGAGACCGGGTTCTCGTCGAGATCGGCGACACCGGCCCCGGGGTGCCCGCCGACATCCGGGACCGGATCTTCGAGCCGTTCTTCACCACCAAGGAGGTGGGGGAGGGCACGGGGCTCGGCCTGGACATCTCCTGGCGGATCGTGGTGAACAAGCATCACGGTGACCTGCGGGTGGGCTCGCAGCCCGGCGACACGCGTTTCCAGGTGCGCCTCCCGCTCAGCTACGCCGCACTCGACACCAGCGATGCCGAACGAAAGGAGCCAGCGTGACCGCGATGCCAGGCATCGACCCGGCTGTCCCCCCGAGTGGTACCGGCTGCGTGGAGTGCGAGGCGAGCGGCGGCTGGTGGGTCCATCTGCGGCGGTGCACCCAGTGCGGCCACATCGGCTGCTGCGACACCTCGCCGTCGCAGCACGCCAGCGCGCACGCGGCAGCCACCGGCCACCCGGTCGTGCGCAGCTTCGAGCCGGGGGAGGATTGGTTCTGGAGCTACCAGACCGGCGAGTTCTACGACAGCGGCCCCGCGCTGGCCCCGCCGGAATACCACCCGCCCGGCCAGACGGCACCCGGCCCGGCCGGCCGGGTGCCGTCCGACTGGCGCGCCCACGTGCACTGACCCGCCCGGACTGTCGGGACCGGTCCGTAGCATGAACGGGTGGACGCACCCACGGTCACACGCGGCGAGCTCGGGCCCCGGCTGGAGGAACGCCGTGGCGAGCTGCGCGGATACTGCTATCGCATGCTGGCCTCCCCCTTCGAGGCCGACGACGCGGTGCAGGAGACGTTCAGCCGTGCCTGGCGGTCGTTCGACAGCTTCGAGGGCCGCGCCTCGCTCCGCTCGTGGCTGTACCGGATCGCCACCAACGTCTGCCTGGACATGCTCAGGAGTGTCGAGCGGCGGGCCCGCCCGATGGACCTGGGCCCGGCCCGCGAGCCGGTCGCGGAGAACCTGCACGAACGGCCGGCCGCGAGCTGGCTCGAGCCCATCCCGGACAGCCTCGTGGCCGGTTCTGGTGATCCGGCGGACGTCGCCGTCACCCGCGACACGGTGCGGCTGGCGTTCGTGGCGGCGCTCCAGCATCTCCCGCCGCGCCAGCGGGCCGCGCTGATCCTGTGTGAGGTGCTGCAGTGGAAGGCCAGTGAGGTGGCCGGCCTGCTGGAGACGACCCCCGCGTCGGTGAACAGCGCGCTGCAGCGGGCGCGGGCCACGCTGGGTGCGAGCAGGCCCACGGCCACCGCGGCCGGGCCGGACCTGGCCGAGTCCGACCGGCTGCTGCTGGCCCGGTACGTGGCGGCTTTCGAGGCCTACGACATCGAGGCGCTGACGGCGCTCATCCACGAGGACGCCACCCAGTCGATGCCGCCGTTCGACATGTGGCTGGCCGGCCGGGACGACATCTTCGCCTGGTGGCTCGGCCCGGGCATCGGGTGCCGCGGCTCGCGTGTCATCCCGGTGGGGACGGCGAACGGCTCGCCCGCGTTCGGCCAGTACAAGCCGGCCCCGGGTGGCGGCTACGAGCCGTGGGCGCTGCAGGTGCTCGAGCTGCGGGACGGCCGGATCGGCGAGCTCACCTTCTTCCTCGCTACCGGGACCCTGTTCCCCCTGTTCGGCCTGCCGGCCCGCCTCGGCGGCTAGAACGGCCCCGCCGCCCCGGCGGTTTCCCTGGTGAGCGTCCCGTCCCGTCCGGTCAGGTGAGGCTGCTGGCGGTCACCAGGGGCTGGCCGCGGCCGAGGAAGAAGATGCCGGGGTAGCCGGGCGTCTCGAAGCCGTCGCTGGGGTTGTGGTGGAGCCTGGAGTGCCGGATCGCCAGCGTGCCGGTGTGGTCGTTGCTGACGAAGAAGATGGCCCCGCCGCCCTCCTTGGCGTGGTTGAACGCGATGACCGTGCCCGCGACCGTCACGGTGTACAGGTCACCGTCGGTGTAGATGGCCGCGCCGCTGCCACCGCCCGGCGTGCCGCCGCGCGCCGGGTTCGCGCCCCAGCCGATCGCCTGGTTGTGTGTCAGGACGCTGTTGAGCACCACCCACGACACACCGATGCTGCTCAGCGCGCCGCCGTTGGAGCACATGCCGTCCCGGAAGGTGCTCTGCACGATGTACACCGGCCGGCTGCGGTACTGGCTCAGCGCCCGGATGGCGGCCCCGCCCGGGTCCGGGCCGGTGGCGTCGCAGCGGTTGCCGGTGAACCGCGAGTCGATCACCTTGAGCTGCCCGCCGCGGTCGAAGATGGCCCCGCCGCCCCCGCCGTCGAAACTCTGCCCGGTGGAGTTGCCGTCCCGGAACGTCATGTTCTGCACGATCAGCTTCGGGCTGGACTGGTCCTGGCAGTGGGAGGTGGTCCACACCTGGGCCGGGTCGCAGGTGTCCATATACAGGATCCGGCGGGTGCCGCCGCCGCTGAGCGTGACCTTCCCGCCGCCGTCCAGGACGACCCGGGAGCTGGTGTTGCGGACCTTCGCGGTGGCCGTCATCGTGATGGTCACCGGGCGCGGGCCGCAGGAGAACGTGATCACACCGCCCGCCGCGACGGCCGCGACCACCGCCTGTGACGTGCAGCTGGCCGCGATGCCATCGCCCACGACGTGGGCGGGATGCGAGGTGCCGGCCGGCCGTGCCACCGCGGGCACGAACGCGTGGCCGTCCGGGTTGCCGGCGAAGACCGGCTGGGTGGGGCTCGGCGTGGGGCTGGGTGCGGGGCCCGGCTGCTGCGTGGCCGCCTGCGCCGCCTGGACGCTGGACGCGGCGGGCCGGGGCGTGCCCGGCGGCGGCGCGGCGGTCCCGCAGGCCGCCAGGGTGATACCCGCAACGAGGACGAACGCGCCAGCGCCACCCATGAGCCGCATGGGGCCACATGCTAGCCCGCAAGCGGGCAGGCCGCCGGCCACCTCGGGGGGTGAGGTGGCCGGCGGCGGTCAGAGCGAACAGTCGCGCCTGGCGGCTAGGCGCCGCTGCCAGCGCCGGGGCGGACGGCGTCGATGTACAGGGTCTGGAGCGGCTTGGCGCAGGTCGGTTCGTTGAAGCCCAGGTAGATCGGGACCGTCTGGTTCGGCGGGATGATCTGCAGCCAGTGCGCGGTGACCGCGCCGCACTTCGACGGCGGCAGGGTGGACGTGCGCACGATCTTCAGCAGGGCGCTGGCCCGCCCGCCCGGCGGGAGGGTGACCAGTTCCCGCGGCGTGGCCGGGTCCTCCGCGGCGGAGAGCCCGATCTGGGTGGCCGGCTTGCCGCCCGCGAGGGCGACCCCGGGGTAGCCGTAGAGGGTGCACGGGTACGTCTCCAGGTTCCGGAACACGATCACCACGAAGCTGGTGGCGGGGGTGCCCTGGCTGACCCCGACCTTCGCACCGAGGTAGCGGGTCAGGCAGCCCGCGGGAGCGGCGACGGCACTGGGCGGGGCGGCGGGCGCGCCGGCGGGGGCCGCGGTGGCCGGCGACGACAGGGCGGCGGCCGGTGGCGGGGAAGGCTGGGTGGTGACGGTGTGGGTGGCCTGGACGGTCACCGTGGCCTGCGGCGTGGCCGACGTGCCCTGGCCGGTGCAGGCGCAGGTCGCCAGGCCGGTGGCGGCGAGCGCGGCGATCAGGAGAGTCCTCATCGAAAGTTCCCTTCGGGCGTGCTGACATCGGTAGGAGCCGGCCGGTGCCGCCGCGCCAACAACTTCCGCGGCGAAAACTGCTGCCGCGGCACGGCACAATTCACTCCTGGGCCCGTGGGAGCGCCGGGCCCTGTCCGGCAGCCGAGCGAGAAGGTGGTTCCCGATCGTGACGACATCCGCCCAGGTCCCCGTCCCGGTGCCGGTCCACCGCCGGATCGCGGAGGAACTCGCTGTGCGCGAGAGCCAGGTGCTGGCCGCGGTCGGCCTGCTCGACGCGGGCGCCACCGTGCCGTTCATCGCCCGCTACCGCAAGGAGGCGACCGGCGCGCTCGACGACACGCAGCTGCGCACCCTGGACGACCGGCTGCGCTACCTGCGTGAGCTGGAGGAGCGGCGCAGCGCGATCCTGGAGTCGGTCCGCGCCCAGGGCAAGCTGGACGACGCGCTGGCGGCGCAGATCATGGCCGCCGACTCCAAGGCCCGGCTGGAGGACATCTACCTGCCCTACAAGCCCAAGCGGCGCACCAAAGCGCAGATCGCCCGGGAGGCGGGACTGGAGCCGCTGGCCGATCAGCTGCTCGCCGACCCCGGGCGGGACCCGCAGCAGGTGGCGGCGGCCTACGTGGACGAGGGCAGGGGCGTGCCGGATGCGGCTGCCGCCCTCGACGGCGCCCGGGCGATCCTGTCCGAGCGCTTCGGTGAGGACGCCGACCTGATCGGGGAACTGCGGGAGCGGATGTGGTCGCGGGGCCGCCTGGTCTCCCGGGTCCGGGATGGCCAGCAGGAGGCGGGTGCCAAGTTCGCGGACTACTTCGATTACACCGAATCGTTCGGCACGCTCCCGTCGCACCGGATCCTGGCGATGTTCCGCGGCGAGAAGGAGGAGATCCTCGACCTCAACCTCGACCCCGACGAGGTGTACGCGGGCGGTAGTACCGCCGCTGACGGCCAGGTGACAGATCCGGCCAGCGGGCGGCTGAACGATTATGAGGAGCGGGTCGCCCAGCGATTCGGGATCACCGCGGGGGGCCGGCCAGGGGACCGCTGGCTGGCGGAGACTGTCCGCTGGGCCTGGCGCACCCGGCTGCTGGCTCATCTGGGGATCGACCTGCGGATGCGGCTGTGGCAGCGGGCCGAGGACGAGGCGGTCGCCGTGTTCGCCGCTAACCTGCGGGACGTGCTGCTCGCCGCGCCGGCCGGTGCCAGGCCCACGATGGGCCTGGACCCCGGTTTCCGCACCGGGGTGAAGGTCGCGGTGGTGGACGGCACCGGCAAGCCGGTGACCACGCACACGATCTACCCGCATGAGCTGAGGCGCGCCGGCGGTGGGACTGCCAGTGGGAGCGCCGGCGGCGGGGGAGCGGGCTGGCAGCCGTCGATCGCCACGCTCGCGCGGCTGGCAGCCGCGCATGGCGTCGAGCTGATCGCGATCGGCAACGGCACCGCCTCCCGCGAGACCGACCGGCTCGCCGCCGACCTGATCCGGGCGCATCCCGAGCTGAAGCTCACCAAGGTGATGGTGTCCGAGGCTGGCGCCTCGGTGTATTCGGCGTCCGCCTACGCGTCCCGGGAGCTGCCCGGCATGGACGTGTCGCTGCGCGGGGCGGTGTCGATCGCGCGGCGCCTGCAGGACCCGCTCGCCGAGATGGTCAAGATCGACCCGAAGGCGATCGGCGTCGGCCAGTACCAGCACGACGTGGCCGGGACCAAGCTGTCACACTCGCTAAACGCGGTCGTGGAGGACTGCGTGAACGCGGTCGGCGTCGACGTCAACACGGCGTCCGCGCCGCTGCTGGCCCGGGTGTCCGGCATCACCGAGGGCCTGGCCGGGGCGGTGGTGGCGCACCGGGACGCCAACGGGCCGTACCGCAGCCGGACGGCGCTGCGGCATGTCCCCCGGCTCGGCCCCAAGGCGTTCGAGCAGTGCGCCGGGTTCCTGCGGATCACCGGCGGCGACGACCCGCTCGACGCCTCCGCGGTGCACCCGGAGGCGTATCCGGTAGTGCGGCGCATCCTGGCGGCGGCCAGCACGCCGATGCCCCAGCTGATCGGCAACACGCCGGTGCTGCGCTCGCTGCGGGCAGCCGACTTCACCGACGAGCGGTTCGGCCTGCCGACGGTGACCGACATCCTGGCCGAGCTGGAGAAGCCGGGCCGTGACCCGCGGCCGGCCTTCACCACCGCGGCGTTCGCCGAGGGAGTGGAGGAGCTGGCCGACCTCGCACCCGGCATGGTGCTGGAAGGCGTGGTCACCAACGTGGCGGCGTTCGGCGCCTTCGTCGATGTCGGTGTGCACCAGGACGGCCTGGTGCACGTGTCCGCCATGTCCCGCGGCTTCGTCGCGGATCCGCGCGAGGTGGCCAAGTCCGGTGACGTGGTGCGGGTGAAGGTGCTCGGGGTCGACCTGGCACGCAAGCGGATCTCGCTCACGATGCGGCTGGACGACGAGCCCGGCGGGGCCGGTGAGGCAGGCCGGCGCGGTGGCCGGCCGGGCGGCGGCAGCCGGGAGCAGGGCGCAGATGACCGTCCCCGCGGTGGGGGGTCTGGCGGTGGGGGGTCTGGCGGTGGGGGGACTGGCGGTGGGGGGACTGGCGGTAGGGGGACTGGCGGTAGGCCGGCCAGCGGCGGCGGGGCGATGGCCGACGCGCTGCAGCGGGCCGGGCTGGCCGGCCCTGGCAGCGCCGGCCCCGGCAGCGCCGGTGGTGGTCAGCGCCCGCGTGCCCGCTGACGCAGGTGGCCGAGCAGGGCTGAACCGTCCCGGCCGGCGAACCACTCGGCGTGGCCGATGAGGTAGGTGTCGTAGGCGAGATCGGCGAGGCTGGGCGCGGCCACGACGTCGGCGAAGTACTCGGTCTCCGACAGCGCGTACTCGACGTGGGCGACCGGCAGCACCTCGGGCAGGGCCGCGGCCTCGTCCGGGCTGAGCGGCCTGACGCTCTGGTAGCCGTCCAGGAGCGCGTCGATGGCGGCCAGGTCGGTCCCGGCCCTGCCCGATTCGGCCAGGTCCAGCCAGGCCACGGTGCTGCGCTCCAGCGCGACCGCGAGATCGTGCACCGCGAACGTTCGGTTGGCCAGCCCGAAGTCGAACACCCCGGACACCTGCGCGCCGGGGCCGGCCCGGTCCCAGGTGAGGTTGGAGGGGTGCCAGTCCCCGTGCCCCCACTGCCGGTCCAGCCGGGCGATCAGCGGCGCGGCCCGGCCGATGGCAGGCAGCACGTGCCGGGCGAGCTCGCCCGGCCAGTCACGGCCGTCCAGGTAGGCGGCCAGCCCGGGCCGCCGGCCCGCGATGGCGGTTATCTGCGCGAGCGGGTCCGCGGCGGTGATGATGGCGCAGGAGCTGGTGAGCACCGCCGGTGGCCGGGCCGGGCGCCGGAAGCTGGCCGCCGCCAGGTGCAGCCGGGCGAGTGCGGCGCCCGCGGCCCGGGCGTGGCCGGGGCTGGTGAACGGTGTCCACGACATCGCGTCGCGGTACAGGTCGGCCCCGGCAGCCACCTCGTGGACCTCGTACACGTACTCGCGGTCCATCACTGCGGTCCGCCCGTCCGGCGTCCGCCGGACCGCTGGCACCGGCACGCCGTGCTCGCGCAGGTGGGCGATGAAGGCATGTTCGGCGGCGAGCTGGGCGGCGGACCGCACGCGCGTGTGGTGGCGCTTCACGAACAGGTTCTCGCCGTCGTGGCGGACCAGGGCCGCCGCCGACATCGGCCGGGGGCTGCGCCAGACGATGACGGCCCGGGGGGCGGCCCCGTCGTAGCGGGCGAGCACGCTGCTCACCTCGTCGCCGGTGAGCGGGGCCCAGTCCGGTTCGACGAGCTCCTTGCCCATGCCGTGGACGAGCCCGGCCGGTGCGGACTGGCCGGTCATGCGCTGACGTCGCTGCTGGGGCCGATGTCAGCACCACAGGACACATAACCGGGATTGATGACCACGACTGCCTCCCTACGCCGGAATTACCCGGTCAGGTTCAAACGGTCGGTGGCGCAGTCCTGGCGGCCAGCCACCCTCTCAGCCCGGTTGGCCCGAGCTCCCGTGTGATTGCCAGCTTTGATGCTATCGCCCGCGGCGCCCCGGTCCCAGGGGGCGTTCGGCGGGGGCGCCTGCGGGGGCGGCCCGCGAGGGGCGGCCCGGCTCAGCCGGGCTCGACGAGCAGCCAGGCGACGGTGCTGGTGTCCGCCGTCCCGGTGCTGGTGATGCGGAACCCGGTGCCGGGCGAGCGGCCGGCCACGTAGGGGGTGCCCGGGGTGCCGCCCGGGGCCTGGATCGTCAGGAAGATCCGCGAGCCGGCGGTGACCGCGGTGGTGGGCATCGTGACCTCGGTGGTCCCGTTCAGCACCGCGGTGCCCATCTTGGCGTTGGTGCCTTCCCGGATCCGCAGGCCCTTGCCGGCGGTGGCGATGTCCACGTCGGCGTTGAGGAACTGCATGATGCTGGCACCCTGCCGGCCCAGGGTGCAGTCCGCGCCGCTGGCTCCGCCCTGGCCCCACGTCAGCTGCCCGCTGGAGTCGACCCCGAACCTGGCGGCCGTGTCACCGGAGACGCGGACGCCGAGCACGTTGTCACCGGCGGCGGCGGCGGTGAACCCGGCTGGGTAGGAGGACGGGGCCGGCCGGGTGCCGGTGACGGACAGCACCGAGCCGAACGTGTCCCCGGCCGCCCGCAGGGCGAGCAGGGCGCCGTTGAGCTTGGCCAGGAAGGGCTGTTCGACGATCGCCCCCGGGCCGGGCTGGTGGCCGGCCATGGTGGCCACGCCCGAGCCGATCTGCAGGTAACGCGCGGGCGCGGCGTCGTTGACGGCCGCGCCGCCGGTCGCGTAGTTGAGCATCCCGGTGTCCATGTGGATGATCGACGGGACGCCCTTGGCGCTGCCGATGGCGGCGGTGGTCAGGCCGTACTGAGGGCAGCCCGCGGCCACGTCGACGGTGCCGGTCCAGACGGTCGTCCCGCTGATGAACACGTGGTTGCGGCCTTCGACGTGGATGCCCGCGTAGCCGCCGCCGCCGGCGCCGCCGTTGCTGCCGTCTTCGCCGAAGCTGCATCCGCTGATGACGACCGGTGCCCGCCAGGCGTTGCCGGCCGGGTCCCCGTTGGTGATGTGCACGCCATTCTGGCCGTTGCGCTCGGTCCCGCAGCCGACCAGGACGGTGGCGTCGGTGTAGCCCGCGCCGGCGCCGGAATGGTCGATGACATAGCCGTGCCCGCGGGACAGGTCGGCCCGGCACCCGATGAGGCGGCTATTCCCGCCGGTGGTGATGTGAAATCCGTTCTGCCGGCACAGCTGCACATGGACGTCCATAATGTTGGCGTCGCCGGGAAGCCGGAACCAGCCTGTCCTGGCGGCCTTCTGGATCAGGATGGTCAGCGCCTTCCAGCCGTCGGGGAAGTGGTGGGCGCCGGTGCTGTTCGGGTTGGACGCGCACTGGATGCCGTTACCGGTCGCGTTGCGGATGCTCAGGCGCTCCAGGTGGACGCCGAGCACCGTGCCGTAGGCGGCGATGCCGTCCACGTTGGGCGGGGCGGTGCTGCCGTCGATGATCAGGTCGCGGATCTGGACCCCGCAGTTCCCCCCGGTCTCGTTCCCCAGCGACGGCCAGCCGCCCGACTGGCAGTCCAGCAGCACGATCGCGGCAGAGACTGCCAGCGAGGACGTGAACGTGCTCGTCACGTGGATGACGGTGCCGTAGAAGCCCTGATCGAAGCCGGCTACGCCGCCCCGGGTTCCCTGCAGGACCCGCATCGGCGGGATGTTCACCGGTGCGCTGATGTACCAGTCCCCGGCCGCCATCGCGACGATCGAGCCCGGCGCGGCGCCGGTGAGAGCCTTGTTGATGCGGGCCGCGTCAGCGGCGCCGCTCTGGTCGCCACTGGGCGTGATCGTGGTGGAGAAAACGGAGGTCGCCACGGGTATCGCCCACCTGCCTCGCTAATGTTCGCCGATGCCCCATGCCATCGGCTCCCCAGCGGGATTGTGTCATTATCTCCCGGCTGGAACGGGGTGAACCCGGCAAGCGATTCGGGTGGCAGGCCGCGCCTGAGAGCGCCCGTTAAGGACAATTCCCGCTTTTTCCGCCGTGGCGGAAGACCGCCGCATATTTGTCCTGCAAGCTGCCGCACCACGACCCGGCGCCGCAGCCAGCCGTATCCCCGCCGGGGAGCGAACATGCCCGCGACTCCGGTCAGCATGATCACCCAGCCGGCGATCTGGAGGTTGAGGAAGGAAGGGCTGCTGGTGACCGCGAACGCGAGGATCGCGCCGATCGCCACCAGGCCAAGTCCGGTCGCCGTTCTCATAGCGGCTTCCCCTACCCGCCCAGCGGGTTCACTCCTCACCCCACGGATATGCCGCAGAACGAGGAGTTACCGCGACTCGCCGTCCTGCGCCGTGCCCGTCCCCCGGGCGGGCAGCCAGATGGTGAGCACGAGCCCCAGCAGGCCGACGGCGGACAGGGCACCGAGCGACAGATACGGGCTGCCGATCACCGCCTGGACGATCAGCACCAGGACCACCCCGCCCAGGTTGCCGGCCAGCAGCAGGAACCCGGCGGCCGCGCCGGCCCGTTCCGGGCCCGCATGCAGTTCCGACCAGTCCAGCACCACCGGCAGGCCGGCCAGCATGAAGAAGCCCGCCACGAACAGGGCGGCGCCGCCAGCGGCCGGGTTGTGCACCCCGGCGATCACGGCGAACGCGAGCGCGGTCACGACCACCGCGATCTGCAGCATGCCCCGGCGCAGATCCCGCCGCGCGACGATGCCCGGCAGCACCGCGGCGCCGGCGATCCCGCCCACGGTCATGACCGCGATCAGGTAGCCGCTGGCGCCGCCGTGCCCGAAGTGGGTCAGGATGGCGTCGAGCCAGGTCGCGACGGCGTTGAAGATGCCCATCCCGACGAACAGCAGCCCGCCGAGCAGCCACATGAACCCGTCGGCGCGCAGCCACCGCAGCGACACCGCGACCGACGGGTCGCCAGGGAAGGCCGCCGGCGTTCGGAGGGCGACGAGCATCCACAAGGCGGCGGCCACCCCGACACCGGCCTGGACGCCGAGCAGCAGCGGCAGCCCGCCCGCATCCAGCAGCGGCCCGCCGGAGAGCACCGCGGCGAGGATCCCGACGAACAGGGCGACGCTGCCGATCGAGATCGCCGCGGTCCGTTCCTGGGCCGGGAAGTGGCGGGCGGCGATCTTGGTGATCGCGTTGAGCACGAATGGCTGGCCAGCGGCGATGACGACCTGCCCGGCGAGGGCCCACGCGAAGGAGGTCGGCCCGGCCAGCCGCAGCAGCCCGCCCGCGCCGGTCAGGACCGCGCCGAGACCCAGCGCGGGCCCGAACCGCGTGTCCAGCCACCGGCCGGCCGGCAGCGCCAGGATCACATACATGAGCGGGAAGACCCCGGCCAGGTCGCCCACGGCCCCTTCGGAGACGTGCAGGATGTGGTGCGCCTGGGTGGTGATCGGCGCGTAGGCGAGCCAGAGCAGCTGCGTGCACGCGGTCAGCAGGCCGTAACCGGCCAGGATCGCCCACCGGTTCATCCGCACCGAGGTGACGCTACGCGTGGCCATCCCCGCTCCTTCCGCCGGGTCTGTTCCCGGGCGCGGCAGGCCGGCCAGGTTATGACCATTTTGCTACTTATGCGCCGAGTGTGCAGCACGGTGTCTGCAGCACGGGGTGTGCGGCTACCGGGCGGGACTCATCTGCGAGGGGCCGACGTTGGCGCCCAGCCAGGCGCTGAGCGGCCGGGTGGCGCGCAGGAACCCGGCCACCCGGTCCCGGGCGGCGGAGGTTTCCAGCCAGGGCTCCACCGGCCACTCCTGCCAGGCCACGAGGCCCTTGTAGCGGAGCAGCCCGATCCGGGGGTGATCGGCGGGATAACCGCGCGGGGCGGACTTGAGCACGTCCCGGCCGGCGACGCCGATCCCGTGCTCCTCGACTCCGGCGATGACCTCGGTCAGCTCGCCGCCGGTGACCTCGTCGGCAACCGCCTGCCGGTACCTGTCCAGCTGGTCGGGTGCCATCCCGTACATGCCGTCACCGGCCGCCAGGCCCTCCGCCGAGAACTGGACATATCCACTGCCCACCATGGCGCCGATATGCGTTTTGTATGGGGTTTTGTCCTTACTGAAACGGACGTCGCGATAGGGCCGGAAGATCTTCGCCTCACCGAACTCGGAGGCCAGTTCCTCCACCAGCTCGGTCATGGGCCGCAGGACCTTGTCGTCGTAGGTCTGTTTGTGCTTGGTCCAGTACGCCTTTGAATTGTCGGCTGTCAGCCCGTCATAGAACTCCAGGGCTTCTTCCGGCCACCCGCGAAATGACATCTCCTGAGACCTTCCGCCTGTGGTGTGGCCGCCAGGCAGTGCGGCCGCGATGAGTCACACGGTAGCCGGGGGTCCGGGCAGCCGCCGGGCAACGTCACCCATGCCGGGTGATGCCGCCCGGGCCGCACCCGGCGACGGTGGAAGTGGCTGCATCCGAGCACAGCCTCGCAGCCGCCTCCGCAGGGGCAGCGCAGCCGCCCCCCGCGGGCGCATCACGGAGAGGAACAGGCGATGAGCATGCCCGTCAAAGCCGACGTCGACGACGCGACCAGGGACGCGCTGGCCGGGCTCGCCCTGGGTGACGTTGGGGTGCTGGGGGAGGCGCTGGAACTGCGCGAGGCCGCCCAGCAGCGCAGTGGCCTCGATCCGCGCAGCTTCGCCCTGGTCAAGATCGCGGCCCTGGTGGCCCTGGACGCCCCGCCAGCCTCGTACCTGTGGCAGGTGTCCAACGCCATCGACGCCGGTGCGTCCCCCAGGGAGATCCTCGGGGTGCTGCGGGCGATAGCGCCGCAGGTCGGCGGTCCGCGGGCGATAGCGGCCGCGCCGGAGATCATGGTGGCCCTCGGCCTGTCCCTGCCCCCCGGCGAGGGCTTCTGATCCGCTAGCCGGGCGACCCGATGCGCGGGGGCCACCGGGTGACGGCAGCACTGCGACCCGAGTACACCCAGGCAACAGGAGGCAGCGATGTTCAGAAGGCGCCGCCCGCTCCTGCGCGCCGCCGTGGTCGGCGGCGGCGCGTATGTCGCGGGCAAGAAGGTGGCCCAGCATTCGGCCGAGAAGTCCGAGGCCGAAGCCGAGCAGGACGACCGCATCGGCACGCTTGAGCAGCAGCAGGCCAAGCCCGAGGAGCAGGCCAAGCCCGAGGAGCAGGCGGCACCGGGCGGCCCGTCCGTGGCTGACCAGCTGCAGCAGATGGCCACGCTGCACGAGCAGGGCGCGCTCAGCGACGAGGAGTTCGCGACAGCCAAGTCGCGGATCCTGGGCGCCTGACCGCCGCTCCTCACCCGGCCGGGGCCGTGACCACCCGGCCGGGGCCGTGAGCACCCGGCCGGGCCGGCAGTTTCAGCCCACCGGGTCCTTGGCCAGCTGCTCACTCAGCACGTGCTTGCGGACCTTGCCGGATCCGGTGAGCGGGAAGCTCTCCGCGAACTCCCAGCGCGTGGGGATCTTGAAGTGGGCGAGCCTGCCCTGGCAGTAGGCGGCCAGCTCATCCGGGGCTGGCGGCGGGTCAGCGGCCGGCCGGATGACGGCGGCGACCTGCTCACCCCAGAACCGGTCGGCCACCCCGACGACGGCCACCTCGGCCACCCCCGGGTGGCTGCCGAGCACCGTCTCGATCTCGCGGGGATAGATGTTCTCCCCGCCCCGGATGATCATCTCCTTGATCCTGCCGACGACCGAGCAGTACCCGCGCTCGTCCATCGTGCCCACGTCGCCGGTGTGCAGCCAGCCGTCGTCGCCGCGGTCGCCGCGGGGTCGTTCAGGTAACCCTTCATGACCAGGTAGCCGCGGGTGCAGATCTCACCGGGCAGGCCGGGGGCGAGGGTCGCGCCGGTGACCGGGTCGGTGATCTTGACCTCGGTCTGCGGCAGCGGCCGGCCGACCGTCCCGGCCCGGTCGCCGGGGCTGTCGGTGGTCCTGGTGACAGTCATCGAGCAGCAGGATTCGGTCTGCGCGAAGGTGATCAGCATGGGGACGCCGAAGGTCTCCTCCATCTGCCTGGCCAGGTCGGGTGACACCGGGGCACCGCCGCTGAAGCCGTACCGCAGGGACGGCAGCTCGCGGTTGCCCGCGCCCGACCGGGCGATCAGCGCGTGCAGCATGGTCGGCACGCCGCCGATGCCCGCGGCACCGAAGGTCTCGATGAGCTCGAGTTCGAGCCCGGGATCGAAGTGGGGCATCAGCACGTGCGTGCCCAGCCCCGCCGCGATGCCCAGCACGTGCAGCCCGCAGCCGGCGATGTGGAACAGCGGCATGGGGTTCACGGCCGCCTCGCCGGGCGTGATCCCGACCGACTCGAACACCAGGCGCGCGTTGTTGGTGATGCCGCCGTGGGGCAGCACGGCCGCCTTCGGCAGGCCGGTCGTGCCCGAGGTGTAGAGAATCTGCGCCGGGTCGGCCGGATCGACCTCGGGCAGCCGCTGGGCCGGATCCCCGGTGGCGGCGAAGTCCTGCCAGCCGTCCAGCGAGATCACCTCACGCAGCTCCGGCAGGTCGCCGCGGACGGTGCCCAGGATGGCGGGCAGCGAGTTCCCGCGGTACTGCGGGACGCAGAAGACACCACGGGCGCCCGAGTGGCCCAGGACATGCCGGACCTCCTCCGGCCCGTTCGCCGGGTTCACGGTCACCAGCGTCAGGCCGGCCAGGCCGGCCGCGAACTCCAGCAGCACCCATTCGGCGATGCTCGGCGCCCACACCGCGACCCGGTCTCCCGGCTCGAACCGGCCGAGCAGGGCGCGGGCGCCACGTTCGGCCTCGG
>DATKRG010000211.1:0-6685 GCA_035532275.1 Streptosporangiaceae bacterium | reverse complement strand
TGCGCGGTGTGCCCGTCGCCTGGAGGGTGACCGGAATGCCGAGCGCGGAAGCGGTCTCCGCCACCAGGTAGGGCAGCCGGGCCGGCCCGGGGATCTCGTCCTGGCGCAGGGTCTGCAGCGCCCGCCGGGCATCGAGCAGCCCACTCTGGGCGAGCTTGCGGGCGGAGCTGATCTGGTCGACCAGCCGCTGGTCCGCCGCGGTCGTGACGGCCAGCAGCCGCGCCGCCTCCAGTTGCACCGCCAGGCCGGACAGGGAGTGGGCGAGCACGTCGTGCAGTTCCCTGGCCAGCCGCGACCGCTCGGCCATGGCCGCCATCTGCTCGCGAACCTCACGGATGGCGGCCTCCTGGGTGAGCAGGGCCTCCGCGCGGCGGTGGGCGTTCCGGCTGAACGCGGTGAGGGCCGAGGTCCCGAACAGGAAGCCGGCCCCGAGCGCCACCGCGAGGACCGCGCTGGCCGGGTTGGCCGAGTCGCGCCCGTCGGCGATCGCGATAGCGATCACCACCGGCGTCCCGGCCAGGATGGCGATCCACTTCGGTGCCCGCAGCGCCAGGCCGGCCAGTGCCATGTAGCCGACCACGAAGCCCGGCGCGGACGGCGCCGCCGCCTACCAGGCCGCGCTTGCTGCCGACGTCCAGGCCCGCCGGTCCGCCGGCCTGGAGCTGCTGCACAACCCGCGCATCCACCTGACGGCCGCCGCCATGTCCGATCTGGCCAGCGGTGACGTCGACTCCCGGCTGCTGGTCACGCTGGCCGCGCTGGCCGCGCAGCATCCGGTGGCCGTCATCGGCTTCGGCGGCGCCAGCCACGGCGCGAGCGCGGGCGTGCCGCTGCGGTCCGCCGAGATCGCCGGGGCTCGGGCGCGGGGCGTCAAGCATCGGGCGTCACTGCCGAGCCTGCGCGCTTTCCTGCGGGCACAGCATCCGCCGTATCGGCCTGCCGCTCTGAGCACGGTGCGGCTCACGCCGCGGCGGACCGTACTGAAGATCGCGTACCGGGTTCCCAGCCCGCTCGGGCTCCTCGGACCGCGCGGCTGAGGCGAGGAGATGCCGATGATGATCCAGCCGGGAATGCCCCGCACCTCATCCGGCCATCCCTGCGGCGGCCATCCGCCCCTGCGCCGCCCGTCCCGCCGCCGGCTCGCAGCGCCGGCGGGCTTCGTCCTGCCGGCATCGGGCCTGCTGCTGATGGCCGCCCCCGCTGCCGCGAGTGCCGCGACCGCCGCGCGGGCGGCTGCCCCGGCGAGTGCCGCCGCACCCGCCCGTGCCGCTCTGCCCGCCCGTGCCGCTGTGCCCGTCCGTGCCGCCGCACCCGCCGCTGCCAGGGATGGCTGGATCCGGCTCGCGCACCTGTCGCCGAACACCCCGCCGGTGGACGTCTACCTGTACTCGTTCGGCGGCGCCCAGCCGATGATCGTGCTCAAGCACGTCGGCTACGGGGCGGTGTCGCCGTATGAGAGGGTCCGCAGCGGCGAGTACACCGTGGCCATGCGCGCGGCCGGGGCACCCCGGTCCTCGCAGCCGGTCCTGTCCACGAGCGTGCATATCGCGCCTGGTGGCGCCTACACGGTCGCCGGGCTCGGGCCGAAGTCCGGGCTCCGGCTGCAGGTGCTCCGCGACCGGCTGCGCACCCCTAAGGGCACATCGCTGGTGCGGGTGATCCAGGCCTCGCTGCGCGATCACCGGGTGACGGTCACCGCCGGCAGCAGTGTGCTCGCCCGCGGCCTGGCGTTCGGGAACGTGACCCGCTACCGGGTCACCCGGCCAGGCCCGCTGATGGTGCACGTGATGGGCGCGGTGGGCATGGTCACCCGGCACGTCCGGCTCACCGCCGGGAGCATTCACACGCTGGTCGTGCTCGACGGCGGCAGCGGGCGCCTGATGATCGACAACCTGGAGGACGCCGCGGGCAGCGCGGTCATGCCACATGGCGGAGCCCCCATGGGCCTGGGCGGCACCGCTCCCGTGCCGGCCCCATCGGCCGCCCCGTGGGCCGCGGCGGCCATGGCCGGCGCGCTGTGCGTGCTGGCCGGGGCCTACTGGCTGCGCCGGGTCAGGCACCAGGCCCGCCACGCCCGGTAGCTGCGGATGGGCGGTGGCCGGTGTGAAGCCAGTCCCCGGGGGCTGACGGCTGGGCCGCGGTCGCACCATGCCGGACCGTGGCGGCCGGGGCGCTGGCTGCGGCGCCACCCGGCAGCGGCGGCCCTGCTGTGCTGCGGCCTGCTGGCCGTGGGCGGCGGGGTGGTCGGCCTGCTCCTGCTGACCGGCAGGCCGGGGACCAGCCCGCGCCCGGTCGCGCTCGTGGGCCAGGCCCCGGCTGGCGCCGTGGTCGCGCCGCCGCGGCCGGTCACCCGGATCCGGGTGGCGCGGCCAGCGTTCCTGAGCATCCCGGTCATCGGCATCCGCACCCGCCTGATCCGGCTCGGCCTGGCCGCCGACGGCACCCTGCAGGCGCCGGCGAGCACGTCGGTGGCCGGCTGGTATACCGGCAGCCCCCGGCCAGGGGAGATCGGGTCCGCCATCATCGCCGGGCACATCGACTCTTACCTGGGGCCGGGCGTGTTCTTCCGGCTGCGCCTGCTGCGGCCCGGCGACCGCGTCTACGTCCGGCACGCCGACGGCACCCTGGCGGTGTTCCGCGTCTACGCCGAGCACATGTACGCCAAGGACCACTTCCCGACCCAGCAGGTATACGGGCCAGCGCCCGACCCGGAGCTGCGCCTCATCACCTGCGGTGGCGTGTTCGACGCGGCGACCGGCTCATACCTGGGCAACGTCGTCGTCTACGCCACGCAGATCCGCTGACCCGTCACCAGCTGAGCCGTCCCAGCTGACCCGTCCTAGGGGCCGTCACCAGCCCCGCTCGCGCCATTCGGCCACGTGCGGGCGCTCCGCCCCGAGCGTGGTGTCCTTGCCGTGACCGGGATAGACCCAGGTGCCGTCGGGCAGCGCGCCGAACACCCGCTCCTCCAGGTCGTCAATGAGCTGCCCGAACCGGGCCGGATCGCCCTCGGTGTTGCCGGGGCCGCCGGGGAACAGCGAGTCGCCGGTGAACAGGTGCGGGGTGTCGGCTAGCGTCCCCTCCGCGTCGTAGCACAGCGCGATGCTCCCGGGGGTGTGGCCGCGCAGGTGGATGACCGAGATGCTGGTCGCCCCGACCGTCACCTGGTCACCGCCGCGGACCAGGCTGGTCGGCGTGACCGGCAGTTCCTCCGCGTCGTCGGGATGGGCGACCACGACCGCGCCGGTCGCCGACTGCACCTGCGCCAGCGCCTGCCAGTGGTCCCAGTGCCGGTGCGTCGTCACGATCGCGCTCACCGGCGTGTCCCCGATCAGCTCCAGCAGCCGGTCCGCCTCGTTCGCGGCGTCGATCAGCACCAGCTTGCCGGTTTGCGTGCACCGCAGCAGGTAGGCGTTGTTGTCCATCGGGCCGACCGCCACTTTGGTCACGGTCAGGCCGGGCAGATCACGGGTGTCCGGCGCGCCGCCAACGGTCACGTCCCCGGTATAGGCCACGGTTTCTCCTTTGATCGTCCGCTCAGGCACACATTCTCGATTCTTCCGCCAAATGAGGCCTCGTGGTGCCCACCTGCCCACCCAGGCGGCTGGCTTCCGCCAGGGCAGGACCCACCGCCAGGGCAGGACCCACCGCCAGGCCGGTCACCCGCGCCGGGCCGGTAACCGCCACGCGGGGAGCACCGGCAGCGTGTGGTCGTCCCCGGACACCCGCAGGCCGGTGCCATCGCCCCGGCTGAGCAGCCAGGCCAGCAGGTCGGCAGGCGGCCCGTGCACGCCCACCGGCGCCGCGGCCGGTTCCCCCGCGCCGATCATGAGCCAGGTATCGCGGCCATCGGGATGGAGCCGGCAGACCGGCGTGTCTTCCCGCTCCGCGAACACCCCGGCCACCCACGGCAGGCTGGCGGCGACGAAATCCGCTGGCCAGTCACCCGGCCCGTACCCGGTGCCCAGGTCCACATGGTGGATCTCCAGCTCGAACAGCCGGATCGCCGGCACCCGCCGGGCCGGGAGCGCGGGCCCCCGCAGCAGCCGGACCTGCGCCGTCCAGGCGTCGCCGGGCAGGTCCGCCGCCTGCGCGGCGAAGGCGGCGGCCGATGCGGCGAGGTCGGCTGTCAGCTCGGCCGCGGGCCGGCCCGCGCCGGCCTCGATGTCGGCGTCGCGTGCCTGCGCGCTCGCGTACATCGGGGTCTCGGTCCCGGTGCGCGCCCAGCGCAGCAGGTTGGCCAGCCCGTCGGCGTTGCGCGCGAGATGGGTCAGCACGTGCCCGCGGCTCCAGCCTGGCAGCCGTGATGGCGCACGCATCGCCGCGTCGTCCAGGGCGGCCGCGGCCGTGACGACCCGGCTGGTGGCCTCCTGGAGGCTGGCCAGCGACTGGCTGAGCTCGGTGTCCATGTCATGCCCCCTTCACTGGTACCCGGCCATCCTCGCGCACGGCGTGGCAGGCTGGGCTTGGCGGGGCACGGCAAGACCGCGTTCCGCCACCCAGCCCAGCGGACCGGGTACCCGGGGGAGCGCACCCAGCCGGTTTTGTCAGTACCCACCGATACAGTGCCCCCGGATACCATGACGTGTCCGTTGTCGCGGATTGCCCACGTCAACCGGGGAGCAGAACGCAGTGGCCGAACGTCTCGTGGTTCGCGGCGCGCGCGAGCACAACCTGAAGGACGTGTCGCTCGACCTGCCCAGGGATTCCCTGATCGTGTTCACGGGCCTGTCCGGGTCGGGCAAGTCCAGCCTGGCGTTCGACACCATCTTCGCCGAGGGGCAGCGCCGCTACGTCGAGTCCCTGTCGGCCTATGCCCGCCAGTTCCTCGGCCAGATGGACAAGCCGGATGTGGACTTCATCGACGGGCTGTCACCAGCCGTCTCCATCGACCAGAAGGCGGCCAGCCGGAACCCGCGGTCCACCGTCGGCACCATCACCGAGGTCTACGACTACCTGCGGCTGCTGTACGCCCGGGTGGGCAAGCCACACTGCCCGGTCTGCGGCCGCCCGATCGCCCGCCAGACCCCGCAGCAGATCGTGGACCGGGTGCTCGAGCTCGACGAGGACACACGGTTCCAGGTGCTCGCCCCGGTGGTGCGCGGGCGCAAGGGGGAGTACACCGAACTGCTGCGTGAGCTCCAGGTCAAGGGTTTCTCGCGGGCCCGGGTGGACGGGGCGGTGATCCGGCTCGACGAGGCAGTGGCCGGCGCCATGCCGGCCCTGAAGAAGTACGAGAAGCACACCATCGAAGTGGTGGTGGACCGGCTGGCGGTGAAGGAATCGGCCCGGCGGCGGCTCACCGACTCGGTGGAGACCGCCCTGGGCCTGTCCGGCGGGGTGGTGGTGCTGGACTTCGTCGACCTGCCCGAGACCGACCCGCACCGGGAGCGGATGTACTCCGAGCATCTGGCCTGCCTGTACGACGACCTGTCCTTCGAGGAACTGGAGCCTCGCTCCTTCTCGTTCAACTCCCCGTGGGGTGCCTGCCCGGACTGCACGGGCCTGGGCACCCGGATGGAGGTGGACCCGGACCTGGTGGTCCCGGACCCGGCCCGGACCCTGGCCGAGGGCGCCATCAGCCCCTGGAGCGGCGGCCACATCAGCGACTACTTCATCCGGCTGATCGAGGCGCTCGGCGCGACGATGGGGTTCAGCATCGACACCCCCTGGTCGCGGCTGCCCGCGGCCGGCCGCAAGGCGCTGCTGCACGGTTATGGCGACCAGGTGCACGTCCGCTACCGGAACCGGTACGGCCGGGAACGCTCCTACTACACCAGCTTCGAGGGCGCCGTCCCCTATATCGAGCGCCGTCACTCCGAGGCGGAGAGCGACTCCAGCCGGGAGCGTTTCGCCGGCTTCATGCGTGAGGTGCCCTGCCCGTCCTGCCACGGCGCGCGGCTCAAGCCGGTCTCGCTGGCGGTCAGCGTGGACGGCCGGTCCATCGCCGAGATCTGTGCCCTGCCGATCGGGGAACTGGCCAAGCTGCTGCTCGCGCTGGACCTGTCCGAGCGGGACCGGCACATCGCCGGGCGGATCCTCAAGGAGGTCAACGCCCGGCTCGGGTTCCTGCTCGACGTGGGCCTGGACTACCTCACCCTGGACCGGGCGTCGGCCACGCTGGCCGGCGGCGAGGCGCAGCGGATCCGGCTCGCCACCCAGATCGGTTCCGGGCTGGTCGGGGTGCTCTACGTGCTCGACGAGCCGTCGATCGGACTCCACCAGCGGGACAACAAGCGGCTGATCACCACCCTCGACCGGCTGCGCGACCTCGGCAACACCGTGATCGTGGTGGAGCACGACGAGGAGACGATCCGGGCGGCCGACCACGTTGTCGACGTCGGTCCCGGAGCCGGCGAGCACGGCGGTCGGGTGGTCCACTCCGGGCCGGTGACCGGTCCCCACGGTCTCGAGGCCAACGCCGATTCGATCACCGGGCAGTACCTGTCGGGCGCGCTGACCATCCCGGTCCCGGAGATGCGCCGCCCGGGCAGCGGTGAGCTGCTGGTGGTGGAGGGGGCGCGGGAGCACAACCTCCACGACGTGGACGTCGAGTTCCCGCTGGGCTGCCTGGTGGCGGTGACCGGGGTGTCGGGATCCGGCAAGTCGACCCTGGTGAACGACATTCTGCTGCGGTCGCTGGCTCACCAGGTGCACCGGGCCAAAGCCATCCCCGGCCTCCATC
>DATKRG010000210.1:0-10914 GCA_035532275.1 Streptosporangiaceae bacterium | reverse complement strand
CCGGCTCGCGCCAGCGGTTGGTGATGGGCAGGCGCCGGTCGCGGCCGAAGTTGCGCGGCGTGATCTTGGGGCCGGGCGGGTACTGGCGCCGCTTGTACTCGGCGTGGTCCACCATCGCGATCACCCGGTCCACCAGGGCGGGGTCGTGCCCGGCGGAGACCAGCTCCGCCGCCCCCAGGTCGGCGACCACGTAGTCGTCGAGCAGGGCGTCCAGCACCGGGTAGTCCGGCAGCGTGTCGGTGTCGAGCTGGCCGGGGGCGAGCTCGGCGCTCGGCGGCTTGCTGATCGAGCTCTCCGGGATGGGCGGGGTCCGCCCGCTGCGGGCGGCCTCCTCGTTGCGCCACTGGGCCAGCTCCCAGACCAGCGTCTTGGGCACGTCCTTGATCGGGCCGAACCCGCCCGCCGAGTCGCCGTACAGGGTCGAGTAGCCGGTCGCCAGCTCGCTCTTGTTGCCGGTCGTCAGCACCAGATGACCCTCGGCGTTGGACAGCGACATGAGGATCATGCCGCGCACCCGGGACTGCAGGTTCTCGGCGGCCACGCCGGTCAGCTGGAGGTCGGCCTGGAAGGCGTCCACCATCGGGCCGATCGGCACCGTGCGTGCGGACAGGCCCTGCCGCTTGACCAGGTCCTCGGCGTCGGCGACCGAGTGCGCGGAGGAGTAGCTGCTGGGCATGAGGACAACGTGGACCAGGCCGGGGCCGATGGCGTCCGCGGCGACGGTCGCCGCCAGTGCCGAGTCGATCCCGCCGGAGAGCCCGAGGATGACCGAGCGGAACCGGTTCTTGCGCACGTAGTCGCGTACCCCGGTCACCAGCGCCGCGTAGACCTCCGCTGCCGGTGACAGCCGCGGCCACAGCGGCCCCGGCCCGGGCTCTGTCTCAGGCCCCGGCCCGGGCTCTGTCTCAGGCCCGGGTGCGGCTGGCGCGGGGGGCACGCTCACCCGGTGGATCGTCATCACGGTGCCGTCCTGGGCGTCGGCGGCCTCGTCCCCGGGCAGCGGGCCGCGGGGCGCGCCGGGCAGGTCCAGGTCCGCGATGATCAGCGCCTCCTCGAACTGCGGGCCCCGCACCAGCAGCCGGCCGTCCGCGGCCACGATGATGGAGTCGCCGTCGAACACGAGCTCGTCCTGGCCGCCCATCATGTTCACGTAGGCCAGCGTGGCACCGGCCTGGCGGGCACGCCGGACGCACAGCTCCAGCCGCGCGCTGTCCTTGCCACGCTCATACGGCGAGGCGTTCGGCACGACCAGCAGTCCCGCGCCCGCCTGCCGGGTGGCGGCCACCGGGCCGCCGTCCTGCCACAGGTCCTCGCAGATCGCGACCGCCACATCCACGGCAGCGGGCGGCTCCCCGGTGACGGGCGCACCGCACGGCAGGCGGAACACCGGCAGCCGGTCCCCGGGCACGAAGTACCGGTACTCGTCGAACACGCCGTAGTTGGGCAGGTGGTGCTTGGCGGTGGTGATCACCACCTGGCCGCCGTGCAGCAGCGCGGCGGCGTTCTGCGCGCCGCCGGCCGGAGCACCCACCCGGGGCGCCCGCCCGGCGTGGCGGCCCAGGTAGCCGGTGACCACGGCGGTGCCGCCGAGCCCTTCGGCGGCCAGCCGGGCCGCGGTGGCGGCCAGGGCGTCGACGGATGCGGTCACGAACGAGGCGCGCAGAGCCAGGTCTTCGACCGGGTAACCGGCGAGCATCATCTCCGGGAACACGACCAGCCGGGCCCCGCGGCTGGCGGCGCGGCGGGTCCAGTCGACGATCGCCGCCGCGTTTCCCGCCAGGTCGCCCACGGTGGAGTTGATCTGGGCGAGCGCGATCCTGAGGCTGGGCACGCTGTCACATTAGCCGGGCGGGGCGGCCAGCGCCGCGCCGAGCAGCCCGCGCAGCCGGCCCCGCTGCGGCCCGGGGATCTGCCCGCTGACCGCGTCGCGCAGCAGGGGATGCCGGTAGCCGACGCCGTCGCCGGCCGGGCGCAGCAGCCCGCAGCCGAGCGCCTCGGTGGCCGCGGCGGCCGGGTCGGGCAGCGGCAGCACCGCCAGATCCGGCGGCCGCAGATCCCGGCCGGCCAGGGCGGCGAGCTCCAGGAACCGCCGCGCCGCCGGGCGCAGGCCACGGGTGGCCGCCGCGACGGCGCCGCTGAGCCCGGCCGGGATGTCGCCGCGCCGCAGCGCCTGCGCGGCCGCCACGGCCAGCAGCGGGTTGCCACCGGCCACGGCCGCCACCTGGTCGGCCTCGCCGGGGGCCAGCCTGGCGGTGCGGCACGCCAGCCGCCGGACCGTGGCCGCGGGCAGCCCGGGCAGGACGAGCTCGGCATCCAGCACGCCGTGTGCCCGCAGCACAGCCAGCACGGACTCCAGCTCCGGCCGCGGCGGCAGCTGCCGCCGCGCGAGGATGAACAGCACCCGCATGCCGGCGGCCCGGCGCCCGGCGTACCCGAGCAGGTCCAGGCTCGCCGCATCGGCCAGGTGCAGGTCGTCCAGTGCCAGCGCCAGTGGCCGCTGCCGGCAGGCCCAGCCGAGCAGTGCCACCACCGCCTCGAACAGCCGCCCGCGCTGGCTGCCGAGCAGGCTGGCCGGCGGTGGCGGCCCGAACGCCGGGTGCAGCGCCGCGAGGTCGCCGGCCCAGCACGCGTCCGGTGGCGGCCCGCCGCATACGGCAAGGACGCCGGACAGCACTTCAGGCCAGAGGCTGAACGGATGTGCCGCGCCGGCGCTGGCCGTGACCGTGGCGGCCCGCTGACGGCGGGCCTGGGCGAGCAGGTTGTCGGCCAGGCTCGTCTTGCCGATACCCCCTTCACCGGTGAGCACCACGGCCCGGCCAGCACCTGACTGGCTGGCCCGCCAGGCGGCGGTGAGGGCGGCGACCTCGTTGCGGCGCCCGGCGAGCCGCCCGCCCCGCCCGGTCATCGCCGGGCCCGCCCCGGGCGGTGCTGCGCCGGTCGGCGCGGCCCCGGGGCCGGCTGCCGTCGCGGGTTCGGTCAGCCCGGCGTGGCCAGGCCCGCCGGCCCCCGCTACTCCGGCCCCCGCTACTCCGGCTCCTGCCACTGTGGGCGCTGCCACTGCGGCCCTGGCCGCCGGGCGTTGTGCCCGCAGCCGCCCGGCCAGGCGGCGGGTGGCCCGGGCGGGACCCAGGCCGAGCTCGTCACGCAGCCGCCGCCGCAGCCGGTCGTAGGCGACCAGCGCGCCGGGCAGGTCACCGCTGTCGGCGAGCCGCCGGATTAGCTCGCGCCCGGCGGCCTCGTCCAGTGGGCACAGGGCCGCCCGCCGCCCGGCCCAGGCCACAGCCGCGTCGGGGCGCCCGTCACCGGCCGCCTGGCGGGCCAGCCGGCCGAGCACGCCAGCCAGCCGCTGTGTGTGCTGCTCTCTGGCCTCGAAGACCCAGTCGTCGTCCAGCTGGTAGAGCAGCTCGCCCCGGCACAGGCCCACCGCCTCCGCCAGCCGCCCGCCGGCCGCCAGTTGCCGGAACTGGGTGACGTCCACGTGCAGGCCGGCGCCGCGGAAGCCGACGCTGTCCCGGTCACTGACCAGGAACGGGGCCCCGCGCGGGCCGAGCGCGGCGCGCAGCTCCCAGACGGCGCTGCGCAGGCTGGCGCGGGCGCAGGCGTCGGGGACGTCCGGCCACAGCCAGGCGGCGAGCCGGGCCCGGGGGTGCGGGCCCGGATGCAGGGCGAGCCAGCCCGCGAGTGCCCGCAGCCGCCGGCCGGGCGGCAGGCCGGCCGTCACCCCGCCGACCTCGATCTCGACCGCGCCCAGCAGCCGGATGTGCAGACCCATACCCCGCTTGCCCATACCCCGCTTGCCCCCTTGCGGCCAGCCTATCCGCCCTGGTCCGGCCCGGTTTGACGGGCGATTGACGGCGCCGGCGGAGGGTTGGGGCATCGATTACTTCGGCAGAGAGGCGACAACGATGTCAACCACAGCCAGCGACACCTCGATGTTCGACCTGGCGGCGCTGCGGCGGGCGGTAGAGGAGCGGGACGCGGACCTGATGCTGCGTCTGTATGACGACAACGCCGAGATCTCGATCGTGGACCGGAACCACACCCCGAGCAGGCCGCAGGTCCTGCGGGGCCGGGACGAGATCGGCGCCTACTTCAGTGACCTGCTCGGCCGCGACATGATCCACAAGCTGGACCACATCGTGACCGGCGACGACAGCATCTCCTACGTGGAGCGCTGCCGGTACCCCGACGGCTCGCGGGTGACCTTCTCATCGGTGCTCGACATCGATCACGGCCAGATCGTGAAGCAGGAGGGCGTCCAGGCCTGGGACACCGGCCAGCCGATGGCCGTCTACCAGGACTTCGCGAACGCGGACGAGGTACGCACGTTCGAGCGGGGCCGGCTGGAACTGCTGCACACCCCGGCCGGTGACGTCGGGCGGATGGTGCTGGAGCCGGGCTGGCGCTGGTCGGAGCATGTCCGGCCGCTCGCCGGCACCGACCTGTGCCAGCAGTCGCATTTCGGCTACCAGATCGCGGGCCGGCTGCGGATCCAGATGGCCGACGGGACCGTGCTGGATGCCTGGCCGGGCCAGGTCGGCAGCGTGCCGCCCGGCCACGACGCCTGGGTTGTCGGCGACGAGACAGCCGTCCTGCTCGACTGGATGGGGGCCAGCGAGTACGCCCGCGGCTAGGGCACGGGACTGGTCCGCGGGCATGGCCGGCGCGCCCGGGGTTCACCCGGGCGCGCGGGGAACGAGCAGGTAGGAGTCGAACCGGCCGCCGGTGTGGATCAGGTGCGGGCCCCGGTTGACGCAGTCGTCGTGGAAGGCCTGCACCAGCGGCCGGGGGTGGCGGTAGATGTCCCGGCCCTGGATGACCAGGCGCAGTGTCTCGCCGGGCCCGAAGCGGGTGCCGGACGGCAGGATCTCGATGTCCAGCGGGACGATCTCGCCGGTGCCCAGCTTCAGTTCCCGCCGGTGAGCCAGCACCGGCTGGCAGGGGGTGGACCGCTGCTCGTCCAGTTCGCGGTGGGAGGCGCGCAGCCAGCCGAGGGCGACCGGGCCGTCCTCGAACACCGCGTAGTAGGGGAAGCCGACAAGATCACCGTAGCGGTCGAGTTTCTGCAGGGCGACGAACACGTCCAGGTCGTCGGCCTGCGGCGCGGACATCCAGACCCGCAGCGCGGTGTTGCCGACCAGTTCGGTGGCGGTGTCGAAGCGCAGGTCGAAGGTGGCCCGGCCGCGCCCGTGGCCGGCCTGCTCGCTGTCGTAGGCCACCGACTGCGGGCCGGCCGGCGGGCCGGGCGACAGCAGGCCCGATCCGGCGTCGAGGTACAGCCGCTCGTACCGCGTGCCGGGCAGCGGCCAGTCATCGGCGGAGCGGCGGTCCCCGGTGTACGGGCGATCGCGGACCTCGTACCGCACGCGCGGCCACCGGGCCACCCCGGTGTCCTCCCCCTTCAGGAAATGGTCGAAGAAGGCCTGCTGGCGGGCCAGGCTGTCGGGCGCGTAGTAGTAGCCCCACTTCTTGCCGCCGTGCGCGTCCAGCCACTTGTGCCGCGAGCTGATCCGCTTGAAGCCCTCGAACGTCCCCCGGGTGTGCAGGCCCTGGTCGGACCAGCTGGCGACGACGAAGGCCGGGGCCGTGATCCGCGTCAGGTCGGGGGCCTTGCTGGCCCAGAGCTCATCGCGCAGCGGGTGCTCCGCGGTCTCGGCGGCCAGATCCTCGACACGGTTGGTGCCATAGCCCCACCGCTGCCCGATGTAGGGCCAGAAGTAGGTTTCCGGGATCCCGCCGTGCCGGGCCACCTCCCGGTAGGTGTCGCTCCAGCCCTCCCACGGGTTGATGGCCGCCAGATGCGGGGGGCTGGTGGCGGCGATGGCCCACTGCGCGGAGGTGAGGTAGGAGACGCCGGACATGCCCACCTTCCCGTTGCTCCACGGCTGGGCCGCGGCCCACTCGACCAGGTCGTGGCCGCAGGCGGCTTCCTCGGGCGACAGGAACGTGGCGTCACCGCCGCTGTACCAGGACCCGGGGATGTCCGCGTTGACCACGGCATAGCCCCGGGCGGTCCAGTAGAGGGGGTCAGGCGACTCGAAGGCGGTGTACGGCGACAGCTGGCCCGGCGCCACCCCGCCGTCCGGGTACCGCTCGGTGACCTGGCCGCCCGCGTGCTTGCCGTAGGGGCTCCAGGCGATCAGCGGGGGAGCTGGCCGCTCGCCGGCCGGCCGGAACACATCGGCGTAGACGGTCACCCCGCCCCGGACCGGCACGGCGACGTCCCGCTCGATGATCATCCCGTCGGCGACGGTGCTCCGGTACCGCGGCGGGGCCGCGCCGCGTTCCTGCGGGCTGCCGGTCGGGGGGCGGAAACGGTACTCCACGGCACGACCTCCCGGGTGATCGTCACGGCGGCGCTGCCGATGCTAGTCCGGTCACAGCCGTCGCGAACAGCCTCCCCTGCGCACGGGCGGGCAGGGGACGGGTACGTAACGCGCCGGAAACACGTGGGCGGCAGACTGGCGGGGGAGTGCAGCCCTGCACTGACCGCGGGCTGCCGGCCGGCCGCGGGCCGCCGCACCCCACCGCTGAACCTGCGAGGATAGGCAATCATGGACAGACAGGAAGAGTTCGTGCTCCGCACGCTGGAGGAGCGGGACATCCGTTTTGTCCGGTTGTGGTTCACCGATGTGCTCGGGTTCCTGAAATCGGTGGCGGTCGCGCCGGCCGAGCTGGAAGGCGCGTTCGCGGAGGGCATCGGCTTCGACGGCTCGGCTGTCGAGGGGTTCGCCCGCGTCTACGAGGCGGACATGATCGCCAAGCCGGACCCGTCCACCTTCCAGCTGCTGCCCTGGCGGGGCGAGTCCGGGGTGGGCCGGATGTTCTGCGACATCATGATGCCCGACGGCACACCGTCCTACGCCGACCCCCGGTACGTGCTCAAGCGGGCGCTCAGCCACGCCGGCGAGCTGGGTTTCACCTTCTACACCCACCCCGAGATCGAGTTCTTCCTGCTGAAGGAGAAGCCCGAGCCGGGGGAGAAACCGCGGCCGATCGACTCCGGCGGGTACTTCGACCACACCCCGCACAGCATCGCGCACGACTTCCGGCACGTGTCGATCCAGATGCTGGAGTCGATGGGCATCTCGGTGGAGTTCAGCCACCACGAGGGCGCCCCCGGCCAGCAGGAGATCGACCTGCGCTATGCCGACGCACTCACCACCGCCGACAACATCATGTCGTTCCGGCTGGTCATGAAGGAGGTCGCGCTCCAGCAGGGGGTGTACGCCTCGTTCATGCCCAAGCCGTTCGCTGAGCACCCGGGCTCGGGCATGCACACTCACATGTCGCTGTTCGAGGGCGACCGGAACGTCTTCTTCGAGCCGGGCGCGGAGTTCCAGCTGTCCAAGCTGGGCCGGGCGTTCATCGCCGGGCTGCTCAAGCACGCCGCCGAGATCACCGCCGTCACCAACCAGTGGGTGAACTCCTACAAGCGCCTGTGGGGGGCGGCCGAGCGCACCGCCGGGGCGGGCGGGGAGGCCCCCGCCTACATCTGCTGGGGGCACAACAACCGCTCGGCGCTGGTCCGGGTGCCCATGTACAAGCCGCAGAAGGGCAACGCCACCCGGATCGAGTTCCGGTCGCTGGACTCGGCCTGCAACCCCTACCTGGCGTTCGCGCTCATCCTGGCGGCCGGGCTGAAGGGCATCGAGGCCGGCTACCAGCTGCCGCCCGGCGCCGAGGACGACGTGTGGGCGCTCACCTCGGCCGAGCGGCGGGCGCTGGGGATCGACCCGCTGCCGCAGAGCCTGGACCAGGCGATCCACGTCATGCAGGGCAGCGAACTGGTCGCGGAGACGCTCGGCGAACATGTGTTCGACTTCTTCCTGCGCAACAAGCGTGAGGAGTGGCGCGAGTACCGGCACCAGGTCACCGAGTTCGAGCTGAACCGCTACCTGCCGGTCCTGTAACGGGCACCCCTGGCCGTAACGGCGGGCGCACCCGCCGTCGGCGGGGATAGCGTTGCCGGATCGGCTGCGAGGAGGCGGTGGTGACGGGCGGCGGAAGCCGGTCTGATGTGGCCATGCCCGCTGGTGTGTCGGTGGGGCACTGGACCGACCGGCAGGGGCGCACCGGCTGCACGGTCGTCCTGGTGCCGGACGGTGCCGTCGCCGGCGTGGACGTGCGCGGCGCGGCGCCGGGCACCCTGGGCACCGACGCGCTCCGCCCCGGCATGCTCGTCCAGCGGGCGCACGCGATCGTGCTGACCGGCGGCAGCGCTTTCGGCCTGGACGCGGCCGGCGGGGTCATGCGCTATCTCGACGAGCGCGGGCTGGGGTTCGATGTCGGCGGGGTGCGGGTCCCGATCGTGGCCGCGGCGGTCATCTTCGACCTGCTCACCGGCGACCCGCGGGCACGCCCGGGTGGCCAGGCCGGCTATGCCGCGTGCCAGGCGGCGACCAGCCGCCCGGCGGTGGGGGCGGCCGGCGCGGGCACCGGCGCCACGGTGGCCAAGGCCGGCGGCAGCCCGCCGCGGCCCGGCGGGGTCGGGATCGCCAGCGCCCGGGCGGGCGGCGCGGCCGTCACGGCGGTCATGGTGGCCAACAGCCTCGGCGGCATCTGGGACGACGAGCGGCACGAGTGGGTCGCGCCGCTGGTGCCCGGTGCTCCAGTGCCCGGTGACGGGGCGGCCGGCCCGGTGCCGGACAAACCGGTGCCGGACAACCCGGTGCCGGGCGCGAACACCACGATCGGCGTCGTCGTCACCGACGCCGCCCTGACCAAGGAGGAGGCGAACCGGGTGGCTACCGTCGCCCACGACGGCATCGCGCGGGCCGTGCGCCCCGCCCACACGATGTATGACGGCGACACGATCTTCTGCCTGGCGACCGGTGCTGTCCCGGTGCCGCCCGGCGGTGCGGACCGGGTTGAGGTGGCCGCCGCGCAGGTGGTGGCCATGGCCATCGTGGCCGGTGTGCGCGCGGCCGGTGTGCGCGCGGCGCGGCCATGACAGCTGGCGACGCGCTGGACCTGGCGGCGCTGGACCGCCTGGCCAAGAACTTCCAGGCCCGCGGCGGCCAGCCCGGGCTGGCGTACGGGGTGGTGGCCGGCGGCCGGCTGGTGCACTTCGGGGGAGCTGGCCACCAGTGGCGCCGCGGGCCGAAGCCGCACGCCGGGTCGGTGTTCCGGATCGCCTCGATGACCAAGAGCTTCACCGCCGCCGCGGTGCTGGCGCTGCGGGACGACGGCGCGCTCGCGCTCGACGACCCGGCCGAGCAGTACGTCCCGGAGCTGCGGGGCCTGGCCCCGGCCAGCACCGACTCCCCGCGCGTGTCGCTGCGGCACCTGCTCACCATGACCGCGGGCTTGCCGACCGACGACCCGTGGGGGGACCGGCAGCAGGGCCTGCCGCTGCCCGATTTCGCGCGCCTGCTGGCCGGCGGGGTGAGCTTCGCCTGGGCCCCGGGCACGCGTTTCGAATACTCCAACCTCGGCTACGCCATCCTCGGCCTGGTCATCACCGCCGTGGCCGGCGTGCCGTACCCGCAGTTCGTGCGGGACCGGCTGCTGCGCCCGCTGCGGCTGGCCAGGACCGGGTTCGAGGCTTCCGAGTTCGAGCCCGGGCAGCTGGCCCGCGGGTACCGGCGCGGCGCCACCGGCTGGGAGGAGCTCGTGCCGGACGCCAGCGGCGCGTTCGCCCCGATGGGCGGCATCTTCAGCTGCGTCGCCGACCTGGCCCGGTGGGTCAGCGGCTTCGCGGCCGCCTTCCCGCCCGGCGAGCAGGACTCCGGGGGCGCCCACCCGCTGCCGCGCGCGACCCGGCGGGAGATGCAGCTGCCCCAGGTCGCGCTGGTGTCACCGGCGCTGTTCCGGCTGCCCGGCGAGCATGCCGGCACCGGCCAGGGCAGCTACGGGTTCGGGCTGTTCGTGGAGGAGCACCCGGCCTGGGGCCGGATCGTCAGCCACAGCGGCGGGTACCCCGGCTTCGGCAGCCACATGCGCTGGCACCTGGCCACCGGGACCGGCGTGATCGTGCTGGCGAACAGCACCTACGCGGCGGCGCCGGTGCTGGCGTCCAAGCTGCTCGGCGCGGTGCTGCCGCAGCTGGCGGCCGCCGGGCCGCAGACCGGGTCGGCGGTCGGCGGGCCCGTGCCCGCCCCCGGCGGGCCATGGCCGGCGACGGTGCGGGCGCGGCGGGAGGTGGGCCGGCTCCTGCGGGCCTGGGACGACGCCGCCGCCGGCCGCCTGTTCTCGGAGAACGTGGCCCTGGACGAGCCGTACCCCGAGCGCCGCGCCGCGGCCGAGCTGATCCGGGAGCGGATCGGGGACTTCGACGAGGACCCGGACCGGCCGGCCGAGTTCGACTCACCCGCCCACTGCCGCTGGTGGCTGCGCGGGGCGCGGGGCATGGTCCAGGCCGAGATCCGGCTCACCCCGCAGCGTCACCCGCGGGTCCAGTCCCTGACGCTCGCCGTGCCGCCCGCCCCGGACTCACCGCTCGCGGCGCTCCTCGCATCCCTGATTTCGCTGCTGAACGATGGTGCCCCCAGCTGGCCAGCGGCCCTGACCGCACCAGCGGGGCAAGACCCCGGGCTGCTGCTGCGGCAGTTCCGGATGGCCGCCGCCTGGGCCGGCCAGTGCCATCCCGGCGCATACCGGGCGGGCAACGGCGTGACCACCGCCACCGTGGAACTCGACGGGGAAAGCGCCCGGCTCATCCTGGCCGTGGCCGCCGACACCGCCGGGCACCTGCACCAGGCGGACATCATGCTCGGCCGCTGACACCGGCCGGGGCCGGGCCGGCTAGTGCCCAGGCTGGGGCGGGGCGGTTACCGTGCAGGGGTGAGCATGCCGCGCCAGACCACGCTGACCGCACGGCTGGCCCGGATGGGGTTCGCCGACCCGGCGCAGGCGGAGCGGCTGGTGGGCACCGACCTCGCGCTCGACATCGACGGGGACGACGCTGACGTG
>DATKRG010000209.1:0-18965 GCA_035532275.1 Streptosporangiaceae bacterium | reverse complement strand
GTAGGAGATCACCTCGGCCTTGATGAACCCGCGCTGGAAATCGGTGTGGATCACCCCGGCGGCTTCCGGTGCGGTCGCCCCGGCCGGGATCTCCCAGGCCCGGGTCTCCTTCGGCCCGGCGGTCAGGAACGTGCTCAGCCCGAGGGCGTGGAAGCCGGCCCGGGCCAGCCGCGCCAGCCCGGGCTCACCCAGGCCCAGCCCGGCCGCCATCTCGGCCGCCTCGTCCTCGGGCAGCTCGGCCAGTTCCGCCTCGGTCTTGACGTCGAGGAAGATCGCCTCGGCGGGCGCCACCAGCGCCGCGAGCCCGTCCCGCGCGACCTTGTCCGCCAGGCCGGCCTCGTCCACGTTGAACACGAACAGGAACGGTTTGGCTGTCAGCAGATGCAGGTCACGCAGGTCGGCCAGGTCGATGCCGGCGGCGGCCGCGGCGGCGAACAGGGTCTTGCCGTCATCGAGCAGGCGCTGCGCGGTGGCGGCGGCATCGGCGGCACGCAGGCGTTCGGGATCCTTGGCGAATTTCGATTCCTTCGCCAGCCTGGGCAGGGCCTTGTCCAGCGTCTGCAGGTCGGCCAGGATCAGCTCGGTCGCGACCGTCTCGATGTCGCGCGCGGGCGACACGTCGCCGTCCACGTGACTCACATCGGGATCGGCGAACACCCGCACCACCTGGCAGATCGCATCGGTCTCGCGGATGTGGGACAGGAACTGGTTGCCCAGGCCCTGGCCCGCCGACGCGCCGCGGACCAGGCCGGCGATGTCCACGAAACGGGCGGTGGCGGGCACGACCCGGGCGGAGCCGAACAGTTCCGCCAGCACGGCGAGCCGTGGATCGGGAATGCCGACGATGCCCACGTTGGGCTCGATGGTTGCGAACGGGTAGTTCGACGCCAGCGCGCTCGCCCTGGTCATCGCGTTGAACAGAGTCGATTTGCCGACGTTGGGCAGGCCAACGATGCCGATGGACAGGCTCACCCGGGCAGTCTAGGGCGTGTCCCGCCCGGTCCTGGCCGCCGGCGGCCATCGCCCGCTCCCCCGCGTGGCCTACCGGTGAGTGTCGCAGCCGGCTGCGAAAATGCCGAACATGAGCGTGATCTCACTGCTCGCCGTACTCATCGGGATTGCTCTGGGGGCGGTGCTCGGGTTCCTGTTCGCCCGCAGCCGGGAGGCAAGCGCCGCCACCGGGCTGGCGGCGCGGGCCAGCGCGGCCGAGGAGCGGGCACGTGCCGCCCACGAGCGGGCCGCGCTGGTCGAGGGCCATCTCGCCGAGCGTTTCGAGTCGCTGTCGGCCCAGGCGCTCGATGCCAGCACCCGGCGGTTCCTGGAAATGGCCGAGGGCAGGCTGGCCGCCGCCAACGCGAAGGCGGCCGGCGATCTGGACACCCGCCGGGTTGCGGTGGAGAACCTGGTCGGGCCGCTGAAGGACACCCTCGCGCGGGTGGAGGCCCAGCTCCGGGAGGCGGACGCGGAGCGGCTGCGGTCGCACGCCGCGCTGGCCGAGCAGGTGCACATCGCCCGGCAGAGTTCCGAGCAGCTGCGGGTCCAGACCCAGGCCCTGGTCACCGCGCTGCGGCGGCCGGAGGCGCGCGGGCGCTGGGGCGAGATGCAGCTGCGCCGGGTGGTGGAGATCGCCGGCATGAGCGCGCGCTGCGACTTCGAGGAACAGGTGTCGGTGGCCACTGACGGTGGCGCGCTCCGCCCGGACATGGTTGTGCGGCTGGCAGGCGGCAAGAACATCGTCGTGGATTCCAAGGTTTCGCTCGCCGCATATCTGGAGGCCGCGGAGGCATCCGAAGAATCAGTCCGCATAACGAGACTCAGGGCGCATGCCCGTCATCTGCGCGACCACGTCGAACGGCTCTCCGCAAAGGCGTACTGGACCGCACTCAGCCCGGCACCGGAGTTCGTGGTGCTGTTCATCCCGGGCGAGGCCTTCCTCGCCCCGGCCCTGGAACTCGACCCCAGCCTGCTGGAGCACGCGATGACCCGCAGGGTGCACATCGCCACCCCGACCACGCTGGTCACCATGCTGCGCACGGCCCAGTACGCCTGGCAGCAGGCGGCCCTGTCGGAGAACGCCCGGGCGGTGTTCGACGTCGGCCGGGAACTGCACGACCGGCTGGCCGGGATGGGCAGGCACGTGGACCGGCTCGGCAAGGCACTCGCGAACGCGGTGACCACCTACAACCAGGCGGTCGGCACGCTGGAGAGCAGGGTGCTGGTCAGTGCCCGCCGGTTCAGCCAGCTGGGGCTGGTGGACGCCGAGCTGGAATCACCCGCCCTGGTGGAGGAGACTCCCCGGGCGCTGTCCGCGCCGGAACTGATCGGGTAGCGGGAAAGGCACGCAGGCGATGGCCACCGATGACGTGCAGCCTCCGGAAGGGGCGGCTGGGGGGGCCGCCCACGCGGGCAGGAAGGCGCGTGCCCGGACGCAGCTGAGCCTGCTGTCGGAGTCGGGGAACCTGGAGTACGACCGGGTGCTGTTCTTCAGCGACGCGGTCATGGCCATCGCGATCACCCTGCTCGTGGTGGACATCAGGGTGCCCGGTCTGCCGGCCTCCCTGATCCATGCCGGCGATGTACTGCGGAACTCGGGCACCCGGATCTTCGGGTTCGCGCTCAGCTTCGCGGTCATCGGCATGTTCTGGATGGGCCACCATTCGGTCTTCCGGCATATCAGGGCGCTGGACCGCACGCTCATCTGGCTCAACCTGCTGTTCCTGGCCACGGTCGCTTTCCTGCCCTTCCCGACCGCGCTGCTCAGTGCCGCCTCCACCCAGCAGGCTCCCGCCACCGTGTTCTACGCCGCCTGCGTGGCCGCGGCGGGCCTGGCCGAGCTGGTCATCTGGCTCTATGCCATCAAGACCGCGGGCCTGGTGGTGGACAGCGTGACGCCCAGGATGCGCCGCTACTTCGCCGCCCGCATGACGCGCACGCCGGTGGTGTTCGGGCTGTCGATCCCGGTAGCGATCGTCGCGCCGGGGGTTGCTCCCTATCTGTGGATCCTGACCGCGGTGGTCGGTGTGGTGCTTCGCCGGGTCATGCTCAAGGACGAGCCCGATGAGCCGGATACCTGACCGGGACCAGCCGCCGCCGCAGCCCAGCCCCTGGGTCCAGCTCACCGGCCGGGGGGCCGTGCTCGTGATGCTGGCTGTCTTCGTCCTGGGCCTGCTCGGCGCGTCCTGGCTGCACTGGCCCGTGCTGCCAGGCGCCGCGTTCCTGGCTGGCAGCGCGGCCGCTGCCTGGTACACCAGGCCAGCCGATCTGCTGACGGCGGCGGTCACCCCGCCGCTGCTGTTCTGCGTCGCACTGGTCGGCGTGAAGGCGGGTACCGCGACCGGGAACGCCGCGTTGTCCATCGCCGAGGGGACAGCGCTCACCCTGGCGGGGGCAGCGCCGTGGCTGTTCGCCGGAACCGCCCTGAGCCTGATCATCGCCTGGTCACGCGGGCTAGCCCGGTGCGTTCGTGAGCTGAGGCAGGATCTGCGGCGCAGCCACCGCCAGCCTGGCTGATACCAACCGTCCGGGATGTGTATGCCCTGGCCGCGACATGCTGTCCGATTTGCTCGTTTCGCGCATCAGCGCACCACCGAGTCTTTACACTCACTTGACCTAATCAGGAAGCCGGGGGACCTGGCAGCTCGCGCCCGTGACGCGTGGGCATGCCCGGCCACCATCCCGGCTCAGCCGAGGAGGCAGGATGAAGCGGGGCATCACCAGATTGCTTTCCTTCGCAGCGGGACCGCTGTGCGTACTGGCGCTGGCCGCGCCCGCCGGCGCGGCGAGCGGCCCTTCCGCTGGGCCGATCAAGCCCACCAGGCCGGCCTGGGACACCTGGACGGCGCCGGCGACGCACAAGCTCCCTCCGTCCGCGCTGGCCGGGTTCTTCAACAGCAACGGCGGCACCGGCAGCAGCTATAACTCCAGCGGCGGTTCGGTCGTCTGGTCCAGCAGCGGCGTCGGGCTGAACCATCTGGTCTTCACCGGGCTCGGCGGCATCACCGGCGGCAACGTCGAGGTCTCGTCCGAGAGCGAGGACACCTGCACCGTGGACGGCTGGGGCCCCAGCTCCGGGAACCTGACCGTGGACGTGTACTGCTACAGCTATGCCGGCGTCCTGCAGAACGCCGACTTCAGCGTGACCGTCACCCAGCCCACCTCTCCCCCGCACGGCGCGCTGGCCTATGACTGGATCGCCTCAAAGGCCAAGTCGTACTCGCTGTCCGGCCAGTACCAGTACAACTCCGCCAACCACGCCAACAGCGTCACTCACCTGGGTATCGGCCAGTACAAGATCAACATGCCGGGGGTGGGCACCCTGGGCACCTCCGGCACGGTCAAGGTGAGCGCCTACAACACCGGCGCCGGCGACTGCCAGCTCAAGTCCTGGGGTGGCACGAGCACCGGCGAGGCGATCTTCGTCAACTGCTACTCGGCCACGGGGACGCCGCAGAACCGGCAGTTCGTGGTCAGCTACGCCAGAGGCAACAACGTCATGGGGCAGGACAGCCTGACCGACGCCAACGCCCTCGCCGACCAGCCCGCGAGCAGCGCCTACATCCCGCACACCCAGTTCGACAGCCACGCGGGCGCGACGGTATCCATGTCGCAGTTCGAGGAGCCGCACGTCTGGCTCGTCATCTTCGCGGCCGTAGGCGGTCACCCGTCCAACACCAACGGCGGTGCCGGCAACGTGCAGGTGACTCCTCAGAACGGCAGCTACACCCACTGCTTCATGTTCGAGAGCTCATCGGGATTCTCGCCCGAGGCAGCCGTCGCGTGCCTGAACAACAGCGGGCACATCGTGAGCTCGAAGTACACCGTCCAGTGGGCCGTTTCCTGACCGCCCGATAAGCGGGTGCCCGGCCTGGTGGGACTGGGCCGGGCACCACCACGGGGCTGAGCCGCGGCGGCTAGCGCCCGGCCGGGCCTCGCCGCAGTTCGTGCGGGAGCGCGAAGACCAGCCGCTCCTCGACCGCCTCGACCTCTTCGACCTGGCCGAAGCCGCTCTCGGCCAGCCGCTCAAGCACTCCCGTCACGAGGTCTTCGGGGACCGATGCACCGCTGGTCACCCCGACCGTGCTGACGCCGTCCAGCCAGCCGGGCTCGATCAGGTCCGCGTCGTCCACCAGGTAGGCAGCCGCCGCGCCGGCGTCGAGCGCCACCTCCACCAGGCGCACCGAATTGGACGAGTTCTCCGATCCCACGACCAGGACCACGTCCGCCTGCGCCGCGATCTGCTTCACCGCCGCCTGCCGGTTCTGGGTGGCGTAGCAGATGTCGTCGCTGGGCGGATCGACCAGCGACGGGAACTGCTCCCGCAGCGCGGCGACGGTCTGGGTGGTCTCGTCCACCGACAGCGTCGTCTGCGACAGCCAGGCGAGCTTGGCGGGGTCCTGCACCTCGATCCGGGCGGCGTCCTCGGGCCCGTCCACCAGGTGGATGTTGGCGGGTGCCTCGCCGGTCGTGCCGATGACCTCCTCATGTCCCTCATGGCCGATGAGCAGGATCTCGTATCCCTGGGCGGCGAACCGCCGCGCCTCGTTGTGCACCTTGGTGACCAGCGGGCACGTCGCGTCGATCGTGTGCAGGCTGCGCGCCTTGGCATCGGTCCGCACCTGCGGTGCCACCCCGTGTGCCGAGAACACCACCACCGCGCCCTCGGGCACATCGGCGACCTCGTCCACGAAGACGGCGCCGCGCTTCTCCAGCGCGGCGACCACGTGCTTGTTGTGCACGATTTGCTTACGGACGTATACGGGGGGACCGTAGCGCTCCAGCGTCATCTCGACCGTCTGCACAGCCCGGTCAACCCCGGCGCAATAGCCCCGGGGCTTGGCGAGCAGTACCCGTCGGATCGTCACAGGCATGCTTCTCATGGTAGAGGAGGCATCTGCACGACGAACCAGGCACAGCGCCCGGTAGGGAGCATGCCCGGACGGCGACCGGCTCACCACCGCGCGTATCCGCCGCCCGCTGCTGCGGCCGGTTCCCCCGGGGAGGGAGAATAAGGTTAGGCAGCAACGGCGGCTGCCCACGCGGCCTGCGCCGGGGGGAAGGTACACCTACGACGGGCCGCCCAGACCAGCATGCAGGGAGACACGATGCCCATCCCGCAGGTCACCGACCGCATTAAAGAGGCTCCAGCCGTGGTGCTGCGCGCGGTATTCGCTGGCATCGGCCAGTTGCTGATGGCCGTGGACAAGGTCCGGGCCCAGGTCCGGGAGCAGATCGGCTCGGCGCCGCCGGCCGGTCCCGCCCCGGAGGCCAAGCGGCAGCCGGAACAGACGGGCAACGTCACGGTGCTGCGCGAGCCGGCGACATCCACCCGGCCAGCGGAGAAGACCCCGCCGGCCAGGCCGGTGCGGGAGTCCGAAGGCGCGGCCGTGCATCCCATCCGGCCCGGCGCCGGTGCTGCGGGCCCGCAGCCGGCCACCGCCCCGGCGCCAGCCCCGGCCGCCACCAAGCCAGCCGCGCCCGCCGCCGAGACAGCCAAGCCAGCCCCGGCGCCCGAGCAGGCCACCGCGGCTCCGTCCAAGCCGGCCGCAGCCACCAAGCCAGCAACCACCAAGCCAGCCGCTACCAAGCCATCCCCGGCGCCAGTTGCCGCCACCCGGAGGCCGAGGACCGCCGCCCCGAAGCCAGCGCCAGCCGCCGCCCGTGCCAAGGCCGCCGCCAAGCCGGCCGTGTCCAAGGCGGCCCCCGCCAAGCCAGCCGCCGCCAAGCCAGCTCCCGCCAAGCCAGCTCCCGCGGCTTCCAAGCCGGCCGCCGCTTCGGCGCCGGCCCCGGCTCAGCCAGCCGCTGCTCCCCCGCCGGCCGCGGCCCCGATCCCGGGCTACGACGACCTGTCCGTCGCCTCGTTGCGCGCCCGGCTGCGGGCGCTCGATGCCAGCGCGGTACACGCCCTGCTCGACTACGAGAAGGCACATGCCAGCCGGGGCGACGTGGTCACCATGTTCGAGCGGCGCCTGGACAAGATCGAGCACGAGGCGAGCTGACCGGCCGCGCCCCCTGACCGGCCACCGGCTGCCCCTGCCATGCCTCTGCAGACCACCGCGGAATCGCCAGTCCCGGTCCGCACCGTGCTGCGCCTGGCTGGTGACTGGGTCGGCCGGCTGGGACGGATCTGGGTCGAAGGCCAGATCGCGGAACTCACCAGACGGGGCGGTACCGCGTTTCTCACCCTGCGCGACCCGGTGGCGGCCGTGTCGGTGCGGGTGATCTGCCCCAGGACCGTGCTGGAGGCGGCGGATCCCGCGCCCGCCGAGGGCGCCCGGGTGGTGGTGTGGGCCAAGCCCGATCTCAACACCGCCCGCGGCTCGTTCTCCCTGACCGGGATCGAGATCCGCGCGGTCGGCATCGGCGAACTGCTCGCCCGGCTGGACCGGCTCCGCCGTTCGCTGGCCGCCGAGGGCCTGTTCGCGGCCGAACGCAAGCGGCCCCTGCCCTTCCTGCCCACGATCATCGGCCTGATCTGCGGACGCGAGTCAGCCGCCCAGCGGGACGTGCAGCGTAACGCGGCGGCACGCTGGCCCGCGGTCAAGTTCCGGGTGGAGCAGGTCGCGGTGCAGGGCACCTACGCAGTGGCCGAGGTGACCGATGCCCTGCACCGGCTGGACGCCGATCCAGCGGTGCAGGTGATCATCATCGCCAGGGGCGGCGGCTCCATCGAGGATCTGCTGCCGTTCTCCGACGAGTCCCTGATCCGGGCCACCGCGGCCTGCCGGACTCCGGTGGTGAGCGCGATCGGCCACGAGCAGGACACGCCGCTGCTGGACCTTGTCGCCGATGTCAGAGCCTCCACGCCCACGGACGCCGCCCGGCGGGTGGTCCCGGATGTGGCCGAGCAGCTCGCGCTCGTCGAGCAGCTCCGTGCCCGGTCACGGCGCGCGCTCACAGGCCGGCTGGACCGCGAGTCGGCCTGGCTGGCGGACATGCGTTCCCGGCCGGCGCTGTCCAACCCGCTCCGGGAGATCGACCGGCGGGAGGAACTGGTCGCCGCCCTCACCGAACGCGCCCGCCGCTGCTTCGCCGCTGGGCTCGACCGCGCTGCCGACGACATCAGCCACATCCGTGGCCGGCTGCTCGCGCTGTCGCCCGCGGCCACCCTCAGCCGCGGTTACGCGATCGTGCAGCGGGAGGATGGCCAGGTCATCCGGCGTGCCGCCGACGTCGCAGCCCGGGAAAGGCTTATGGTCAGGTTCGCGGATGATCAGCTCACAGTAACGGCTGAATAGCCCAGCGAACACTGCCTAGGCCGCGTAACGTTATCTTTCCTCCCCTTACCCGTCACGGCGTTTCTTCCCTTACCAGCGTGGCGAAGATGAGAGCGTAAAACACGAGCCGGGAGGTGACGCGCAGGTTGACGACGCAGGCAGCAGCCACGGCCCGGGACAGCTCCGGACGGACCAAGGAACGCGCGCCCGGCCTGGACGGCGTGCGCGCCCTTGCCGTGCTCGCGGTCATGGCCTTTCACGAGGGCATACGCGGAGTACCCGGAGGCTTTCTCGGCGTCGATGTCTTCTTCGTCCTGAGCGGCTACCTGATCACCGACCTCCTCGTCGCCCAGCGGGACCGGCTGGGGCGGCTGGACCTGCGCGGGTTCTGGATCAGGCGGGCGCGGCGGCTGCTGCCCGCACTGGCTGTGGTGCTGGTCACGGTGACGGCCGCGGTCGCCGTGATCGAGCCGGACCAGCTTGACGCGCTCCGGCCGGCGCTGGTCGCGGCGATCACTTATTCCAGCAACTGGTACCAGGCGCTGCATCACATGTCGTACTTCGCCACGTTCGGGCCACCGCCACCGTTGCAGCACCTGTGGTCCCTGGCCATCGAGGAACAGTTCTACCTGGCCTGGCCACTGATCTTGAGCCTGGTGCTGACCAGGGCGCTGACCACCCGGGCACGCGCGGCACTCGCCTGGCTCGGTGCTGGGGTATCGGCCCTGCTCATGGCCATTGTCTTCGTCCCAGGGGCGGACCCGTCGCGGGTGTACTACGGCACCGACACGCATGCGACGGCCCTGCTCGTCGGCGCCGCGCTCGCCCTGACCTGGCCCCTGGCCACGGTCGCCACCGCCTCCCGCGATTTCACGCGGCGGCTGGACTACCTGGGCATGGCCGGCCTGGTGGTGCTGGCCTGGGCGGTCGGCCACCTGTCCGGCGCCGACCCGATCGTCTACCCGGCCGGCCTGGCTCTCGCGGCGCTCGCGGCCGGCGGGCTGACCCTCGCGGCCGCCGCCAAGGGCACCATCGGCGCACTGCTCAGCCTGCCGCCGCTGCGCTGGCTCGGCGTCCGCTCCTACGGCATTTACCTGTGGCACTGGCCCGTCATCGCGATCGCGGTGGCGGTCAACGGCACGACAGCTGCCACCCCGGCCTGGCTCTGGCTGGTGGAGGCGGCAGCTGCGATCGGGCTCGCGGCCGCGTCGTGGAGGTGGATCGAGACCCCGATTCTGCGGGACGGTTTCCGCGCCACGGTGCGCACCTGCTACCGGGCAGTGCGGGAATCGGCCACCGCGGCCTTGCATACACCCATGCGCGCGCTGCCGGTCCTCGCGGCGGTGGCCGCGGCCACTGTCGCCTGCACCGCCGGGTACGGCGTGCTGCACCCGCCGGCCAGTTCCGGCCTCGCCCAGCAGATGGCGCGGGGGGAACGGGTCAGCGCCGCCACCAGGGTCCACGTCACCCACCGGTCCGCCGTGGCACCGGCCACCCCCACACCGGGCCAGGCGCCAGCTCCCGCCGGGGCAGGCCCGGCGCCCAGCCCGGGCGCCCCCACCAGCCGGAAGGTCCCGGGCAGGCAGGTGACGGCGATCGGGGACTCGGTCATGCTCGCCGCCGCCCCGCAGCTCCACCACGCCCTGCCGGGCATCTACATCGACGCGCAGGTCAGCCGCCAGATGACGGCGGGCCTCGCGGATATCCGCAGGCTCGCCCACGATGGCAGGCTGCGGCGTGTGGTCATCGTTGGCCTGGGCACCAACGGCACCGTGACCACCGGCGAGGTTCGCCAGCTGCTCCACGAGATCGGCTCATCCCGCGTCCTGGTGCTGGTCAACACGTTCGAGGCGAGGCCATGGGAACACGAGGTGAACGGCGTGATCGCCGCCGCCGCCCGGCGCTACCCGAACGTGGTGCTCGGCAACTGGCTCGCCGCCATCGAGCACCGGACCGGCTTGCTGTGGAGCGACGGCGTGCATCCCCGCCCGCCCGGCGCCCGGCTCTACGCCCGGATCGTGTCGGCCGCCGTGCAGGCCACCCGCAAGCTGAAGGCCGCCGCCCCGGACTTCCAGCTGCGGCCGCCGCCCGCCGGGCCGCCCGCCCTGGTCAGTCGCTGGCGGGATAGGTTGTCGCCATGACTGCCCAGAAGCGGTCCGCAGCGGGCCAGGCAAGCCAGGGCCGCAAGGACCCTGAGACTTCCGGGGAACCCGAGCCTGCCGCTGAGATGCCGTATGAGCAGGCACGCGATCAGCTGACCGAGGTGGTCCGGCGGCTCGAGGGCGGCGGGCTGACCCTGGAGCAGTCGCTCGAACTGTGGGAACAGGGCGAGCGCCTGGCCGCCATCTGCTCGCACTGGCTGGAAGGCGCGCGGGCCCGGCTCGCCGCCGCCCTGCCTGCCCGCGACGATCGCGGCGACCCGGACGCGCCGTTCTAGCCCCGCCTTCCCCCCCATGCCACAGCCCGGCCGGGCCCAGCCGGCCAGGCCCCACCGGCGCATACCCCGGGCGGGGGATTCGCCCAGGCCCGGACTCTGCCACGCTAGCTGGCCCGATACGTAGGATCGCATCACGGCCACCGAGGAAAGGCGTCAGCGATGACCAACGACCCGACAGCCGGCCGGCCTGGTGAGGCGAGCCCACCGATGACCGCCGAGCCGGAACGCCAGGCGCCGGACCGGAACCTGGCTCTTGAGCTCGCCCGGGTGACCGAGGCCGGCGCGCTGGCCGCCGCCCGCTGGGTGGGACGCGGGGACAAGAACGGCGCCGACGCCGCTGCCGTGGAGGCGATGCGCCTGCTCATCAACACGGTGTCGATGCGGGGTGTGGTCGTCATCGGTGAAGGCGAGAAGGATCGCGCGCCGATGCTCTACAACGGCGAGCAGGTCGGGGACGGCACCGGCCCGGAGTGCGACGTGGCTGTGGACCCGATCGACGGCACCCGGCTCACCGCCAACGGCATGCCGAACGGGATCTCGGTGCTGGCCGTCAGCGCACGCGGATCGATGTATGACCCGTCGGCTGTCTTTTACATGTCGAAGCTGGTCACCGGCCCTGCCGCTGCCGATCTGGTGGACATCGAGGCACCCGTGGCGCACAACGTCAGCGCCGTTGCCAAGGCCAAAGGCTGTTCCCCGCAGGACGTCACCGTGGTGATCCTCGACCGGCCCCGGCACGAGCACCTCATCGGCGAGGTCCGGGCCGCGGGGGCGCGGATCAAGCTCATCACCGACGGCGACGTCGCGGGCGCCATCATGGCCGCGCGCGACGGCACCGGGGTCGACCTGCTCCTCGGCATCGGCGGTACCCCGGAAGGCATCATCGCCGCCTGCGCCATCAAATGCCTGGGGGGCGTCATCCAGGGCCGGCTGGCACCCCGCGACGAGGCCGAGCGTGACCGGGCCATCGCGGCGGGCCACGACCTGAAGCGAGTGCTGACCACCGACGAGCTGGTGGCATCGGAGGACGCGTTCTTCGCCGCCACCGGCATCACAGACGGGGAACTGGTGACGGGCGTGCGCTACCGGGCCGGCGGCGCGGTGACCCAGTCGCTGGTCATGCGGGCCCGCTCCGGCACCACCCGGACCATCACCAGCGAGCACCAGCTCTGGAAGCTGCGCGCCTACAGCTCCATCAATTTCGACAGCCCCAGCTGACACAGCCCCAGCTGACACAGCCCCGGCAGGCACGGGTCCCGGCGGGCAGGCCCCATCTGGCGGCTATCGCCGCACTGCACGGGCATGTTCGCATAGGGTACGGTCCGTCACTTTCCCCCTACCTTCGCATTCCGGGGACTCGGCAGGAGCCCGCGGTTTCGACCCTGACGGCGGTGGCTTGTGGTTGCGGACCTGATCCGCGCGGTGCTGGCGGCGGCAGTCGCTGGCGTGCTGCCCGGCTATTTCTGGGCTGCCGTGCTACGCCCCACGGGCGGGCTGGCGGAACGGCTGACCTACTCGGCGGCGCTCTCGGTGGCGTCGGTGCCCGCCATCGCGGTGCTGATCGCCCGGGTCACGGGGGCGGGCATCACCCTGTGGCTGGCTCTGGCCGCGGTAGCGCTCGTCTTCGGCTCCGGCCTGCTGGCCTTCCTGCTGAGGGGCCAGGCACCTGGCTCGGCCGCACCGGTCCTGCCGTCCCCGGCCGCGGTCCGCGACCCCCGCGTCCTGATCGTCATCGCGGGCGTCTTCGCACTGGCGCTCGTCACCATGCTGGACCGCGCCACCCCGGGATGGCTGCTCGTGCTGGTCGCGGCGGGCCTCCTCGGGGCCGGTGCACTCGCAGCCCAGCCGGCCCCGGTGACCGGGACCGATGACGACGCGGCCACTGCCGCTGGCAACGCCGGTCCCGCCCCGGCCGGCGCCCCGGGCGGGGCGGCGCCCCCCGGCGGCACACCGCCGGGGGGCGCTGCCGGGCACGGTGCTGCTGGGCCCGGTGCTGCCGGGCCCGGTGGTACGGGGCCCGGTGCTGCTGGGCCCGGTGGTGCCGGGCCGGGCGGTGCAGGCCCGGGTGGTGCCGGGACCTCGTCGGCGGCCGCGGGCACGCTGGTCGCGTCCACCCGCAGCGCCCCCGCTCCCGGCGCCCAGGGCCGGCAGGCAGAGCCCAGCGACAGCCGGCCAGCCAGCCCGGGCCTGCGGGCTGGGGCACTCGCGGTAGTGCTCGGGCTGACCGCCTACCGCGCCTACTCCGGGGTGATCAGCCACGACTGGCCGTTCCTGCGCGGCGGCGACCAGTTCTCGCATGCTGTGATGGCCGAGCAGATGCTCGCCCACGGCTCGTACGGCAGCTACCTCATCTACCCGCCCGGGTTCCCAGCGCTCGCCGCCATCATCTGCCGGATCAGCGGGCTGACCCCGCTGGAGCTGTTCCCGGTCCTGGCACCGGCCCTGCTGGTGCTCTGTGCCCTCGCCGCCTACACGCTGGCCACCGGCCTGTGGGGCTGGCAGTACGGCCTCGCGGCCGCCGCGCTGAACGGGCTCGTACTCGACGGCGCGTACGCGGGCTTCGCCGAGGGCCGCTATCCAGACCTGGTAGCCGGCTACTTCCTGATGATCATGGTGGTCGCTGCGCTGGTCACCCTCTACCGGTCACCCGGTTTGCGATCGGCCGTGCTGCTGGCCGTGGTGGCCGACTCGGTGGTGCTGTATCACTCGGTCGCCACCTTGTACGTGGTGATCCTGCTGGCGCTCGCCGCCCTCACCGCGCTGCCCTACCTGCTCCGCCAGCGCCAGCGCCGCGAGGCGGGCATCATGCTGGCGGCGCTGTGCGCGGTGGCTGTGCTCGCGGTGTGTTATGCCTCCCTCACCTACAACCTGGCCGGGCTGGTCACCGGCCACTCCTCCACCTCGACGGCGGTCTCCATCACCCTGGGCAGCCAGCCCGTCCCGGCAGCGCGGCATCTGCTGACGGCGCTGAGCCCGGCGCTGGTGTGGCTCGGGCTGTTCGGTGTGGGAGCGGTGGTGATGGGTGCCCGGCACCTGGCCCGGCCGGCGCAGGTGCTCTCGGTCACCACCGTCCTGCTGTGGTGCCTGCTGATGTATGCCGGCAGCCGGACCGCGCTGGACGGGTTCCCGCAGCGGTTCGAGCGTGACCTGGGCGGGCCGCTGTCCGTGGTCGCCGCGTTCGGCCTGGTGCTCGTCGTGCGGACACTGCTGGCTCACCGGCAGGCCAGCCGGACCGCGCTGACGGTGTCGGCCGTCGCGGCTGCCTGTGTGGTCGCGGTGGTGGTGCTGGTCCAGGCGGGCCGCGGCCTCGCGGCTGGCGGCAGGCCAGCCAAGGAAGTGCTCACCCACCGGGTCGCCGCCGCCGGGCGCTGGCTGGGGCAGCACAACACCGGCGGCAACATCATCTCCACTCCGTACCTGAACCCCGGCATCGGCAACCGCGCTGTCCTGGCCATGGGCGGCTACACCGGCCTGCAGTCCTATGGCGCGTACCGGATCGCCCATCCGCGCTCGCTGCCGACGGCCGGCCGCCAGCCCTTGCTCGACTCCCAGCAGGTTCTCCTCCACCCCGCAAGCTGCCCGGCGGCGGGCATCTTGATCCGGGACGATGTGCGTTATGTCGTGCTCTACCGGCACGGGACGGGCGCGGACCTGCCTGCTTTCGCGGCTGACCCCAGCCGGTACCGTCCCGTCTTCGAGAACCCGTCGATGATCATCTACGCGGCCGCCCACACGCCCTGTGTGGCTGGCTGAGGACCGGCTGCTTCGGGCTGTCAGCGGGTCTGGCGGCGGGACCGGCCCAGCCAGCGGGCGCCGGGGCGGCGGGGTGTGTGCACGCGGACCCGGCCCGCGACCGTGAAGGCACGCACCTCGACCAGGGGGGTGCCGGGGATCCCCGGCGCTGCGCTGGGGCGGGGCTCGAGGTCCGCCCCGGCCCGGGCCGGCTGGCGTGCGCTGGTGACGGCCACCTGGACCCCCTCCGGCACGAGCAGGTGCAGCTGCCCACCGATCAGGGTCGCGTGGACGATGGTGTGCAGGCCCTGCAGCAGCGCCTCGCGCAGGTCGAGCACCACGCGGCCGCCAACGGCGGTGACCACCAGCCGGTCCGGCACTACCCAGCGGCCCTCCCGTCGCTGGGTAGTGCCGAAGGCTGCCACCACACGCGACCCGTCCAGCCGCAGCGGCTGCGCCGACGGTGCGACCAGGTCTTCGGTCAGCCTCGCGAGATCGCCGAGGGTGCGGGCGTGATACGCGCGGCTGACTCGTTCGGCATGCTCATCAAGGGTGAGGCGGCCATCGCTGGCGGCGTCGGCCAGGACGGCCACCACCCGCTCCCGGTCAGCGTCGGACGCACGCAGGTCGCGGGGCATCGGACGGGACGTCACCTGATGAAAATATCCGGCCTTGACCTGGCACGTCACCATCGCCGGCGTGGCGGGTGGCCGCTGGGTGGCGCCCGGAGGCGGGCCGCAACTGGGCATCACGGTGCCCCATCTGTTAGTTTGCTGAAAGCAAGTATCAGCCCGAGCGAGGGGAAGACCGGCAGGTGGGCGAGTCGGGAAACGGCCAGGGCGCTGACGCGCGCACGAGCACCGGTGGGCCCGCGGTCCCGGGCAGGCTGCCCGGCACCCACTACAAGTGGCTTGCGCTCTCCAACACCACGCTGGGCATCCTGGCGGCGACAGTCAATGGATCCATCGTGATCATCTCGCTGCCGGCGATCTTCCGCGGGATCAAGCTCGATCCGCTGACGCCGGGCAATGTGAGCTACCTGCTCTGGATGCTCATGGGGTACCTGCTGGTCTCCGCCGTGCTGGTGGTGACCCTGGGCCGGCTGGGCGACATGTACGGCCGGGTGCGCATGTACAACCTGGGCTTCGCCATCTTCGGGCTCGGGGCGCTGGCGCTGCCGTTCGACCCGTTCACCGGGGCCCACGGCGCGCTCTGGCTCATCGGCTGGCGGGTCGTGCAGGCGACCGGCGGCGCCATGCTCATGGCCAACTCCCCGGCGATCCTCACCGATGCCTTCCCGCCGGACCAGCGCGGCACCGCGATGGGTATCAACCAGGTGGCGGGCATCTCGGGGTCATTCGTCGGGCTGATCCTGGGCGGCGTGCTCGCCGCCGTGGACTGGCGCCTGGTCTTCCTGGTCTCGGTGCCGATCGGGATCGGCGGCACCATCTGGTCGTACCTGAGCCTGCGCGAGGTCGGGGTCAGGAACAAGGCCAAGATCGACTGGCTGGGGAACATCACCTTCGCGGTCGGGCTGATCGGCATCCTGGTCGGGATCACTTACGGCATCCAGCCCTACGGCGGGCACGTGATGGGCTGGACCAGCCCGCTGGTGCTGACCGGCCTGATCGGCGGGGTCACCCTGCTGGCCCTGTTCTGCCTGGTCGAGGTGCGCGTCAACCAGCCCATGTTCGATCTGCACCTGCTGCGGATCCGGGCGTTCGCGGCCGGGAACGCGGCCACCCTGCTCGCCTCCATCGCCCGCGGCGGCCTGCAGTTCATGCTGATCCTCTGGCTGCAGGGCATCTGGCTGGTGCTGCACGGCTACAAGTACGTCGACACCCCGCTCTGGTCGGGCATCTACCTGCTGCCGCTGACGTTCGGGTTCGTCGCCTCCGGCCCGGTGTCCGGGTGGCTGTCGGACAAGCACGGCGCCCGGGCCTTCTCCTCCGGCGGGCTCCTCGTCTCGGCCGCCGCTTTCGGCGGGCTGCTGCTGGTGCCCACGAACTTCCACTACCTGGCGTTCGGCCTGCTGATCTTCCTGGCCGGGGCGGGCATGGGACTGTTCTCCGCGCCGAACGCCGCAGCCATCATGAACAGCGTCCCGCGGCATCAGCGCGGTGCCGCCTCGGGCATGCTGGCCACCTTCCAGAACTCCGGCTTCGTGCTGTCCATCGGCGTCTTCTTCTCCCTCATGATCGCTGGCCTGGCCGGCACCCTGCCGGCCACGCTGAGCCGCGGCCTGACCAGCCAGGGCGTCCCGGCCGCGCTCGCCCACCAGATCGCCGGGCTGCCGCCGGTGGGCAGCCTGTTCGCCGCGTTCCTCGGGTACAACCCGGTGCGCACGCTGCTCACCCCGACCGGGGTACTGGCGCACCTGCCTGCGCACAACGTCGCCATCCTCACCGGCAAGCAGTTCTTCCCGCAGCTGATATCCCAGCCCTTCCACCACGGCCTGGTGATCGTGTTCAGCATGGCCATGGCCGTCCTGGTGATCGCCGCCGCGGCCTCGGCACTGCGCGGCCGCCGTTTCGTGCACGAGGAGCACGCGGTGGCCGCGGGCGTCCAGACCCCGCCGGCCAGGCTGGAGGACAAGCAGGCAGTCCTGGGGAACCCAGCGGGCGCTCCCGGGGCATCCAGCCGGCGCTCCTGAGGCAACCCTGCCTTGTGTTCTGTCTCGCCAGGGCAGCAGCGATCCGGCTTGCGTGTTCAGCTAACGGACATGATCGCGATCTGGTGGGTGTCGAGGACTGCCCGGCAGGCAAGGAGATCCCCTGGGTCACTAGTGAGAACCAGGGACGGGCTGTGCCATGCGGCCGCGACCATGACCAGGGCGTCTACCGCGTCAGGCTTCCTCTTGGCGGGGAGATGGGCCTTGCCGAGCATCCGCCCCGCGCGCTGGAAGTCAGCTCGCCGGTAGACGCGATGACAGGGAAGGCAGCCGATGACTCCTCGTTCCAGCCCGCGGATGGGTCCGATGTCGTCCTTGGCCTGAAGGATCGTGCAGTCGTCGGCGATCCCGGCGAGCGCGTGCACGATAGCCGGGCCATCACGCCACACCTGGGCTAGAACCGGACCGGTGATGACGGGCCGGTGCGGGGATGCTTTCAGGGCCTCATGCGCTGTCCGCGCACGAAGATCCTTGCCGAGCAGCGCTATCAGCATCCCGGCGTCGTAGTAGACCACGCGCTCACCCGTCCGGGTATCCGGGAAGTCCGCGAGCAGATCGCGGACGGGCACGGTCAGGCGACCTTGCCGGATCCGGCGGTGCCCGCGGCGATCTCGGCATCGATCGTGGCGAATGACGCGGCGGCCTGGTCGTCGCGGATCATCTGCTGGACGGCGGCGGCGATCAGGTAGGTGGAGATGTCCACTCCTGCCGCATCGGCATGGGCCCGGATGCGCTCATGGATCTCTTCCCTGGCGCTGACGCTGAATCGCCTCGTCCCCATGCGACCTACGGTAACACGTGGTGTTACGCAACCGCCCGCTCGTCCGGTTCCGTCATCCCCGGAGGCCGCAACCGGCGGCGGCGGGCGCAGCAGCTGCAGCGGGAGCGGCGGATGGCCGAGGGCCAGCCGACGTTCTGGCAGCCGCCGCGGGAGCCGCAGGCGGTTCCGGATCGGGCGGCGTTCCGGGAGCTGGCCTATCGCCTGGCTGGCGGAGCGCCGGCCGCACCGTGGTGGCGGGAGTCCCACGAACGAGTTCTCGCCCGGGCCCGCGCCCTGGCCTGGCCCTCTCGCCTGGTCGATGTGGAGACGCAGGCCTGCCAGATCGTGGGTGATGAGTTCTATGACCGCTTCCGGTCACCGGAGACTGGTGTTCATCCACCCCAGTGGCTGCGGGCCCTCGTGGAGGAGACCGGGGCGGCGTTGCGCGCGGCGCTGGCCCAGGGCGCTGATGACTGGCAGAAGCTCTGGGCGCTGCTGCGGGGGCTGGCCCTGACGGGCTCTGCGTACGTGGTCGTTAAGTTCTTCGCAGCAGCGCCTCGCGCAAGCAGGACCTTACCGGCGGCGGCGAGAAGCCGTTCCCACCCCGACCGGGCTGGCAGCGCTCCCCGTCAGGCCTGGCTGACCTGGCTCGGGTCGCTGGCCCGGCTCGCCCCGTCGGCCAGCGCCACCCGCAGCAGGTTCTCGGCCGCGTCGACAGCCGCCCGCGCCATGATCGCGTGCGTATGAGCCCGGTCCAGCTCCTCCAGCGCGACACAGTCGAAGGCGACCCGGGAGTCATGCATCGCGAGCTGCAGCTGCCTGGCGGCCTCGGCCAGGTCCACCTGCCGTTGGCCAGCGTCCGGGATGCTCGTCATGTCCCCACCCTTGCCTTTCCTCGCGGGGCAGCCGCTGCAGACCACGCCTAGATACCCAGCAGGCCGCACGGTATGCGGGAGCACCGCGCGGGCAATAGCCCCGCCCGGGCAGGCCACTACGATGAAAGCACCGACGTCACCCGCCCGAGGACCGCCACCGATGCCTGAGTTCTCCTACACCGACCTGCTGCCCCTCGGCCAGGACACCACCCAGTACCGCCTGGTGACGGCCGATGGAGTCACCCCACGGCAGGCGTTCGGCCGCGAATTTCTCGAA